>CAIVIS010000383.1 GCA_903906055.1 uncultured Acidimicrobiaceae bacterium
GGGTGTGGCCACGGACGACCCGGTGAGCGACCAGCAGGGATCATTGCTCGTAGGAGCGCAGAATCCGGTGGGTACCCCGATCGAATTCAACATGGGGAAGGGTGCACCATTGCTGGCGGTCGGATAGGCGGCGGTGGTGGTGTCGATCGGCCAAGCCCCGGCACAGGATCCGCTGGTGGCGGCATCAAAACACGCCAGTTCCTGGGTGGCACCGAAGTTGAGCGGCAGCACGATCTGACTCCCGAAGGCGGCAATGGGCGGTGAGGGATCATTGGCGGCCACTGTGCCGCCGACACCCATGTCGATGGCAAACGGCTGGCTCGTACAGGCCGACAGCGTGGTCAGACTGAAGCACAAGAGTTGGTCCTGGGTGCCGGTCGGTGTGGCCGCGACATAGTTGAAGGCATACCAGTTGTTGGCGACCACAACAGGGTCGCTGATACCGCCCCATGCTGAACCGTTCAACGGGGCATCGCCCACAGCCGTCAGCGCCGTGAACCCGCAGAACGGGTTCGGGTTTGTAGCGGCCTGGGTGGTATCGATGCACACGACGCCTCCGGTCGAGTCCACCGTACGACTGGCGTACACGAAGAGGTGACCGCTGGTTTGATCGATCCAGAGCCCGGGCTGGCCCGATGTAGCGAAGTCGTTGCCACTGCCGTCCTGGATGGTCTCGGGTGCCCAACACTGGGATGCATCCACCTGGTTGTGGCAGGCCACGGTGAGCTGGGTCTGATGATGAAACACGTTGTAGACGGCGGTCTTGGTGAAGGCCAAACCCCATCCGTCACCACCAGCTGATCCGCTGAAATTGGCGGCAGGTGGAGCCAAGACCTGGGCCTGGCCGGTGTACAGGACAGTGCCCGCGGTGTGGGGCGCTGCTCCCGACGCCGACGATGTCGAGGTTCCGGCTGTCGCAACCAGGAGACCGGCGCCGAGCACCGCCGCTAAGAGCGTCCGCCTCAACCTCGAGTGCTGTCGTCCACTGTGCTCGTTACTCATGGGTGTGCTCCGTTCGACTCGGGCCAACTGGTGACAGCTCATGGCGCCACAGGATCAACTGGCCATTGCGGTATTTGCTCCCGACGACATGGGCAATTGGGATCTCGACTGGATAGGACCAAAGACCCAATCTTCGGGCATACCCGACCGGGGCAAGGGGCTGCACCCTTGGCCACAGTCCGAACGCGGACCACCCCCCCGGGGGGCACTGGGGGGGTGGTTCAAATCCCCGACCCGACCCCGGGGGACAGGGCCGGTCGGGCGCAGGGTTGTTCGGTCGGGTCTTCGACCACGACCGACCTGTTGATCCCCGCCTCATATAAGTAAAACCGGAAACTCGGCCGCCCCGCTAGAGACCAAAGTCACAACTGGTCTGACCGACGTCTCCTCGCGGGCGATGGCGTGTAGAGGGGGCAGGAGGGCAGCAGGGCAGGAGGGCAGGAAGGCAGGACGTGCTCACTCGGTCCTTGGCGCATGCATCGGCCTCGGAATGGATGTGCCGCTGCGCGCAGATGCCCCGCCGGTTCGGCGGGGCATCTGACTACCGCATGTCCAGTGGCGGCCTACGGCCGTCACGTCAGGGCGTCACTCGGCCGAAGAATCGGCTCCTGCCAACTCGACCGGAGGAGGCTCGATGCCGTCGATGGCCGTGAAGGTGAGTTGCTGCTCACCGGCCACCAGTGGCGGTGCACCCTTCACGTCGTAGGCCGCAGCGGCTTCGGGCGTGATGGTCTCGACGTCGACGATGATGGTCTGGCCGACCCGGAACTCCTTCCACAGGATCCGCTCCGACAGAGGGTCCTCGATCATCTGCTGGATCGCACGCCGGAGTGGACGGGCACCCAACTGCGGGTCGTAGCCCCGATCGGCCAGCAGTGTCTTGGCCTCGGCCGACAGAGCCAGGCTGAGCCCCTGGAGCTCGAGCTGCACGGACACACGATGGATCATGAGGTCCACGATCTCGATGACTTCCACCTTCGACAACTCGTGGAACACCACGACCTCGTCGATGCGGTTCAAGAACTCGGGCCGGAAGTGGGCCTTCAGCGCTTCGTTGACCTTGGCCTTCATCCGCTCGTAGGTGACCGCACCCGACGACTGGGCAAATCCCACCGAGGACTTGCGCAGGTCGGCGGTCCCGAGGTTGGACGTCATGATCAACACGGTGTTCTTGAAGTCCACCGATCGACCCTGGGCATCGGTCAGTCGACCGTCCTCCAGGATCTGTAGGAGCGTGTTGAACACGTCGGCATGGGCCTTCTCCACCTCGTCGAACAGGACCACGGAGAACGGCTTGCGCCGCACAGCCTCGGTCAGCTGCCCGCCCTCTTCGTATCCGACATACCCAGGAGGAGAACCGACCAGTCGGCTCACCGTGTGCTTCTCCATGTACTCGGACATGTCGAGCTGGATGAGCGCGTCCTCGTCGTCGAACAGGTACTCGGCCAGCGTCTTGGCCAGCTCGGTCTTCCCCACGCCGGTCGGGCCGAGGAAGATGAACGAACCGCTCGGACGCTTGGGATCCTTGAGGCCGGCACGAGTGCGACGGATCGAACGAGACAGGGCGGCGATGGCCGGCTCCTGGCCGATCACCCGCTTGTGCAGCTCGTCCTCCATGCGCAGCAGCTTGGACGTCTCCTCTTCGGTGAGGCGGTAGACCGGGATACCGGTCCAGTTGGCCAACACCTCGGCGATGACCTCTTCGTCGACGATGTCGAACAGGTCCACACCCTCGGCTCGCCACTCGGCCTCCATGGCCTCCTTGGCGTCCATGCGGTCCTTCTCTTGTTCGGCGAGCTTCTTCGCCTGATCGAAGGCCTGCTTCTCAATAGCGGCTTCCTTGTCGGCCCGCAGACGGGTGATCTCCTCTTCGAGCTTCTTATAGGCAGGAGGAGTGACCATCCGGCGAATGCGGAGACGGCTGCCGGCCTCGTCGATCAGGTCGATCGCCTTGTCCGGCAGGAACCGGTCGGCCAGGTAGCGGTCGGCCAGGTTGGCTGCAGCCACCAGTGCCTGATCGGTGATGGTGACGGCGTGGTGCGACTCGTAGCGGTCCCGGAGCCCCTTGAGGATCTCGATGGTCAGGGCCACATTCGGCTGCTCCACCTTGATGGGCTGGAAGCGACGCTCAAGTGCGGCGTCCTTCTCCAAGTGCTTGCGGTACTCATCGATGGTCGTGGCACCGATCGTCTGCAACTCGCCTCGGGCCAGCATGGGCTTGAGGATCGATGCCGCGTCGATGGCGCCTTCTGCGGCACCGGCACCGACGAGTGTGTGCAACTCGTCGATGAACAAAACGATGTCGCCTCGGGTGCGGATCTCCTTCAACACCTTCTTCAGGCGCTCTTCGAAGTCGCCTCGGTAGCGGCTCCCGGCCACCAATGCACCGAGATCGAGCGTGTAGAGCTGCTTGCCGGTAAGCGTCTCGGGGACCTCGTCGGCCACAATGCGCTGGGCCAGTCCTTCGACGATGGCGGTCTTGCCCACACCGGGCTCACCGATGAGGACCGGGTTGTTCTTGGTGCGGCGAGACAGCACCTGCATGACCCGTTCGATCTCTTTCTCGCGCCCGATGACTGGGTCGAGCTTGTGATCGCGGGCCAGGGCGGTGAGGTTCCGTCCGAACTGGTCGAGTACGGCCGAGCCCGTCGGTGCCTCCGACTGCTGGCCGCTGGCCTGGCCGACACCGGCTGCTTCCTTGCCCTGGTAGCCCGAGAGCAGCTGGATGACCTGCTGGCGGACACGGGGCAGATCGGCGCCCAGGCTCTGGAGGACCTGTGCGGCCACCCCTTCGCCCTCGCGCACCAACCCGAGCAGCATGTGCTCGGTGCCGATGTAGCTATGGCCCAACTGCAGAGCCTCGCGGAGCGAAAGCTCGAGCACCTTCTTGGCCCGGGGGGTGAAGGGCGGCGAACCCGTCGGGGCAGTGCCCGCCAGTCCTATCGTCTCCTCGACCTTCTCCCGGACGGCTTCGAGGGACACCCCAAGGGACTCCAGCGCTTTGGCCGCGACCCCCTCACCCTCGTGGATCAAGCCCAAGAGGATGTGCTCGGTGCCGATGAAACTGTGGTTGAGCAGCCGCGCCTCCTCCTGTGCCAAAACCAGGACTCGTCGAGCTCTATCTGTGAATCGTTCGAACACGCCACCGCCTCCATCTGCGGTCGGAATACTGAAACCCAAGTCTACAGGTACGGCGTAGTTCCGCACTCGCAGCCCCGGAACC
>CAIVIS010000384.1 GCA_903906055.1 uncultured Acidimicrobiaceae bacterium
GGCCTCAAGGTTGAGCATCTGGTTCAGGATCATGGGGGCAGTGGCCCCGACGATTCTGACGGTTGCGTTGGCGCTGGTTATGGCTCCCTCGACAATTTGAATCAGGCTGATGGCGTCGCCGCAGCCACTCACCAGAACCTAGGTTCGGCAGCAAGGTGAGATAGATGTACCTAGAAAGACACATCCACACCTGACCTCCGAACCGGATGGAACCACTCGCCGTTCAGCTGAGTGACTGCACCCCGTCCACGTCCTACACCACGACAGTTGCGTGGCTGCGTGGTTCTGCCCTGCAAGCGGCCAGTGCCGCAGTGCCCGTCGGCACTCCGGTCTTCTCTGTCCTCGAGTCAGCGTTTTCCGTCTCCGGTCGTAGCCCGGCGACGTCCTGCGGTGATGTTGCTTGATGAAGTGATTGCCGCTTGGCCTTGAGCAGTCGCCTGCTCTCAGCTTCGATGTTGATGGCTGCGTTGATGTCCCGGTCGAGGGACATCCCGCAGATGCTGCACTCGAAGACCCGCACCGCCAGGGGCAGCTTGGCTCTCACTGCACCACAGGACGAGCAGGTCTTCGTAGAGGGGTAGAACCGGTCGACCACCACGAGGGTGGTCCCACGGTCGGGAGACTTGTAGGTGAGCTGGCGACGTAGCTCGGCGAGCGACACGTCGGCCAGAGCTCGGCCCAGGTGCCGTTTGGCGTTGGCCATGCCGGCCACGTTCAGGTCCTCGATGGCGATGACGTCGAACTGGTTGGTCAGGGCGTTCGAGACTCGGTGGAGCTCGAGTGACCGGGTCTTGGTGATGGTGCCGTGCAGGCGAGCCCGGCGTCGCTTCACCTTGGCTCGGTTCTTGGAGCCCTTCTGGCACCGGGCCAATCGACGGTCCACCTTGGCCAGGCGGTCCAGCTGCTTCTCCAGCACCCGGGGGTTGGCGATGTGGCCGTGGTCGTCGGTGAGTCCGGGGACGGGCCGGGACAGAGTGGCCAGGTGGGTGATGCCGGCGTCGACCCCGATGGCGGTGTCCGGGCCGGCCTGGCCTGGTGCACGAGGACGCACCACTGACTGAATCACTGGCTGCACCAGATACCGCACCAGCACCGACGCCTGCCAGCGTCCGCCGACATACGAGATGGTGACCTTCTGGATGGAGGCGGTGCCGTCGGCCACCTTCTTGACCAGCCGACGGGTGGACTCAGTGGTGTGTATCCAGGCCAGGTTGGCCCGACGGCGCTGCACGTCTCGATCCGGGGTGCTCTGGGGCAGCATGAGGCGGATGCGGTGACCGTTAGGAGAGACCCGGCCGGCCAGCACGTCTGAGTCCTCGAACCACGACCCCTGGTGGTTGATCTCAGTGAAGGTGACCGCCGGCTTCGAACGGTCTCTCGATTTGAACCGGGGGAACCCGACGGGTCGTCCCTTGCGGGTGCCCTTCTTCGAGGATCGGAAGTTCTCCAGCCCGGCTGCGGCAGCAACTACGCCAGAACGGAAGGCGTGCATCGAGACCTCGGGCCACCAGGGAGCAGCCTCCTCCTTCGCCGCGTTCCACACCCTGTTGAGGGAGTAGGCCGACCAGGACAACGACGCCGTGAGGGCCTCTTCAGACAGTCCGGCGGCCCGTTCGTCGCTGCGAGTAGCGAGGTTGTCCTTCACTTGGCCGAGCGCCCAGTTGTGGGCGAACCGGGCTGCTCCGCAATACGAACGCAGCAGGCGCTCCTGGGCCGGAGAGGGGTCGAGGGGGAACACGGCGGCCCGGGTCAAGTACTCCTCTGTGATGGCCCCGGTCATGACTTTGATTGTCCGTCACGGGTGTGACGGTGCCCGATTTTGGATACATCCCATCTCACCTTGCTGCCGAACTCATAGCCCGCTAGGTTCGGCAGCAAGGTGAGATAGATGTACCTAGAAAGACACATCCACACCTGACCTCCGAACCGGATGGAACCACTCGCCGTTCAGCTGAGTGACTGCAC
>CAIVIS010000385.1 GCA_903906055.1 uncultured Acidimicrobiaceae bacterium
CACCTGGTCGATGGCGTCCCTGGCCGAACGGTACGAGGAGTGCTATCGGTCCGTCATGGTCGGGGAACGGCCGTGAGCGGTCGTACACTGCTCGGACGATGACTGACTCCTCTGATCGATCAGTACCTTCCGGCCCGACCGGTGGATCCACCGGTGCTGGCGGCGGGTCCGCAGCTGGTGGCTCGACTGGCGGCTCGACTGGCGGCTCGACTGGCGGGAGCCGCTCGGGTAGCGGATCGCGGAATCGGCGGCGCCGGGGTAGCGGCTCGAGCGGCGGCTCCGGTGCTTCCAGTGCAGGCGGTGCCTCTGGCAGTGCGGGCGGTGGCGGGGGGGCGAAGCAGACCACGTCGGGCGGAGCCGGTGGCTCGGGATCGGGTGGGGGATCTGGCGGGGGAGCGAAGCAGTCGGCGTCGGGTGGGTCTACATCCGGTGGCCAACGTGGGGGTTCGTCCGCCAACAGGTCTGGTCAAGGGCGCAACGGCGGGAACCGAAGCGGAGGAAAGTCCCGGTCGGGTTCCGGCGGACAGCGCCCGTCAGGTCAAGGATCCGGCCGCCAAGGCCAAGGCCAAGGCCAAGGCCAGCAGCGCAGCGGAGGGTCGGGGAGCCGAGGAGCCGATCGCACGGCGGAGAAGGTGCAGGCTGCGCCCGTCGTCAGAGCTGACCGGACGGCAGAGCTCGCCGAGGAAGCCATGGCGGCCGCCAACCGTCGCAAGGCGATGCTGCTCTGCCTCGTCCCCGGGGGTGTGGTCGGAGTCCTCCTCGGCATCGTTCTGACTGTGCTCGGTCTGCCGCTCGTGGGACTGGGAGTGCTGCTCGTCGCGACTGCGGCATGTGCGGCCTGGATCTGGAGGACTGCTCCTGGACTGGTGCAATCGGCCTTAGGGGCCGTGCCCAGCCGCGAGGAGGATCGACCCCGCCTGCACAACCTCGTGGATGGGCTGTGCGCCACGATGGGACTCGACCGACCGGCCATCGCCGTCATCGACAGCGAAGTCCCCAATGCCCTGGCCCTCGGGCGCGACTCGAAGTCGGCGACCCTCATCGTGACCTCCGGACTCGAGGGATCGTTGGGTCTGGTGGAGCTCGAGGGAGTGCTCGCCCACGAGCTGGTCCACATCAAGCGGAACGACATCGTCTTGTCGTCGGCTGCCGTTCTGGTCGCACTTCCCTGGGCAGTCCTGCGGGGCACACCAGTCGGCGCCGATACGGTGCACACGCTGGTGGGCAGGGGTCGCGAGTTCTCGGCGGACCAGCGCGCTGCCCTCATCGTCCGCTATCCAGCGGGCATCGCTTCGGCCCTTCAGGTGATGTCTGGGCATGCAGTTGCTGGCTCCACCTGGCCTTCGGCGCCCGGCAGGATCGCTGCGCTCACCCGTTGGCTGTGGGTCGATCCCATGGTGGGGGCGCCAGCATCGGAGTCGTCGGAGGGGAACCTCGACGACACCCGCGTGCGGGCCGCCGCCCTGGGCCTGTAGCTCAGGCCGGACACTCGTCGTCGGCACCACAAGCGCCGGCCGATGACGTGTTGTGCTCTAGGGCGTAGTCGCGGATCCGTCGCAGTGCGCTCGCTAACTGCGCCTCTTCCTCGGGAGTGAAGAGCTCGTCCAGGATCAACTCGACCTGGGCCAGGTGGTCGGGGAGCGAAGCGGCCATCAACTCGTGGCCGGCTGGAGTCAGTTCGGCGAAGGATCCACGTCGGTCCTCGGGACAGGTGCGCCTCGACACGAGGCCCTGCACTTCCAAGCGGTCGACGGCTCGGGTCAGTCCGCTCGGAGTGAGGGAAGCCTGGGTGGCCAGATCACTCATTCGCAACTCGCCGCCAGGCGTGCGAGCGAGGCGGATCAAGATGTCGAATGACTGGACGGTCGGCGATCCTGATGCCTCACGCTGCGTGGAGAAGAGCCGCCGCAGGCCACCTGCCGACTCGAACAGCAGCCCGACAGTGGTCAGACGCTCGTCATCGAGCGATGGGGATGGAACGGAACTCATGGATACAACATACTCCTTCAATCGTATAGTTGCATGTGCAACTACATGTGGTATAGTTGTATCAACAAGTACTGGCAGGCGGTAGATCAGGCCACCGTCGGTTACCGCATGCAGCACCCACACCCCACACAACAAGGAGCAGGAATGACTGACACCATCACCAGCAGGCAGGTCAACGGAGCGGAGTATCCGGCCGTGGGAAGCTATGTCCTCGACGGCTCCCACACGCACCTGGGCTTCGCCGTCCGCCACATGGCCGTGGCCAAGGTCCGGGGATCGTTTACTGAGTGCTCGGGAACCCTGGAGCTGGCTGAGGACCCGTCGGACTCGACGGTCTCGGTGACCATTCAGGCCGACAGCGTCGACACCCGGGACGAAAACCGCGACAACCATCTGCGAGCTGACGACTTCTTCCATGTCGCCGAGCACCCCACCTGGACGTTCGTCAGCACGGCCATCCGCCCGGTGACGGCCACCGAGTGGCACGTGGACGGCGATCTCACCATTCGGGGCGTAACCCAGGCCGTCACCCTCGACGCCGTGCTCGAGGGCGTGGTCCAGGATCCGTACGGAAACCATCGCGTCGGCTTCAGCGCCTCTACGACCATCGATCGGGATGACTTCGGTGTCTCGTTCCACGGCGTGATGGAGGCTGGTGGGCTCGTAGTCGGCAAGAAGATTGAGATCCAGATCGAGGCAGAGGCCGTACTGCAGGTCTGATCCTGGGCTGCGTACATGCTGGACCGATCGATGTAGGCGCTGAGGCCGCTCCCTTCGGGAAGCGGCCTCAGCCGCGACTGGACGGCCATCGGGTGGTTCGTCTGAGGCCGACAGGGTGACGGGGCTCCGGCGATAGCATGGGGGCATGACCGACTCCACCAGCACCGATCGTCCGACTGGCACCTTCACCGTCAAGCGAGGCCTCGCCGAGATGCTGCGAGGCGGCGTCATCATGGACGTGGTCGATGCTGAGCAGGCCAAGATCGCCGAAGACGCCGGTGCGGTGGCCGTCATGGCCCTCGAGCGAGTTCCCTCCGACATCCGTCGTGACGGCGGGGTCGCCCGGATGAGCGATCCGGCCCTCATCGAAGGGATCAAGGCCGCCGTCACTGTTCCCGTGATGGCCAAGGCCAGGATCGGCCACTTCGCCGAGGCCCAGGTCTTGGCTGCGCTCGGCGTCGACTTCATCGACGAGAGCGAGGTCCTCACTCCTGCCGATGAGGCCCACCACATCGACAAGTGGAACTTCGACGTTCCCTTCGTGTGCGGTGCCACCAACCTCGGTGAGGCGCTGCGGCGCATCTCGGAAGGTGCAGCCATGATCCGGTCCAAGGGCGAAGCCGGCACCGGCAACATCGTGGAGGCCGTGCGCCATCTCCGGTCCATCCTCGGGGATATCCGCAAGGTGACCGAAGCCGACTCGGCCGAACTGTACGTGTGGGCCAAGGAGTTGGCTGCACCGATCGGCCTCGTCCAAGAGATCGCCAACACCGGGCGCCTGCCGGTGCCGCTGTTCTGTGCCGGTGGGATAGCCACGCCGGCCGATGCCTCATTGGTGATGCAGCTCGGTGCGGAGGCGGTCTTCGTGGGATCAGGGATCTTCAAGAGTTCCGAGCCGTCGCTGATGGCCCGTGCGGTTGTCGAAGCCACTGCCCACTACACCGATGCCGACCTGGTGGCCAAGGTGTCCACTGGGTTGGGCGCGGCCATGCCCGGACAGGAGATGGGCACGCTCGACGTGCGCCTGGCCGATCGTGGCTGGTAGGGATCGGCCGGTCGCTCCCCTTCAGGTTGCCGGCCGTTGACCATCGGAATACTCGCCCTGCAGGGCGACGTCCGCGAGCACGCGGCGGCGTTTGCCGATCTGGGCGAGACCGTGCGCGAAGTGCGTCGTCCCGTCGACCTCGAGGGCCTGGCCGGACTGGTGGTGCCAGGCGGCGAGTCGACGACGGTGGCGCTACTGCTGGGCTCTGCGGGCCTGACTGATCCGCTGACGGAAGCACTCGGCGGCTGCTTGCCTGTCTTCGGCACGTGCGCAGGGATGATCTTGTTGGCCACTACGGTCCTCGACGGTCG
>CAIVIS010000386.1 GCA_903906055.1 uncultured Acidimicrobiaceae bacterium
AGCACCAAAAGTGCAACAGGGGCGCGCCCCACAAAGCCAAAGTCTCCCGCAGCTCACGAAACTGGTGACGTAGCCCAGGCCGTAGAGCGCGACCTCGCCCGTGCCCCGCAGCCGCTGGCCAGTAGTGGACTCGCCCTCGTCATGCTCGCCATGGCTCGTGAACTCGATGATCCGACCAACTCCGCTACCGCCAAGTCGATGGTTGCCCGCTCACTGCTCGATGCCAACGACCGACTGAACGCACTGATGCCCGCCACTCAGGAGGCCGACGCTCTCGATGACCTCGCTCGTAGACGTGAGGCCCGTCGTGCAGGGGTTGCAGTTACCAAGAGTTGAGAACATCCCCCCGTACGTCACCTCATCGGGTGACGAGGCGGTCGAACTGGCCGCCATGGCTGGTCTGGATCTCGACCCCTGGCAGCAGCACGTCCTACGCAACTCCCTCGGCGAGCGTGCCGACGGCAAGTGGGCAGCGTTTGAGGTCGGACTGGTCGTCTCTCGCCAGAACGGCAAGGGCTCAATCCTCGAAGCGCGTGAACTGGCGGGCCTGTTTCTGCTCGGCGAACGTCTGATTGTCCACTCGGCGCACCGGTTCGATACCTCGCTCGAAGCGTTTCAGCGCCTGCTCAACCTCATCGAAGCAGCTCCTGAACTCTCTCGCCGGGTGAAGCGTGTCTCACGCAGCCATGGCGAGGAGGGCATCGAGCTCGACAACGGCCAGCGCATCCGATTCCGCACCCGCACCGCTGGCGGTGGTCGAGGGTTCACCGCCGACTGCATCATCTTGGACGAGGCGATGGTCATCCCCGACGCCATGCTTCGGGCGCTACTGCCCACCTTGTCCGCCCGTGCGAATCCGCAGATCTGGTACACCGGCTCGGCCGTCGACCAGGAGAACGATGAGCACGGCGTCGTGCTGTCCCGCATCCGTGAACGTGGCATGTCTGGAGACGACAAAAGCCTCGCCTACTTCGAGTGGAGTGCCGAAACTCCCCTCGAAAAACTCTCGCCAGCGGTCGCAAACGACCCGATTCTGTGGGCGCAGGCCAACCCAGCCATGGGTTATCGCATCAGTTCCGAGTACATCAGCAACGAATACGCCTCAATGTACGGGGATCGGGGCTTCTGGATCGAACGATTAGGTGTCGGTGACTGGCCCAAGACGGCCCCTGGCGGCGTCAGAATGATCTCTACCGACGACTGGGATGCCTGCCTGGACGTGTCCAGCGTTCCGAATGACCCGGTCTGCTTCGCCTTCGACATCACACCCGACCGATCCGCTGCCTGCATCGCCGTGGCGGGCCACCGGGAGGACGGCCTACCCCATATCGAAGTGGTCGAGCACCGACGTGGCACCCGCTGGATCGGCGAGCGCCTCGAGGAGCTGAAGACTAAGCACCGGATCAAGACGATCTACTGCGATGCCTACGGGCCCGCCGGGTCGATGCTTCCCGAACTCGAGCGCCGCAGGATCGACGTGACCACGCTGAACGCCAAGGAAGTCGCCCAGGCGTGCGGCATCTTCTACGACTCCATCGCCGACAGTCACACCCTGCGCCACCTCGGCACCCCCGAGCTGAACTCCGCAGTGGCCGGCGCTATCACTCGCCCCCTCGGCGATGCCTGGGCCTGGTCCCGTAAGTCCTCATCGGTGGACATTTCGCCCCTCGTCGCCACCACCGTGGCGCTGTGGGGACTCAAAAACACCAAGACATCCAGCCCCCGCATCGTGTCACTCATCTAGGAGCCCCATGGCAAGCGTCGCTACGGTCAGCATCAGCGCCAATGTGAGCGGCGGACCCGAGGGTACGTGGTCCCTGGCACCCCCAGCGGGCGTCCGGTCCATCTCTGCAGCGGTCTATTCCGAGCAGGTCGTGACCCTGGCCGTCGGTGCGAACACGATCACCCTGCCGGCATCCATCTCCCAGGCGTTCATCATCCCGCCGAACGCCTCGTTCCCCCAGCCGAACCCCAGTTACGCAGGCACCATGACGCTCAAGGGCGTGGCAGGTGACACCGGTACGCCGATGTCGACCACCGCCGTCTACCTGATGTCCTTCGACCCGGCCACCTCACCGACGACCATCGTCATCGCCGCCACTGCCATCGGGACCATCAAGATCACCACCGCATGAGGCCGTCGACCCTCGCCGAGTTGGCGGGCTTCGCCGCACTGGTCACCGCTGCCTTTATGTGGAACACCATCGCCGGCCTGTGCGCCCTGGGCGTCTCGTTGCTGCTCATCGGGTACGCCACCGAGGACGATCAGGTGGCGCTCAGTGTGGCCCGCATGATCCATCCGGTCACCAGTCGCCACGCTGCCCGGAAGGTCCGGCGTGAAGCCAAGAGAGCAGGCCGAGCATGAGCATCCTGCGATCCCTCGAACGTCGAGGAGCTGACCCACGGCTGCCGTGGGGCTCGTCGTACATCCCGACCAACGGCCAGACCGGCCTTATCGGTGCTGGTGTGCCCATCAACGACGACACGGCACTGTCGATCAGCACCGTATTCACCTGTATCGCCATCCTGTCCGATGCGGTAAGCACCCTTCCGCTCACCACGCTGGTCCGCACCAAGGACCACAGCCGGGTCCCAGTGGACCCCGAGCCGCCGCTCATCAACAACCCGTGGCCCGATGGCAACCGCATTAGCTGGCTGGCGCAGGTCATGTACTCGCTACTGCTGCGGGGTAACGCCTTCGGAGTCATCGCATCCCGTGACGACATGGGCTACCCGACGGTCATCCAGCTCGTCCACCCGGACACTGTTGTCGCTCGCCGCAACCCGCAGACCGGTAAGCGTGAGTACCGCATCAACGGCCGGCTGATCCCGACCGAAGACATCATGCACATCCCCGGACTCACCCCCACCGGCGGCTTCATCGGGCTCAACCCAGTTGAGTACATGCGTGGGTCGTGGGGACTGGCCAGCGCCACCGAGAAGTACGGCGGCGCATTCTTCTCCAACGGTGCGAACCCCAGTGGCGTGCTCGAGTACCCCGGCGACCTCAGCGAGACCGAGACGCTCGAACTCAAGCGGGCGTGGCAGGTGCAGCACCAGGGCGTCGGAATGGCACAAGCGCCCGCTGTATTGACCGGTGGCCTGTCCTGGCGTCAGATCAGCATCAACCCCGACGACGCCCAGTTCCTCGCCACACGGG
>CAIVIS010000387.1 GCA_903906055.1 uncultured Acidimicrobiaceae bacterium
ACCAAAGCAAGCGTTGCGAGCACCCTGGTTCGGGGGCTGCAGAGGCGAGCGGGGCAGGCCGAGGCTCGACCGTCGAGTACTGCTCAGCGTGAGTCATATGCGTGCAGATGGCATTCGGTCGGTCCGAGGGCCAAAAGGAACCTAGGGGTAGTCAAGGCCCTGACCGGGGAATTTGTCGTCAACCCCTGGGTCGAGTGGTTGTCAGACCTCGGATTCGGGCCTTGACCGCCGGTCGGTCGCGGCGATGTGATCGGCCTGGCCATCTACCGCCGCGATATACACAGCCCCGGGTAGTTCGTGTTCGTGTTCGTGGACCTGATGGCGAGCCCAGAGCAGCCAGATCCCACACGAGGCCAGCGCCGCCACACCACAGACCACCAACGGTGCCCGGGGCCCGGCGCTGTTGGCCACCCAGCTCATCAGGGGGGAACCGATGGCGAACGAACCCCAGACCACGACGACCCAGAGCGACATCACCCTCCCGCGCATCTCCGGTCGACTCGACACCTGCAGCAGCTCTGCACTGGCCGCGACGACCCAGAAGGTCAGCACCCCGACGATCACGCTCACGCCATCGGCGACGATCAACGTCGGGGCTGCGGCCAGTGCGAGTGACGACACGCCGAACAGCACGCCGAGCCACCCCAGCCGGTTCAGATCAGGAGTGGATTTGCGGGCGGCCAGAAGACTGCCTGCGCCGCCACCTATTCCCCAACATGCGAACAGAATGGCGAATCCTGCCGGACCCGCAGCAAAGGCCCCTTTGGACAAAGCGGCCAGGTTGATCGTGAAGTTGAAGCAAAGAATCCCCATGATCGAAAGCAAGAGGAGAGTGATCTTGACGTTGTGGGTTGCCCAGACATACCGGAGTCCCGAGCGGACTTGCGTGCGCTGATGCGGGACTTGGGCCACCGGGTGCATTTCTGCTGGGCGGATGGCGGCCAGGCAGGCCAAGGAAACCAAGAAGGTCGCGGCGTTCACCAAGAAGCACGGGCCGAAGCCCACCGTGGCCACGAGGATGCCACCGGCGATCGAACCAACGCCCTTGGCGACGATGTACGACGACAGGGTCAGGCCGATGGCTTTCGGGAGGAGATCCTCACCTACGAGCTCGCCCAGGATGCTCTGTCCGGCTGGCTGATTGACGAGAGTGGCGAAGCCGAGCAGGAGTGCGAGTAGGTAGATCTCCCACACCTCAACAGCGTTGGTGAAGACCAGGATGGCCAGGATCAAGGCCAGCACACCGCCCACGGCGTCGGTGACAAACAGCAGCCGCCTTCGGTCGAACCTGTCAGAGAGCACGCCCCCCCACGCCCCAAAGGCGAGCATGGGTGCGAACTGGAAGGCCACAACCAACCCTAGGGCCGTGTAGTCATGCGTGAGGTGGAGGACCAGCCAAACCACCGCCACGTCCTGGAGGAGCGAGCCGGCAACCGAGATCCCTTGGGAGATCAGCAGGAGCCGGAAGTTCCGAACCCTCAGGGGCTCCATCACGACGGGTCCACCAACCATCCCCATCTGGGGAAACCCGCGTGCTGCAGCGTTTCGCGACCGAGCCTCACGCCCACGTGGTGGTACCCACCCACTCGGTCGGCAAGGTGCGAACCTCGTTTGCTGCCATCGGTCATTCCCCCAAGTTCCGACCCGGGCCATGTTGGCCCGGAGTCATTCTCCTGGTGAGCGGAACCGGCGGTTCCCTGCTGAGCGAGACAAGCTGAACACTAGTTGCATGCGTCAGGTGTTGTAGTCCGGATCGGTCGCTCTGGTGCTCAGTGTCGCGGACGAGAGCAATAACGATCGGAGGGAACGAGGCAGTGTGCCGGTCGCTGGGGATGATTGCGGACGCGACAGACCCCCCGCCGGAGCAGGGGGTCGTCGTCAGGGCGAAGGTGTGGCGATCAGGACTTGGCTGTCAGTTCCGCCATGATTGCTGAAAACGTGGTGGCGGCTCCCTCTGATCCATGTGGCCTTGTGAACCACTCACCCGACATGTTGTCTCCATCGATGGTCAGGTGCGCAGTGGTGTCTTGCGACGCGACGATGAGGCTTCGCCCGTCAGACGACAAAGCACCGACGGCCGGCGTCTCATGGCCATTGGAAATCCTGAGCAGTTCCAGGGAACGCCCTTCTTGGCGGAGGACCCTCAGGGCGACTTCGCTGCTGGCTGAGTGCCACTCGGGGTCGAGATGACCGTGTGACGCATGCTTCGGGTTGTGGGGATTGTTGATGCCCCATGTCGCCCCGACACATGTCCCGACCCAATCGGTCGGCAAGGTGCGAACGTCGTTTTCTGCCATAGGTCATTCCCCCAAGTTTCGATCCGGACCACAGCGGCCCCGAGCCAACCCCCTGTCGAGCGGAACCGGCGGCTCCCTGCTGAGCGAGGTAGACCAACATTAGTCAGATGTAACCGCTTGCGCAGCGATCCTCCATGGACAGCGACGAGACCGCGTCGACCCCAGTGGCGATCTCCTGTGCGAGATAGTCACCATCCCTCGATCAAGTCGTGATCGAGGCTGAATTCACGGGATCTCCGCACTTAGCGGTGATCCACGAGTAGGGTCTCTTCATGGGTGATCGAATCGAGTTCCAGAGCAACCAGACCACCGTGAGTGGCTATCTGGCGGTGCCAGCCGGTGGATCGACCGATACGCCTGGAGTCCTCGTACTGCAGGAGTGGTGGGGCGTGATCGACCAGATCACCCGGACCTGCGACCGGCTGGCCGAGGCCGGATTCACCGCCCTCGCCCCCGACCTCTATCAGGGGAAGGAAGTCCCGCTTACCGAGCCCGACGAGGCAGCCAAGGAGATGATGGCCCTTGAGATGGGCCGGGCGGCCGACGATCTGAGCGGCGCCGTCGACGAACTGCTGCGTCGAACCGGTCGCGGGTCAATCGGTGCGCTCGGGTTCTGCATGGGTGGCGGCCTGGCCCTGGTGCTGGCGTGCCAAAGGCCTGACGCGGTGGCGGTGGTGGTGCCAGCGTACGGGGTGATCCCCTGGCCCGATGCCCGGCCCGACTACCCGGCCATGACCGCCGCCGTCCTCGGACACGTCGCCGAGCTTGACGGGGCCTTCACTCCAGAGTCAGCGAGCGCGCTCGAGGCCGAGCTGATAGCGCTCGGACGTGACGTGACGTTCTACGTCTACCCCGGCGTGGACCACGCCTTCTTCAACGAGGACCGTCCCGACGTCTATGACGCTGCTGCCGCCGAACTGCTGTGGGGCCGCACGGTGGCCTTCCTGCACGCTCAGCTGGACTGAGCGACCGGCTCGCATGGCGACCGCGTCCGGCGGTGGGCTGGTCAAGGAGTTTCTGCGGCTCGGACTTCGCCTCGGCCGGCACGTCGACAGCATGGTCGACGCCTACTACGGCCCGCCCGAACTGGCCGAGACCCGGGCCGCCAAGCCCGTCGTGCCGCCCGAGCGCCTGGTGGTCGAGGCCCGACGGTCCTCAAACGACTTCCCACCGCACGCCTTCAACAGCTTCTTCAGGTCGGCGTCGAGCCCCACGGGCACGGGCACCTCGGGGATGATGGGAGGCTTCATCCGCTCCATCGGGTTCACCCTCACCTCGCCCTCCCCCAGCAGTCACTTGAAGGACTGTTGGAGACTTCGGTAGCGAACCGCCGCCGTTGTCGGCTTCCACCGTTGCAGATGGTCCGCCGGTCCAAAGTCTGGCCAAAAGAAGGG
>CAIVIS010000388.1 GCA_903906055.1 uncultured Acidimicrobiaceae bacterium
CCATCTGTGTCCCACCCTTACGTCGCTCGATCGTCGGACACGAAACTACCCCGGCGGCGTTAATCGATCAGCGGAGGCGATCAGCCCGGTTGCTCAGACGGCGTGCGGACCAGGCCGGCTCAGTCCGGAACAGGCACGTCGGGGGCCCGCAGCCGCAGCAGGTGCTGCAGATCGGCTGGGCCGAAGCGAGCCGGCTCGGTGGTGTCGATGAAGTCGAGCAGCACATCGAGGAACTCGTCAGGAGTCTCTACGTGGGGGAAGTGGCCTGCATCTTCGATGATGACCAAGCGGCTGCCGGGAATGGCTTCGTGGGCGGCCAGCGCGTGGCTGGCCGGGATGATCGTGTCCCGCGCTCCCCACACGATGAGCGAGGGCATCTGGGCGGCCAAGTAGAGCCGGTCGTTAGCACTCACGGTCTGGCCCATGGGATCGATGACCGCCCGCAGGGTCCGCACGAACGCTCGACGGTTGGCCGACTCCGTCAACGACGCATAGGCATTCCACATCTCGGCCACCCGGCCCATGCGCACACCCTGGCGGTGCAGCCGACGGCTGAGGTTGTTGCCCGTCTCCCTCACGAACGACGGGAACAGCACCGGCATGACGTACTCGGCCCCGGGGAGCGTCATGGCCCGCAACATCCAACTGACCTCGCGTCCCAGGCCGCCGCTGTCGACCAACACCAGCCGCTCGCAGCATTCGGGATGCTGATAGGCCAACTGCAGGGCCACCCCGCCACCGAACGACTGGCCGACGATGGTCGCTCGATCCACGCCGAGGACGCCGAGCAGGTCGCGCATACCGCTGGCATACGCTCCCAACGAGTAGTCACCGAGGGGCTTGGCCGAGTGCCCGTGTCCGATCAGGTCAGGGGCGATGACAGTGAACCGCTCGGCCAAGGGTCCCATGACCTCGCGCCACGCCTGGGAACTCCCTGCGATCCCGTGGATGAGCAGTAGCGCAGGCCCGGTGCCTTCCATCCGGTAGCCGACGTGATGTCCGTGGATGGTCACGTGTCGCAGTTCGGTACTCATGACTCCAGTGTCCCAGGATCTCGGGGCGTCAGTATGACGGGCCCGCTGGGCGGCATATGCCGGTCACCGCCTCACCCGATGCGACCGGTCACCAGATCGGCTGCCTCGGCTGGACTTACCGGGTCGACCACGTCGACCAGAGCCCACGCATCAGGCAGGACGACCGCACCCGGGTCGTCGCAGATGATGGCGGTCCCATCAGTCAGCGTTCGGAACCCGACGACGATCCGCTGGTAGTCGACTTCGGCGAACCGAGCGGTGGCCCGCAACAGCGGATAGCTGCCGCCCTTGCTGGACAGGCTCCACCGGTAGCGGTCGCCGAGGCGCTCGACGTAGATCCGGTTCTCCACGGCACTGGCCACCGAGATGGCGTCGGCCACAGCACCCAGGGGGGACCAGATCCGTATGCTCTGGATCAGCGTGGTCCGGTCGGCAACGGATGCATCGTGCATGTCTCTCTCCTCATCGTTCCTGGCAGTACCACCGTGCCGTTTGGTCGGTTGGCGGAGCGTCATCGGACCAAGTCCCTCGACTCCTCTGGATGTCTTCCGTTTCTACGGTACTCAGGGGCTGTGACACCCCCGTCGGATGCCGCCACTTCCCGGGCCAGGAACGATCCCAACTCCGAGATGGTGCTCATCAGTGCGGCTGGGAACACCACGGTCGAGTTCTTGTCGACGGCGATCTCGATCAGGGTCTGCAGGTTGCGCAACTGCAGCGCAAGGGGGTGGGCCATCATGATGTCCGAGGCATCCCCGAGGGCTGCAGCAGCCATTGCCTCACCTTCGGCGGCGATGATCTTGGCCCGCTTTTCGCGTTCGGCTTCCGCCTCTCGGGCCATGGCCCGCTTCATGTCCTCGGGCAACTGGATGTCCTTCAGTTCCACCAGCGTGACTTCGACGCCCCATTCCGTCGCCGTCAGCTCCAGGATCTCGCGTATGTCGATGTTGATCCGTTCGGTTTCGGCCAGGATCTGGTCCAGGGTGTGCTGGCCGACCACCTTGCGCAGGGTGGTCTGGGCGATCTGGTCGATGGCGGACTGGACGTTTTCGATGGCCACGATGGACTTCACCGGATCGATGACCCGGTAGTAGGCGACGGCGGCGATATCAACGCTGACGTTGTCCCTGGTGATGATGCCCTGGGACTGGATGGGCTGGGTGATGATCCGCAACGACACCTTGGACAACCGGTCGATCACCGGAATGATGACGTGCAGTCCGGGCTGCCTGGTCCCGATCACTCGACCTAGTCGAAAGACCACGCCCCGCTGGTACTCAGTGACGACTTTGAGGGCCAGGACCATGAACAAGCCGATGAGGACTGCCACGATCACTGCGATCACGATGCCCATGGGGTCCGTTCCCTTCCTCGTCAGCCATAGCGGAGGGGTCAGTCGGGGTACTGGCCATCCCGACTGACCGCTCGCTCCCGAAATCAGCCTCGGGTGCGATCCTCACAGTGACGAACCTACGGCTGTCTGGATTCAGCCGACAGGGTCGAAAGGCCCATCGCGTCGCAAACCAGGCTCGGCACGCGGCAAGGCACTTGCATGACGCTGGGTCACATGATCTGAGCCCACCCGATGGGCGGCATCGTGGTCAGTGGATCGGCTCTAGCCGGGTCCGCCGAGCAGTTGAACGTGCTGCTACTTCCTGGGTGCGCGGCCGTTGCGGGTGATGACGGCGGGAATGTACCCCTCGTGCTCCACTCCGTCGGCCAAGACCACGGTCGTCTTATTGCCCCAGGCCGACAGGATCCCGGTCCGGGTGACGGTTCCGAGCACAGCTGGTCCCCACATGCCCTCCTGCCATGCCGGCAGGGTGGCCGATCGCGTGCCAATCGGGCTGGCGGCGGGCTGGATCAGTCCGCCGAAGGTCGCCACCAACGGGGTGGCCGCCGCCAAGTCGAAGGTATAAGTCAGCCCGGCTTCGAACAGTCCCTTGCCCGCCATGGAGCCAAGGGCAGGCTTGGCCGTGGTCGGTGCCGACTGAAGCAGCGCATTGGACGAGGAGAACAGCGTGGACGATGTCGGGGCGGTAGCAGTCAGCGACCGTGCCATTGGGAGCGTGCGGTTTGTCGAGGTGCCATTCGACCCGGCGGGGGCGGTAAACACGGCGTGGACGTGCTCCACCGAAGAAAGGCTAGACGCAGCCCTCACATCGGACGGCATCAGCACCACCACGTTGTGGCCCCCGCCGCCTTGGTGGATCACCTCGTCGATGGTGGCCGAGGCGAACAAGCTGCTTTGTGCCGGGGCACTGTAGGCGACGTCCCGCAGGGTCGTGGTGCCTCCGCCCTCATCGCTGCGGGTGGTGAAGTTGGAGAACAGGCCCTTGGCGATGGCGTCCGTGGGATCGTTGTCGTAACAGACGTTGCGGAAATCGACCACGATCATCTCGCTGCGGTGCGCCTTCGCCCAGGCGGCCACCTCATCGAGGTAGTCGTAGAGGGGGAACTGGCTGAGGAGGGTTTGCGCGACCCGCCATCCCTTGGTGGCGCTGCCGCCACCGTTGTAGGCCACCTGCATATCCAGGTACCGGATCCCCTGGTTTAGCTGCTGAGTGATGGTCTCGTCCTGAGTCTGGAACCAGGGTGCGGGGACCGACCGCACGGCCGCGTTCTGCGGGGTGTCGAGGGTGCAGGTCGAGTTGGCGGCGATGTCGTAGCCCTGGGGGTCGAGGTTGTAGGTGCCGGCGTTGTGTGAGCCGGGCAGGGCCAACTCGGAGATGGGCACCGAGGC
>CAIVIS010000389.1 GCA_903906055.1 uncultured Acidimicrobiaceae bacterium
ACGCCGCTCCCGAGCGCCACCAGGCGGGCGGGAGGGACCCCGAGGGCTGTCAGCGCGGCCAGGTCATCCGGACTGCGGACGAGTTCGAACTGAGAGCAAGCGGTCACCAATCGATCGAATGAGTACCGCGAGGCTCGACGGGGCGATTGCCGGGGTGACTGGAGTGGAGCGGAGTTCTGAGCACCACCACCAGCACGAGCACCACCACCAGCACCGAGGTCGTGGTCGAGGTCGTGGTCGAGGTCGTGGTCGAGGTCGAGGTCGTGCACGGTGTTCACGATGCCCGGGACCCCGGCAGTCCGGGCGGCCACCCGGTCAAGTCGTGCGGACCCAGGTTGGTAGGTGTGGACGATGTCCGGACGCAGGCGTCGAAGCAGGCGCGTCAGCCTGGCCACGGCGACCAGGTCGCCACCCGAGGACCCCGGACGGCTCGAGGAGGGGAGCGAAATGTGGCGGAGTCCCAGCGTGGCAAGTCGGCCGACGCTGGGTCCGGGTGGGGAGATACCGATGACCTCCAACCCCTCACCGGTGAAGGCCTCCAGGTAGCCGCTGAGGTGGCGGGCCAGTTCGGAATCGGAGTTGGCCACGTGCACCAAGCGCCGCCCGGAGAGATTGACGGGTGGAGTCCGGTCGGGACCCGATGCATCCCTGTGCTCCACTCTGGCATCGTACCTGGAAGGGGTCCCATTGGGGTCGATCTGCGACCCCATCACATAATGGGGAAATCAGGCGCAGAAGTATCGAATCCGACCATGGCTGCGGTAGCATTGCCTACTGGTAAACAGCCATTGCCGGGCACTAGTTGCTGGCTCGAGGGGGGACTACCACCAATGACTGATCTGGCAGTTGATCAGCCGGACAACAACGTCCCACTGATCGTCACCGACCTGGCGTCTATCCCGGCTGAACCCCCGGCGGACATCTTGTACGTGCACAAGGTGCCGCTCATGGGGTCGCTCAAGACTCTGTGGGCGCACCGGGAGATCATGTACACGCTGGCCGAGCGCGACTTCCGTGTGCAGTACAAGCAGGCCGTCCTGGGTGCGGCATGGGCCGTGCTCAGTCCCGTAGCCACTCTGATCATCTTCGTCGTGGTGTTCTCACGGCTGAAGCAGGCCTTCCCCACCAGTGGGATCCCCTATCCCCTCTACGCGTTCGTAGGCATTTTGTGCTGGACCTTCTTCGCTCAGGCGCTGGGCAACGGCGGAAGCTCGCTCCTGGCCAACAAGGCACTGCTGGCCAAGACCCAGTTCCCTCGAGAGTGCTTTCCGCTCGAGACCATGTTGGTGACGGCCGTCAACACCATGCTGTCGTGGATCCCATTGGCGCTCCTCTTCGTGATCTTCGGCCGGGCCCCCCGGTTGGCCACGCTCTGGGTCCCGCTCTTCATGCTGATCGAAGTGCTCTTTGCCGCCGGGATCACGCTGGCCGTGTCCAGTCTGATCATCCAGATGCGCGACCTCCAGCAGGTCCTGCCCATCATCGTCTCGCTGGGAATCTTCATGACCCCGGTGATCTGGCCGTTCTCCTACATCCCCACCGCCTACCACCTCTTCGGCGACGTCACGGTGAACCTGCAGGCCGTCTACGGCTTCTTCAACCCATTAGGGCCAGTCATCAACAGCGTGCGACAGACCATGCTGCTCGGCATGAACCCCAGCTGGTGGCCGTTGACCACGGCGTTCATCGGGTCCCTCTGCTACATCACACTGGGATACAAGATCTTCAAGCGTTATGAGGTGAACTTTGCCGACATTGCCTAACGGGAGCGTCCAGGTCGAGCAGGTCTGGAAGAAGTTCCGGTCCGACAAGACCGCGCCGCTCTTCTACGACCAGATGACGCGTTTGAGCAAGCGGGTGACCGAACGCGGCAAGCCGGGCTACCGGTGGGTCCTGAAGGATGTGAACTTCGAGGTCGCCCCGGGCGAGAGCTTGGCGCTGATCGGTGTCAACGGGTCAGGCAAGACCACCCTCCTCAAGATCCTCAGCCAAGTCACCTTCCAGTCCGCAGGACGGTGCACGGTGGCCGGTCGGATCGGCGCCCTGCTGAGTGTGACCAGCGGCCTCCATCCAGACCTCAACGGCCGGGAGAACATCTACCTCTACGGAGCGGTGCTCGGCATGAGTCGCGAGGACATCCGTCGTAAGTTCGACACCATCGTGGAGTTCGCCGAACTCGAAGATGCCATTGATCGGCAGATCAAGTTCTACTCGATGGGCATGCAGATGCGACTCGGATTCTCCATCGCCGCCTTCCTCGAGCCCGATGTGCTCCTCGTGGACGAGGTGCTGGCCGTGGGCGACGCCAACTTCCAGCAGAAGTGCCTCCGTCGGATCGGCGAGATCGTCCGCGACGGCACCACCTTGCTGTACGTGTCCCACGATCTGGCTTCGGTCGAAGCATCGTGCGACCGAGCGGTGTGGCTGTCCGACTCGGTCGTGCGGGCCGCGGGCCCCACCAAGGACGTGGTCACCATGTACCGGACGGCAGTCGAGCAGAGCTCGACGCTCCTCAGCACCAAGGACGGTGTGGTCCGGGTGGTCAAAGCCGAACTGCATGCCACCGACGGCGGTCAACTCCGTTCGGAGTGCGAAGTCGAGGTTCGCCTCGTCCTCAACGCCCCGGAGCGGTGCATGGCCAGCTTCTTCATCGGTATCTCCCAGGGCACGGCATTCCCGATGTTCGTCATCGACCACCAGGGGACGATGCCCGAGGGCGACTTCGAGATCGTGTGCAAGTTGGGCTACCTGCCGCTGCCCAAGGGGCACTACTCGCTCTGGACGGCCATCACCGGATACCCCAAGGGGAAGAAGGACCCATATCTCCCATGGCAGCCCGTAGTCTCCTTCGAGGCGTTCGGTCCCGATCGGATGGAGCCGCCCGAAGGTGTGATGGCGCTGTCACCGGTATACGTCGGTGCCGAGTGGAAGGTCAGCTGACCGATACGCGGTGCGCCCTTGTGTGGGTGCTTGGCGGACCTAGGGAAAGAAGACTCTGAGCCTCAGCGATGCCTCGAGGCGGCCGAGCCGGGTTCCCGCCCCGCGAGCCCACTCGATGCGCCGAGTCGGCTGAGCCAGGCGGGGCAACGAGATGATCAGCCACACCCACGCCTTGAGCGCACTGTTCAAATCCCGATGAGCCCCGGCCTTGCGGTAGCGCTTGTGGAGCAAGGGCCCGCATCGCCCA
>CAIVIS010000390.1 GCA_903906055.1 uncultured Acidimicrobiaceae bacterium
CGGTGTGCTGCACCCCACCAGTGTCGCCCGTACCACCCATCACCGTCAACCCCGAGAGCCAAGAGATGGTGGCCGGTTGGCCGTCACCCCGTCGTCTCCCCCTGCACCTCGTCCCCCTGCACCTCGTCCCACTGCAGGGCACCCTCTCGCAGGCACCGTGACGCCGGACCCCGGCACTCGACCACCGTGGACGGTGTTCCGGCGCATGTTCCTCCATCCAGGATCACCGCGGGCTGGTCCAGATCAGCAAACACCTGGAACACCTCTGCTGCGGTGGTGGCCGGGGTCGACCCGTGGAGATTGGCGCTGGTGACGGCCAGCGGCCCGAGGATCTCGCACAGTGCCACCATCACCGGGTGATCCGGACGCCGGATCCCCACGGTCTGGCGAGCAGCGGGCGGGCCTCCGAGGTCCACGCTGAACCCCGAACGTCTGGGGACGACCAGGGTCAGCGGCCCCGGCCAGAAACGTGCCGCCAGCACCGTGGCAGCTGGTCCCAGTGCTCCGGCGACCAGGTCGACCTGCTCAGGTCCAGCCACCAGGATCGGCAACGGCACATCGTCTGGGCGACCCTTGAGGGCGAACAGCCGGGCGACGGCCTTGGGCTGGGTCGGGTCCACTGCAAGTCCGTAGACGGTGTCGGTGGGGACGGCCACGATGTCGCCATCAGCCAGAGCCTCAGCCGCCCGGCGCACCGCACCGGCTTCGGTGGCGAGCAGGACTTCAGTGCTCATCGCACCGCCACCAGCATCCGTACCCGCCCGACCAGGTCGCGAGCCGTCCCCACTTGCGAGAACCCCGCCCGGCGGGCCGCGTCGATCGATGCGTAGGCCTGGGACGGTGCCAACTCCACCACCAGCGCACCCGACGGGCGCAGCCAGCGGCTGGCACCGGCCACCACCTGCTCGATGTCGGACATTCCGGCCACCCCACCCCGCCCACGCCCAGCCACCAGGGCACGCACCGGCTCCCAGTCGCGTACCCCTGGGTCGAGCGAGTCGTACTCCTCTTCGGTGACATATGGGGGGTTCGACACGATGAGGTCGACTCGACGGGACAGTTCGGTCGGCAGCGCTTCGAACCACGACCCCTCGACGACAGTGACCCGCCCGGCTGCTGCACCGTCGGTGCTGGCCAGTGCTCGCAGATTCGCCCTGGCTACCTCGAGGGCATCCGTTGATGCATCCGTGGCCCAAACCTCGACCGGCTGGCCCGTGCGCGGGCCCTCCACGGCCAACGACAAGGCGATCGCCCCGGATCCGGTCCCGAGGTCGACACAGATGAGCGGATCGGCTGCTTCGCCACGATCCGCGGCTATCCGGTCCAGCGCGCCTAGTGCCACCTCCACCACCTGCTCGGTCTCGGGCCGGGGGATGAGCACCCGCCGATCGACCCCCAGTTCCAGGTTACGGAACTGCCAGGTGCCTAGGACATACTGCAGCGGCTCCCCCTTCGCCCGGCGAGCGGCCAGAGTACGGGCCAGCGCGGCGGCTGCATCCGGATCGCCCGTGTGCGACTCGGCATGCTCAACGATCCAGGTCGCCTCGCGCCCACTTCCCACCACGACGGCCACCTCGGCGATCAGCCCGGATCGCCCAGGTGGGTTCGCAATGGCGGTCGTCCGTCCTGGCCCACTCACCACACAAGCCTCAGCCGTCGTCCAGCTGCCGGTAGCGCTTGTCGGCCATGAGCGCCTCGGTCAGTTCATCGAGGTCCCCCATCAAGATGCGATCCAACTTGTGCAGGGTGAACTTGATGCGGTGATCGGTGACGCGGTTCTCCTTGAAGTTGTAGGTGCGGATCTTTTCGGAGCGGCCCCCTGAGCCGACCTGGCTCCGGCGCTGCTCGGACAGTTCGGCCGCTTGGCGGTCCTGTTCGGCCTTGAGTATGCGAGACCGCAGCACGATCATGGCCTTGGCCCGGTTCTGGATCTGGCTCTTCTCGTCCTGCATGGCCACCACGATCCCCGTGGGCAGGTGGGTGATCCGTACAGCCGAGTCGGTGGTGTTGACCGACTGCCCACCAGGACCCGTCGACCGGTAGACGTCGATCTTGAGGTCGTTCTGGTCGATGTCGACGTCGACCTCTTCGGCCTCGGGCAGCACAGCCACGGCCGCCGACGAGGTGTGGATCCGTCCTTGGGACTCCGTCACCGGCACCCGCTGTACCCGGTGAGGACCTCCCTCGTGCTCGAGCCGAACCCAGGCGCCCTCGCCCTTTATCAGGAACGTCACTTCGTTGAGACCGTCTCGCTCGGAGGGACTCGACGACAGGACCTCCACCTTCCAGCCTTTGGTGGCTGCATAGCGGGTGTACATCTCGTACAGGTCCTTGGCGAAAAGATTGGCCTCCTCACCGCCTTCGGCTCCTCGGATCTCCATGATCACGTTGCGGTCGGCGTTGGGGTCGCGGGGCACGAGGAGAAGCCGGAGCTCCTCCTCGAGACGGCCGATGTCGGCCTCGGCCACCTCGGCCTGAGCCAAGTCGCGCTCTTCCCCCGTCGAGTCGTTGACCATCTCTCGGGCGGCCTCGAGATCCTCACCCGCGGACTCGAGACGTCGGAAGCAGGTGACCACTTCGTCGAGCTCACGGTGGCGGCGCGACACGTCGCGCAGCCGCTTCGGATCTGACGAGAGGTCAGGGTCGTTGAGTTGGGCCAGGACCGACTCGAACTCTCGCTCCAGATCGACCAGGCGTTCCCTCAGGCGGTCGTTGAGCACGATGGAGAGGGTACCTTCACCCGGCCGGCACTCCGACCGTGGCCGGAAGTGCCTGACTCTGGTTGCAGATCAAGGTGTCAGGCCAGGTGCGGGTCGGCTGCGCCGGCCCGGAACCAGGTCCGATCAGTCGTCTGCTGAG
>CAIVIS010000391.1 GCA_903906055.1 uncultured Acidimicrobiaceae bacterium
ACCAGGATGCCCCGGACCGACAGCGGCCAGACCATGCCGGTCGGGTGGAACTGGATGCACTCCATGTCGATGAGGTCGGCACCGGCCCACAGAGCCATGGCATGTCCGTCTCCGGTCGACTCCCACGAGTTCGAGGTGTACATCCAGCTCTTGCCGACACCGCCGGTGGCCATGACCACGGCCTTGGCCTTGATGACCACGAACTTTCCGGTGGGACGCCAGTAGCCGACGAGGCCGGAGACGGTGCCGTCGGCATCGTGCAGGAGGCGGAGCACCTTCAACTCCATGAAGACCTCCATGCCGTCGGCCACTGCCTTTTGCTGCATGGTGCGGATGAGCTCGAGTCCGGTGCGGTCACCGACGTGGGCGAGGCGCGCGTAGCGGTGGCCGCCGAAGTCGCGCTGCAGAATGAGGCCGTCCTTGGTGCGGTCGAACAGTGCGCCCCACGCCTCGAGCTCGCGGACCCGGTCGGGGGCCTCCTTGGCGTGCAGCTCAGCCATGCGGTAGTTGTTGAGCAGCTTGCCGCCCCGCATGGTGTCGCGGAAGTGGACCTTCCAGTTGTCCTCGGCGTAGACGTTGCCCATGGCAGCCGCCATGCCGCCTTCTGCCATGACGGTGTGGGCCTTGCCCAGCAGCGACTTGCACACCACGGCGGTCTTCAGGCCCAGGGCCTGGGCTTCGACGGCGGCCCGTAGGCCAGCGCCGCCGGCCCCGATGATGACGACGTCGAATTCGTGGCTTTCGTATTCAGTCATGTTCAGGTCCCTTTAGAAGTGGAAGCCGTAGTCGTGGATGGCGCCGCTGGCGACCATCCGCACGTAGAAGTCGGTGAAGGCCACGAAGACCAGGCTGAGCCAGGCGAACAGCATGTGCCTGCCGTTCAGCGGGGTGAGCATCTTCCAGATCTTGTGCCGGATAGGCGCCTTGGAGAACTGCTTGACCCCACCGCCGCACAGGTGGCGACAGGCGTGGCAGCTCAATGAGTAGAGCCAAAGCAGGGTGGCGTTGATCACCAGCACGGCAGTCCCGACGCTGATGCCGAGGCCGAGACCGGGCTGGCGGAAAGCGTAGATGGCGTCGATGGTCAAGATGACGTTGAACACCAGACCGAAGTAGAAGAAGTAGCGGTGGGCGTTCTGGAGGAGCAGGGGGAACCGGGACTCACCCGAGTAGGACCCGTGGCCGTCGGACACCGCACACGCTGGCGGGGCCAACCAGAAGGCCCGGTAGTACGCCTTGCGGTAGTAGTAGCAGGTCATCCGGAAGCCCAACGGGAAGATCAGGATCAACAGGGCGGGCGAGATCGTCCACCACGAGATGACCGTGGACGGGTGGCTGCCCGGCACACAACTGGCTGCCAGGCACGGCGAGTAGAACGGCGAGATCAGCGTGCGGTGCATGGATTCGCCGACGAAGTAGTTCTGGTTCACGAAGGCGGCCCAACTGGCGTAGGCCACGAACGAGGTCAGGACCACGAAGGTCACCACGGGCTGGACCCAGTAGCGGTCGGTCCGGAGCGTGGCCACGTCGGGTCCGCCGCGGGCCCCGCCGAGTACGACCGGGGTTACTGCCGGGGAACTCGCCGGGGTAACTGATGCGTCCTCCAACGTCGTCAATGCTCTTCTCCCTCATCAGGCCGTGCTGGCCAAGTTATTCGGCCGTTTCCGGTCGTCGTTCGTGGGGCGGACCGTGCCGCACCGCGCGCAGGCCCGAGGGCCAGCGATCTGACAGACCGTCATCATTCCATTCTTGGGGCCGTGGTGCGAAACCTCTGAAAGATGGGGCCTCGATGGGGCACCTCTGGGGGCTCTCGGAAGCCCCCTGACTTGGCCATGAAACGGTCACTGCCGAGTCGCCGCACCACGCCGCCTGCACCCCGCGTAGGCTCGTCGCCATGACTACCTCGGAGCCATCCCGCCGCCCCGCTGTCGTCGACGCGCCCGTCGACCTCGCCGTCCGCCTGACCCCTCCGCCGGACATCACCACCCTGGCCGCACTGCGCCAGGCCGGGTGGACGCCGCTGTCGGTGGCTGACGAGATCCGCCGCAATGCCTCGGCCCGTATCGCCGCCGGCCAGCCCCTGGTGACCGGGGTGCTCGGATTCGAGGACACCGTGCTCCCGCAGATGGAGAACGCCGTGCTGGCCGGCCACGACATCATCTTGCTGGGCGAGCGCGGCCAGGCCAAGACCCGGATCATTCGGTCCATGGTGGGCCTGCTCGACGAGTGGCTTCCGATCGTGGCCCACTCCGAGATCAACGATGACCCATTCCACCCCATCTCCCGGTTCGCCAAGGACCTGCTGGCCGAAGCCGGTGAGGA
>CAIVIS010000392.1 GCA_903906055.1 uncultured Acidimicrobiaceae bacterium
GCCAGGATGACCGCAGCGTTGCGGTTGCTCAGTCACCAAGTGACACCACTCAGCGGGACGTGATCGATAACGAACAACAAACTGAAAATAGGATGCAACTCGGACTGCGTCTCGGATGCAACTCGACAGCTGAAAATCGGGCAAAGCATGCGAAGGAGTGTGGGAATCGCATGCGTCTGACAGTGTGAAATGCGAAGAAGGGAGAGGCCAATGGCCTCTCCCTTCTTTGGTTGTTCTAGGCAGCGTGGCTGCGCCGCAGGCACTACGCCAAGATGGTTGCGGCGCGCTCTGTGGGTCTGATGGGCTGGCTGACATCTGGTGAGGCCAGCACCTTGGAGCTTCTGAAGATTCATGGTCGTGTCTGCGGGATACGAGATCCCAGGCAGAGCGGTCTCGGCGGTGATGATCCGGTAGCTCAGGATCAGTTCGCCGGTGGAACCTCATGTGGTCTAGAGAACGCCTGATGCAGTAGGAGCAACGTGACGCACCGGTGCCTTTCTTGAGGCACTTGCGGCGGTTGGCGACGCGACTCCACGGCGATGCCCATGTTCGGTGCGCGAGATGGAGACGTCGACGTCACAGCCTAGATAGTTGAGTAGTCGAACCAGCTGACTGAACGACTTGGTGTAGTTCGTCGGATCGACCAGCCGGTAGATCTGCGCTGGCGAGGTCTCAAGATTCGTCGCTACGACCCGAACGGGCTCAGCATGCCTTGCCAACTGCTGTTTGGCGGCGAGTGAGAGCTTGTACAGCAGTAAGTCGGCCATGAGGGCGGGGTCGCGGTTGATCTCGAGGACCGAGTCGATGTGCACGGACCCCTCCTTTCCCGACTGGAGCTGGTAGGTGAAGGCCTCATTGCCCAGCTCGTGATCGGGACCGAGGGAGATAACGGGATCCTTTCCACTGGGGGTCGGATCCACATTTGCGTAGGGGAACGGGAACGTCCCCTTGGCGGTTTCCACTTCGAACGCCCGCTTTCGGCCGTTGGCCGTCACCGTCTCTATCTTCACAGTCTTCCCTCCCTCTCCAATTCGTCGATGCAGCTACGGACCTTTCTGCTAGCGCTACCTTCCATTGCGCATCCGTTCTCCAGATCCCACTTCACGATCAGAGTGCCGTCCTTGTAGACATGAACATGTCGCGGGCCGTGGTCTCCCACCCAGGCCAAGAAGATGTAGTTGCCCCGGCGAATCTTCGGCACAACTTATGTTACCACAAGTGGTAACTCATGGGTCGGGTCAACAGGTGAGTGGCGGTGCAAGCGTTTAGCGGGGCTGGGCGCAGGTGCTCCGGCGAGTGAAGGAGCTGTGGCGACTATGGGGCACCGTGGGGAGGATCTCGGCCCACGGGCGCCCAACTGCATCTCGGACCCAACTCGGACTGCGTCTCGGATGCATCTCGACAGGCGGAGAGAGGGAGAGGCCAATGGCCTCTCCCTTCTTCTCATTCCCCTAGGCCGACCGACTGCGGCGCATTCTGTTTCTCAGGACGACTGCGCATCTGATCGGGTGTGATCGGTCTTCGGCCTCCACGGTTAGGAGTTCGGTCCTAGTTACCCCGGTGGTGCTCCCCCACGGAATGCACTATTTTGTAGAAGATACATTATAGTGAAGGTATCAAGGAGGTCGGATGAACGTCGGAAGCCCGATCGACAGCGTGGTTCCCACCCTCGATGGACCAGTGCTCGAAGTGCTCGCGAGTAGTTCGGTGACGCTCTCGCTCACGGAAATTCATCGCCGTGCATCGCGCGGGGCGCTGTCCGGAGTTCGCTCCGTGCTGCAACGCCTCGTTCGAGAGGGAATCGTGGATGCCGTTCCTGGCGGCTACCTCTTGAACCGGGAGCACGTGGCCACTGGGTCGATCAAAGCCCTCGTCGGCCTACGAAGCGAGTTCATCTCGAGGCTGCGGGACCAGGTGTCGTCCTGGTCGTACGACGCCGATCTTGTCGGGCTCTTCGGGTCCTTCGCCCGACGTGACGGAGACGCGGAAAGCGACATCGACATACTGATCGTCGGTGACGATCGTCTTCCCGATGACCTGATGGACGAGCTGGCTGGTCGAGTGCTCGCATGGACCGGTAATCAAGCGCAGATCATGACGCTCACCCGAACGGACTTGCGACGACTGCAGTCCGCAGACGAGCCCATCCTTGCCGAGTGGCACCGAGACCTCGAGATGGTGCATGGCGACGTGGCCCTATTGGCCGCGGTTGTTGCATGAGCGCTCGAAGGAGTTCAGCAGTGAGTCCGTGCGGACGGCCGGAAGCAATGGCGCGTCTCGCCCAGGCCAAGAAGTTCGCCGAGGTGGCCGCGTTGTGCGTAGGCGACCCTTCCGATGACACGCTGCCCCAAGTAGCAGCAGCTTTGGCCGTGCTGGCGGGAATCGCTGCATCAGACGCGGCATGCTGCATCGCCCTCAAGTAACGCCCTCGGGGTCAGGACCACCGTGAGGCCGTAGCGATGGTTTCCACCATTCACCCGAATGGAGCACGCATGGCCAAGGACCTCGGGCGACTGCTGAATGAGAAGGACAACGCCCACTACGGCTTGCTGCTGGTGAGTAGGACCAATGCTACGAAGATGGTCGAATGGGCTGACCGCATGATCGGCTCTGCCGATGCTGCACTCAATGCGTAGGAGGCCGACCCTACTGAGGAACAACGTCATCATTTGGCCACTGCAACTCGGATGCGTCTCGGAGTACGGCTCATAGATGCCCATGGCCATCACGCCGTCGAGGCGCCCCGGAGTATCCACCGGAGGCTCGCCGTGGCGGCGCACGCATCCCATGGCGCACGCCCAGCCGACTGACCAGCCTGGGATGTCACTACGAGGGCCTGAACGGGAAGCTCATCTCAGTGAGCGCCCCCCGAGTGTGCCCTTCGATTCTGCCTGCTCCTACCTGACAGAAATCGGAGCAACGTGGGAGCACGCCAATCCAACATTCGAGGAGCTTCATCAGGCCTAGGAGTGTCACCGAACGTCGGCTATGCACCCAGCGCTAGCAGCTGAGGGCGTGACCACACCAGGACCTCCAGCCCTCCGTCGCCATCACGCATCAGAGGGCGGGGCCGAAGCCCCGCCCTCTGATGTACTGCTGCATGCACTACTTCCGCACCTAGACGCCGTGGAATGGGCGTCGTGCTGGAGTGGTCCGGCCTGGAAGCTAGGCGTCCGTCACGGCGTTGCGCACTGACCGGAAGCCACACCACCGACGATGTTGGGCTCGAACGGGAAGCCGTTCCAGAAGTACGGGCCGATTCCCGAGCAGGCGAGGTTCACTCCGATCGTGTTGCTAGCGACGATGACGGTCGGGCCTGGGTCATTGGCCGGTGGGAGTCCGTCGGTGATCTGGATGTTGGTCAGGGTCACACTGCCAGCGACGTGGTTGAGAAGCAGGCCGAACCAGTCAGGCGTCACGTCACTCACCGTGAGGTTGCCACCGATCGTGTTGTTCTTGATCGCCCAGGGAATCGACGTCGTCCGCTGATGGACGTTGGCCGTACCCTTTGATCCTCTCACCGAGAGGTTCCCGACGACCGTGATCCCGTTCAGCAGCACCAAGTCCGGCTGCGAGGCGGTGATGTTCCCGCCGACGGTGATGTTCGAACTTCCAGCCTCCTCCGACGGTTGGCCCGTATTGGGGTCCGTGCACGGATGCCCCGTCGTGTGTCCCACCGGATCGGGCAGGCAGCCCAGGGCGAGCAGCGACCCGGTGCCTGTCGTGATGTCCCCTCCGACGGTGATCGTCGAGGCGAAAGACTGCGCGTCGAACACAGCATGTGGTTGGACCGTCACGCTGCCGACCACCGTGATGACGGTACCCGGTGCGGTCTGGCATGCACCCTTGATCCAGAGGCTGCCGTAGGTTCCCGGCGGGATGGGAACGAATTTCCCGGTCTGTAAATCACCACCGCTGCAGGTGTACGCGGGCGGCAGCGGTTTCGGAGGGGCAGCCGCCGCTGGCCCGCCCGATAATGCGAACGCTCCCACGGGGGCTACAAACCCCGTGACGACCGCTACTCCAAGGAGTATCCGACTTCGATGCTTCATGATTTTCTCCCATGCCTCAGGTCCAAGCCCTGGCCGCCTGGCTCCTCGACTCCGCCGGTAGGAGTGCGTCGTCGTTTTGATCGTTGGCATTACGCAAGGCGAAAGCAAGGGTCGAATGACCCCAAAACAGCGCGCCCTCCCCGAACGCCAGCTGAGGGTGCGCTGTCGATCGGGGTGTGCATGCCCGGATGAGATCCTTTCCCGGCCTGGTCCGCGCGTCCTCGCTTGCTGGAGAGACCCGATTCAGACAACGTGGGCTAGCGGTCGACTCCCATCTCGAGTTCGTGTCGCTGGTGATTAGGTGCACCCCCTACCTGGTAGCCAAATGATGACAATGGAACGTGTTCTCCGAAGGTTGTCCAGGAGTGGACCCCGGCGGTGCTGAGCCTGCCCCCGAGGACTTTGGACCCTGTCCAACTGCCCTCTTCGGCCCTACCGTGACAAGTGACCCATCTGGCGGTGCGATCGAAAGGTCCCAATGGAGCATTTGGCGGTTGGCGAGCGCGTAGTCCCGTGTCGGCGGCGGGTCGGATCGCCGCCACAGGCGTCCGAGGGCCGCTGTGCGTGCAGTCGCCGGGTCGGGGGAGATCGTCGTGACGAACGGAGCGACTGGCGATGAGTGACAGTTACGTGGTCATCCTCGCTCCCTATCCAGCTCTCGAGGTAGCCCAGGCCGATTTCGATGCTCTTGTCCAGGCGGTGACCGACAAGAGCGTCCGCACCGAAGGAGTCATCCTGGTCGAGAAGGAAGCCGACGGCAGCGTCAACGTCACCCAGACCGGCGACCACCTTGGACGGAAGGGCATGGGCTGGGGCGGCGGAGTCGGCATCGCTGTCGGTCTTGCCGCCCCGCCGCTGCTCGCGGCGACCGTGATCGGCGGTGCCGTGGGC
>CAIVIS010000393.1 GCA_903906055.1 uncultured Acidimicrobiaceae bacterium
AGCCGGGGCGGAGAACATGCCCGGGGGTTGGTCGGAGAAGGTGGCCAGCGCCATGAGGAGATCATCGCTGGGGGGTGTGACAACGTCCTCGGGGGTGCGACGGCCGGGATGGCCGTATCCTTGACGGGGTGACCACTGATGCATCGACCGACGGGAGCGAGCGCGCCCCCGCAAACGGAGCCGACAGCGCTGCATCCGATGACACGACCGTGAAGCCGCGCACCTTCCACATCCGGACCTTCGGGTGCCAGATGAACGAGCACGACTCCGAGCGGCTGGCCGGGTCGCTGGTGGCCGACGGCCTAGTGGCGACGCCGGACATGGAGACGGCCGACGTGGTGGTGTTCAACACCTGCTGCATCAGGGAGAACGCCGACAACAAGTTCTACGGGCACCTGGGGAACCTGAAGACCCTGCGTGAGAGCCGCCCCGACATGCAGATCGCCGTGGGCGGCTGTTTGGCCCAGATGGACAAGGAGAAGATCCGTGAACGTGCCGGCCACGTCGACGTGGTCTTCGGCACCCACAACCTGACCTCGGCCCCCGAACTGCTGCGCCGGGCGTCGGTGGAGGGGCCGATCGTGGAGATCCTGGACGAGCCGGTTCCCTATGGGGATCCGACGGCGGCCGATCAGCAGGCGGCGGCTCTGGCTGCGGTGAGGGACCTTCCGTATGCGGCGTGGGTGACCATCCAGATGGGGTGCGACAACTCGTGTGCGTACTGCATCGTGCCGGCCGTGCGGGGGCCCGAGGTATCTCGATCTATGGAGGAGCTCGTCGGAGAGGTGGAGGAGCTGGCCCGGCGTGGTGTGACCGAAGTGACCCTCTTGGGCCAGAACGTGAACTCCTACGGTCGGGACATCACCAAGCGCAGCCCGCTCTTCGGCGACCTGCTGCGGGCCACCGGAGCGGTGGCGGGGATCCGACGGGTCCGCTTCACCAGCCCGCACCCGAAGGACCTGCGTCCCGAGGTCATCGCGGCCATGGCCGAGACTGAAGAGGTCTGCAACCACCTGCACCTTCCTCTTCAGTCCGGCAGCAACGCCATGCTGGTGGCCATGCGCCGGGGCTACACGGCCGAGCGGTACCTGGACCGGCTGGCCGCCGCCCGAGCCGGCATCGACGACCTGGCCGTCACTACCGACATCATCGTCGGGTTCCCGGGGGAGACCGAGGACGACTTCGAACGCACTCTCGAGGTGGCGGCCGAGGCCGAGTTCGACAGCGCCTACACATTCGTCTTCTCCCCTCGACCAGGGACGCGCGCTGCGGCCATGGTGGACGGGTTCTTGCCCTCTGAGGTGACAGCAGAACGGATGGAGCGCCTGCGCAACGTGGTCGAGCGCTCCGCCCTGTTGACCCATGCCGCTCGTATCGGCCGCGTCGAAGAGGTGGTGGTCGAAGGCCCGTCGAAGCGGAATCCAGTCATCACCACTGGGCGGACGGGACAGAACAAGCTCGTGCACTTCGTTGTCCCTGATGGGCGGGTGATCGCTAGTGGGTCCTATGCCACCGTGTTGGTCACCGATGCGGCCCGACACCACCTGACCGGTGACCTCATCGAGGTGACAGCCCGGCCGTCCCATCGGGTGAGCATCCCGGTAACTGCCGGTTGATCGCTCCCCGGTGATCCAGTGAAGACAGCCCTGGTCGGTCCCACGGCGTCGGGCAAGTCCCAGATCGCCCTCGAGGCAGTGCGGGCGGTAAGGACTCGGGTTCGAAGCGGGCCTGAGGAAGTCGTCGGCGACATCGAGCTCATCTCGGTCGATTCCATGGCCGTCTACCGGGGCATGGACATCGGGACGGCCAAGCCACCACCAGAGGTCCGCTCCGAGGTCCGCTATCACCTGCTGGACCTGGTCGATCCGTCCGAGGAGTTCACCGTCACTCAGTTCCAACAGGCAGCTCGGGACGCCTTGGTCGAGATCGCAGAGCGGGGAAACCACGCCGTCCTAGTGGGGGGGACCGGTCTGTATCTGCGATCCGTTATCGACGACCTGGAGTTCCCCGGCCGCTACCCGGACATCGCCCAGGCGCTCCGCGTCGAGCTCGATGCATGCGGAGCTGAAGGAACCGATGAGCGGGCCCGGGGGAGCGCGGCGCTGCATGCACGGCTCGCCTCGCTCGATCCGGTGGCGGCGGGAAGGATCGAACCGGGCAATGAGCGCCGGTTGGTCCGGGCACTCGAGGTCACCGTGGGGAGCGGACGGCAGTTCTCGAGTTATGGACCCGGTCTGGAGCGCTATCCACCTACGACGTTCTCCATGGTGGGGGTACTGCCTGATGCCAGTGCGATGGACCAGCGGATCGCAGACCGGTTCGAGATGTGGATGGACGACGGGTTCCTCGAGGAGGTCCGGAACCTGGCAGGTCGGCCAGGTGGCCTGAGTCGGACAGCGCGCCAAGCCCTGGGCTACCGGGAGCTGCTCAGCCACCTGGAAGACGGGGTCCCGCTGGCTGGGGCGGTGGAAGAGGCCGTCCGGCGCACCCGCCAGTTCGCCCGACGTCAGCTGGCCTGGTTCCGCCGGGACCCACGAATTGCCTGGGTGGAACCCGACGCAGATCCGCTATCTGCGGTCATGGCCAGCCTGGCCGCAGATGAGCTACCGGCAGAGCCGCCGGTTCGGCCCGCGGAAGACCCGAACCGGTGAGAGACTGAGGTTACGCATGATGACGCCCCCTACGACCGAGTCCCCACTCCTCCGGTTCACCAAGCACCACGGTGCAGGAAACGACTTCCTGGTCCTGGTCGAGCCCGACTCCAACGGTCCGCTTCCGGTCGCCCTGGTTCGAGCGCTGTGCGACCGCCAGTTCGGTGTCGGCGCCGACGGCGTCATGCAGATCGTGGATGGTGCAGGTGACGCTGACCTGGGGATGATCCTCCAGAACGCCGACGGCCGAGAGGCCGAGATGAGCGGCAACGGGATCCGCTGTCTGGCCCAGGTGGCCGTCCTGAGCGCACTGGTGATGCCGCCGTTCTTTACCGTGGCGACTGCCGCCGGCATCCGCACCATCGAGTACATCGAGGGTGATCACATCTATGTGGCCGAGGCATCGGTCGACCTAGGTGCTGCCGTCCTCGGTCCTGACCAACCCCAGAAGTTCCCCGACCGCAAGGTCCGCACCGTCGACACCGGGAACCCCCACGTCGTGATGTTCGGTCCCGACTTGGACGGTGTGGACGTGGTCGACATCGGCGGGAAGCTGCAGTCGGTCTACGACGGTGGGATCAATGTCGAGTTCATCACCCGAGGGGACGAGCCGGACACGCTCGTCCTGCGGGTCTACGAACGTGGGGTGGGGGAGACCCAGGCGTGCGGCACCGGCAGTGCCGCTGCTGCCGCCGCTGCTCGTAGCTGGGGGCTGGTGGGCGACCACGTGACCGTGCACAATCCGGGTGGCACCCTACATGTCAGTTTCGACGGTGACCAGGCACGGCTGCGAGGCCCGGTCCACCGGGTGGGGTCCGTGGTGATCGACCCGGCGGCCGTGCTGGCCGCGGCCCGTCCGGTCACAACTACTCGATGAGTCCGACCGAATCGGCGTTTACTGACACCCTGATCTCGAGAGAGGTCAGAGAGCGCATCGTCATAGTGGGGGTCACCTTTCCTCAGGGCACCCCCGCGGCCACCGAGGCCGGGCTGAACGAGTTGGCCCTCTTGGTCGACACCGCTGGCGCTGATGTGGCCGGCCGGATCACGCAGCGGCGTACCGCACCCGACTCGGCGACGTATCTGGGCAAGGGCAAGGCCGAAGAGCTCCTGGAGATGTGCCTGGAGATCGATGCGGACACCGTGGTATTCGATGACGACCTGTCACCGGCCCAGCAGCGGAACCTGGAGAAGATCCTGGGCCGCACGGCCATCGATCGCACGGCGGTGATCCTCGACATCTTCGCTCAGAACGCCCGGACCCCCGAGGGCCGGGCCCAAGTAGAGCTGGCCCTGCTCCGCTACCGACTGCCCCGGCTGCGCGGCCGCGGCACGGCCTTCAGCCAGCAGGCCGGTGGGATCGGGACTCGTGGTCCGGGCGAGACCCAGCTCGAGGTCGATCGGCGTCGCCTGGTCAACCGGATGACTCGCCTCGAGGCCGATCTGCGCCAGCTCGACCGCACCCGGACGGTGCAGCGAAAGGGCCGCCAGCGGGGTCGTCAGCGCACTGTGTCCTTGGTCGGCTACACCAACGCCGGGAAGTCGACGCTGCTGAACCGGCTGTGCGCCTCTGACGTCCTGGTGGAGAACCGGCTCTTTTCGACGCTCGATCCTCGGACCCGCAAGTTCGACCTGCCGGGAGGGGAGACCGTGCTGCTGACCGATACCGTCGGCTTCGTACGCAAGCTGCCCCATCAGGTGGTCGAGGCGTTCCGGTCGACCCTCGAGGTGGTGCTCGAGTCCGACCTCATCGTCCACGTGGTCGACGGGTCGGCCCCGGACCTGCAGGGCCAGATCGATGCCGTGCACACCGTGCTGGCCGAGATCGGCGCCGACGACATGCCTGAGCTGCTGGTGATCAACAAGGCGGACGCACTCACGATGAGCGACGCCGGCATCGATGGCGGGGATTTCGAGGACGGAGACGCTGGCGAAGAGGCCCGACAGCTCATGGCTGCGCATCCGGGCTCGATCCTGGTGTCGGCCAAGACCGGCATGGGGATCGACGACCTACTGGTGACGGTGGGTGATCGGCTGCGGGTAGGGGACCGGGTGGTGGAGTTGGAGATCCCATGGGCTCGAGGCGACGTGCTGGCCGCAGTGCATCGCGAAGGGGAGATCGTGGGCGAGGAGGCCGGGGAGACGTCCACCCGGATCCAGGTGGTGCTCGATGATGCCGGTAAGGCCCGCTTCGCCGAGTTCCTGGCGTCATGAGCGGTCCGTCTGATTCGTCAGCGATGCCCAGTGCGCGCCAGGACGTGAGCCCGGGGGAGGCCGTGGCTGGGTTCGCCCCGCCGCCGTATCCCTACGAGCGTCTCAACGGGGCCAAGGCCCGGGCCACGGAGCGGTTCGCCGCCAGCGGCGGCCTGGTCGACTGCTCGATCGGGACACCGTACGACGCCCCGCCCGATGAGGTGCTGGCCGCCATGGCCGCTTCGAACGCAGAGCGGGGCTATCCGATGTCGCCGGGATCGTCGGAGTATCGGCGGGCGGCAGCCGAGTGGATCCAGCGCCGGTTCGACGTGGCGGTCCGCCCGCTGGGCGAGGTGGCAGCCTGTGTCGGCACCAAGGAGTTCGTGGCCACCACGGCCCAGTTCTTGCGGCTGCGCAGACCAGACCGGGACACCGTGCTGTATCCGGCGGTCTCCTATCCGACCTACGCCATGGGGGCCACACTGGCCGGGGCGCGGGCCGTGGCGGTGCCGGAACTGGCGGGTGGGGGACTGGACCTCGAGGCCATCGATCCCCTCGACGTGGCGCGAACGATCCTGTTGTGGGTGAACTCGCCGGCCAATCCGACCGGAAATCTGAGCGATCTCGATGCTGCAGCAGTGTGGGGGAGGACGCACGGAGTCCCGGTCTTTTCCGACGAGTGCTACGCCGAGTTCACCTGGGACGGGCCGCCGCGCACGATCCTCGAATCGGGCATGGAGGGTGTGGTGGCGGTCCACTCCCTGTCGAAGCGGTCCAACCTGGCCGGGGTACGGGCCGGGTTCTACGCCGGGGATAGCGAACTGGTCAACTACCTGCTCGACGTGCGGCGACATGCGGGGCTCATGGTGCCGGGTCCGGTGCAGGCCGGTGCGGTGGTCGCCCTCGACGACGATGCCCATGTGGAGGTCCAGCGGGAGCGCTATCGCAGCCGCCTGGCCTTCATGGCCGAGGTGCTGGGGCGGGCCGGGCTGCCGGTGGAGCTTCCGGCGGGGGGCTTCTACCTGTGGGTACCGGTACCGGACGACTACGTCGACGGATGGGCGCTGTGCGAGCGGCTGGCCGATGATGCGGGGCTGCTGGTGAGCCCGGGCGAACTGTACGGCGAAGGTGGGAGCGGCCACATCCGGGTGGCGGTGGTGCAGCCCATGGAGCGCCTCGAGCTGGTGGCGGAGCGTCTGGACGCACGCTGATGGTGGTTCACGGGCGGTAACGTCTCCGTCCATGGCAGAACTTGCAGTCCAGATCGAAGCACTGTGGGATCGGGTGGCCGATCTCACCCCCTCAGATACCGACGCGTTGGCCGTGGTGACCGAGGCGGTCAACCTCCTCGACTCGGGGGAGGCCCGGGTGGCCGAGATCGACCCGGCGACCGACCAGGTGATCGTCCATCAGTGGTTGAAGCACGCCATCTTGATGCTGTTCCGTCTGCGGTCGATGGAGACCATCGAGGTCGGACCCTTCGAGTTTGCCGACAAGCTGCCGTTGAAGCACAACTTTGCCGCTGCCGGCGTGCGGGTCGTACCTGGTGCATCGGCCCGGTGGGGTTCCTACCTGGCCCCCGGGGTGATCTGCATGCCCAGCTATGTGAACATCGGCGCCCGCGTGGGAGCGGGGACGATGGTCGACACGTGGGCCACGGTCGGGTCGTGTGCGCAGATCGGCGAGCAGGTACACCTGTCGGGTGGGGTCGGCATCGGCGGCGTGCTCGAGCCCGCTCAGGCAGCACCGGTGATCATCGAAGACGAAGTGATGATCGGCAGCCGGTGCATGATCACCCAGGGGGCCCGGGTGGGGCGGGGCTCGGTGATCGGCGAGGGGACCATCTTGAATCCCACCATTCCGGTCATCGATGCAGAGACGGGTGAAGAGCTGAGTCGTGGCCATGTTCCGCCATGGTCGGTGGCCGTGCAGGCCAATCGCCGGCGTGACTTCCCCGGTGGCGAGTTCTACCTGCCGTGCGTGCTGGTGCTGAAGCGTCTGACCGAGGGCCAGCGCCATGACAAGGCCCAGTTGAACGACATCCTGCGCTCTCACGGGGTGTCGATGTGACGGGGCGGTTGTTCGCTCGAGCATGGCGAGACGCTGGGCCACAGAGAGCTGTAGGAGCACCGTGAGCAGCAACGGCGCCAGCGACCACCCCGGCTCGGACAGCGGGGTGTCCGACGGACTCCTCGGACTGGCCACCGCACTCGTCGGGATCCCGTCGGTCAGCCACAACGAGGGGGCGATGGCCGATGCCGTCCAGGCTGCCCTCAGCCTGTGCACCTGGCTGCAGGTGGAGCGGGTGGGTGACAACGTCGTGGCCCGGACCGATCTGGGCCGCACGCGGCGGTTGATCCTGGCCGGTCACCTCGACACCGTGCCGGTGTCGGGGGGCAACGACGAGCCCCGCGTCGAAGGGACGACCCTCTACGGACTGGGGGCAGCCGACATGAAGGGCGGACTGGCCGTCTTCCTCCATCTGGCTGGGAGTATCAGCGAGCCCGCCGTCGACGTGACCTGGTGCTTCTATGCGGGTGAGGAGGTGGCCCACGAGTTCAACGGCCTAGGCCACCTGTGGACCCAGCGTCCCGACCTGTTGGCCGGGGATGCAGCCATCCTGGGCGAGCCCACTGGCGGTCTGGTCGAGGCCGGCTGCCAGGGCACATTGCGCATCAAGGTGAGCCTGGCGGGGGCACGGGCCCATACCGCCCGACCGCACACCGGTCGTAACGCCATCCATCGGTTGGCCCCAGTGCTCGAGGCCGTGCGCAACTTCGAGGTACGGCGGCCGGTCATCGATGGCTGCGAGTATGCCGAGCAGTTGCAGGTCGTCTCGGTCGAGGGGGGAGTGGCCGGCAATGTGGTCCCCGATCATGCGGTCGCGGTGATCAACCACCGCTTCGCCCCGGACCGGACTGTGGCTCAAGCCGAGTCGATGGTCCGCGAGCTCCTCGCCCCTCATCTGGAGCCTGGTGACCACTGGGAGCTACTGGACGCGTCGCCGGGTGCACCGCCATCGCTGGAGCACCCGCTGCTGGCTGCATTGGTGTCGGCCACCGGGGTCCCGCCCCGGGCCAAGGTGGGGTGGACGGACGTGGCGTCTTTTTGGGAGCACGGGATCCCGGCGGCGAACTTCGGCCCCGCAGACCCGTTGCTGGCTCATACGCCTGGCGAGCATGTGAGTGCCGCAGAGCTCAGCGGGGTGGCGAGCGTGCTCGAAGCGCTGCTGCGCACGGGTGGCTGAAGCGCTGCTGCGCACCGGTGGCTAGGGTCGCCTCATGACCCCTCTCATCGCCACCCGCTCCCTCGGCACCGCTGGACTCGTCGTGTCGTGTGAGGGCCTGGGCTGTATGGGCATGAGCGAGTTCTATGGGCCTGGCGACGAGGCCGAATCCCTCGCCACGATCCACCGGGCGCTCGACCTTGGGGTCACCTTCCTC
>CAIVIS010000394.1 GCA_903906055.1 uncultured Acidimicrobiaceae bacterium
CGGCCCTTCCCGCTTTGTCCGCCGATGAACTGATCACAATTCAGGCCCGATCCGCGGTGACCGATTGGCGGCATCTTTTGTCAGCGAGCCCGCCATATTCTAAAGTCGGCATCAGTATTCATCGCCGTGACCACCCGGGAGCCCTCCATGGAAGTCACCAACGGCGCTTACCCGCCCAAGGAGCAGTTCGAAGAGTTCTTCGCCACCGTGCTTCAGGACGAGTTCGAAAACACTCACACCCTGTCTGACTGAGGAGGTCTGTCCCGCGATGACGACGCATGAAGAAGTGAACTGGCTGGAGTTGACCCGACGGGCGGCGCTGGCCTCACACCGACTGGTGGGATGGGTCTTCTTCGACCCCGCCGGCACCGCCAACTACGCAGCCCTCGGTGTGCCCAACGGCATGGGTTACTACATCGCCACCCGAGGAGCGGCACTGGGAGCAGCGGGCGACCAGGCCGTGACTGCTGCCTTCGGCTCGATTCATCCGGACATGGTGGCCATGGCCATGGGCCTGTGTCGCGCCCACACCACGTTTGCGGCAGCGGCGGCGGCCCGTGATGCCGCCGTGGTCGAGGGTCTGCACACCTATGCACCCGAGATCTGTGTCGAGCTGGCCGATCTGGCGCCGGCGCTCTGGGCGGCGGCGGACCAGCTGTCGTCGGCTGGTCGGGTGCTGTTCGCCGCACTCCGTCAGTGGCCTCGGCCCACCGATGACGGACTTCTCTCGGCCTGGCTGGCCATCAACTGTCTGCGCGAGTGGAGGGGGGACACCCACTGGGCCATCCTGGCCGCCGAAGGCATCGACGTAGTGATGGCCGGGGTACTCGACGGCGCATGGCGCAACTATCCGGACGACTGGGTACCACGAAGCCGGGGTGCCGACGATGCAGCCCTCGCTCAAGCGTTCGCCCGGCTCGAAGCGCAAGGACTCGCCACCGATGGCGTTGTGAACGCAGACGGGCTTGCCTACCGTCAGGAGTTGGAGGACCAACTCGACCAGCGATGCGAAGCGGCCTGGCAACTGGTGGGTATCGATACCACCGATAGGTTCCTCAATCTGGTCGAGCCGGTCGGCGATCGCCTGGTGGAGCGCATCGATCAGACAGCGGGACCGGTCTGGATGCCAGCCGCTCGGGACCGCAAGCCGCCAGCCGCCATCTGAGCCGCCGGCGAGTCTAGCCACCGCCTATTTGGCGTCTGCTTCGCCACGCGCCTGCCCAGTTGGCCCTTCAACCCGAATCGCCAGGCACGGCGCCGACCGTCCAAGCTGCCGTCATCGACCTCGGGACTACTCGCAGATCAACCGAGGTAGGACGTAGTCCCATCACCTCCACTGATGTTGTCGGATTGACAACATTTTCCCAATGCCGGGCGAGGATTCTCATTTCGTAACCACCGGAAACAGGATCGGTTCTCGAGGGCAGCGGCACGCACTGCTCACCGCGCTCATCCTCGACGCCTACAACGACATCGGCGCGTCGGCAGAACGTGCCGTTGCCACCAGCGCTGGCCCGGGAGAAGCCGCCATTGCGCCTACCCGTCGGAAGCGATGCCGAGCTCGTGGCTGCTAGCCGCGCATCGATGAGCTACGACGACTTCCAGGCAGCCATGCGCCAGAGGCTCCAGATCGACTGGTAGTCGTCCCGCGTCGTCCTGCGTCGTCCCGCGTCGTCCCGCGTCGACCAGCGGCAATCAGCGGCGATCAGCGCCGACCGGCACCGGCCCGATCGACCGGCCAGGTCGGGGCCAGCCCGTCGGCCAACCAGCGAGCGGCGGCCACGGCGGCAAACACGGCATCAGACCCGTTGACCGCAGGGGCCTCGGGATCGTCGATGATCCGCACCCTCACCTGAGGCACGGCACGAGCCTGCAGGATGCCGAACGAACGGATGGTCAGATCCTGGACAGTGCCATCGACACTGACGGCGATCCCCTCGGACCGGACCCACCCGAGCGCCTGATGGGCCGCACCGATGACATAGGAACGGAGCACGACGGCGTCGAGGACGGCCCCGGCGAACACCTCGATGTCGAGCGTCCCGTCTGCAATGCAGCGGGCTACGGCACGACCGCCAACCGGGGACACGACCTCGACGGGCACGTCCACCACGGGCTCGCCGACCGTGCCGAACCGGGCGGCTGCAGCCAAGACGGCAGCTTCGGCCCAGACGGCTGCTCGCAGATCGAGAGAGACCGGTGGACCGGGGACGACCACCTGCTCGACGATTAGGCCGGGGGCCACCACCGAGACCTGGGCCAGGCAGATCTCCCATGTCGGGCCGACCAGCGGCGCACCCGACACCGCGACCCTCAGGACACCAGTCCCATCAGAGTTGATGCCAGCAGCCACCGGTGGGCGCTTCGGACCCATCCGCACGACGTCTTCGCGCGACCACAGCACCCGCACCGGCCGCCCGTGCTCGTCGGCCAGCCGCCGGGCGTCAGCGGCGACCGGTGAGTGCAGTTTGCCGCCGAACGAACCGCCGTTCCCATACGGCGAGGCTGGGTCACCCCCAGGTACGCACCACGATGCATCGGGCTCGAGGTACGCCGACTCCACCCAGGTGGTGGCCAAGGTCAGCGCCCATATTCCGTCGGGGACCTCGACCGGATGGCTGAGTGGGACCGTGGTGCTGCGCCCCTGGACCTTGCCGGCCAGGGCCCGTGCTGCCGGTAGCGACTCGGCTACCGCGTAGCCGTCGCCATCGACCACAGCCACGAGGGCGTCGGCCGGACAGCCGTCGTCGGCGAACCCGGCATTGCCCAGCACCACGTCCGTCCCCACCCGTTGCCGCACGCCGCCCTCCAGCGCGGCCCGCTCGGCTGCGGCTTCCTGGTCCCGATCAACGGTCTGTGCGGGTCCACCGCCATCGGGAGCATCCTCGGCGACAGGCCCATTGAGGACCACCCGAGCCGCTTCGGTGATGGTCTGCCATCCGGTGCACCGGCACAGATGGGCCAGCAGCGCTTGTTCGACCTTGTCATCGGGCACAGGTGCTGCATCTTCCAATGCAGCGAGCCGCATGACGATGCCCGGCGTGCAGAACCCGCACTGGCTCCCCCCGGTGGCCACCAGGCCCTCGGCCCACGCCGTGCGCTGGGAGTCGGGGAGACCTTCGAGTGTGGTGATGTCACGGCCGTCGACCCGTCTAGCCGGGGTGACGCAGGCCACACGCGGCGCGCCGTCTACCCATACCGTGCAGCACCCGCACTGGCCCTGGGGGCTGCACCCGTCCTTGAGCGAGCGCAGCATAAGGCGCTCACGCAGGACCTCAAGGAGGGTGGAGCCGTCGTCGGGTACGTCGACGTCGGCGCCGTTGACGCGAAACCGGATCAGGGGATCAGCAGATCAGAGGATCAGTACGCCGGCGGATCAGCTGAACGACGAGCCGCAGCCGCAGGTGCGCGAGGCATTGGGGTTCGTTACGTGGAACCCGGCGCCCTGCAGCCCGTCGCTGTAGTCGAGGGTCGAGCCTTTGAGCAGGTCGGCACTGGTCTGGTCGACGACGACCTTGACGGCACCGAACTCGCGGACCACATCGTCCTCGGCCACGTCGGCGTCGAAAAACATCTCGTAGCTGAAGCCCGAGCATCCGCCGGGGCGGACGGCCACGCGCAGGGCCAGGCCCTCGGTGTCCTCTTCCGCCAGCAGGTCAGCGACTTTGGCGGCGGCGACGTCGGTGAGGGTCACGGGATTGGGCTTCTTCCCGATGGTGACGTTCTGCATGGTCGAACTCATCGATGCTCCTCTGTGGTTACGGGACGGGGTCATCGTCCTGTCGAGATCCTGCTGGTGGAACTCACCGAAGCGAGGCCACAGGACACAACATAGGTAATCGTACCCGTCAGAGGGACTCAGCGTTACACCGACCTGGTGTTCGGCGGGGCCAGCACCACTACGATTCTCCATTGTGAGCAGGCCCGACACTCCCGACGACAGCGACGTCACCCCTACCGAGGACGCCATTCGGGCCGCGCTCCGCAACGTCATGGACCCCGAGCTGGGCGCCGACATCGTGGAGTTGGGCATGGTCACCGCCGTGCGCATCGACGGATCCTCGGTCGAAGTCGAAGTGGCCCTGACTATCGCCGGATGCCCGCTCCGGGCCCAGATCCAGCGCGACGTGGACACCCACGTCGGCTCCCTCCCCGGGGTGGGCCAGGTCACGGTGACCACCGGGGTCATGGACGCCGCCCAGAAGCAGGCCGTCATGGCCCGGGCCCGGTTACTTGCTCGAGAGGACCCGCCGGTTACCTCAGTGCCCGATACCGCCCGGGTCATCGCCATCGCCTCAGGAAAAGGTGGCGTGGGCAAGAGCTCGGTGACGGTCAACCTGGCCGTGGCGCTGGCCCGGCGGGGCCTGACCGTAGGGGTATTGGACGCCGACATCTGGGGGTTTTCGGTGCCCCGGCTCCTCGGCATGCAGGGCGATGTCGAGGCTCGCGAAAAGAAGATGGTCCCGCTGGAGCGTGCGATAGGACCGGGGATGCTGCGGGTGCTGTCCATGGGATTCCTGGCCGACGAGGACCAGGCCATCATGTGGCGTGGGCTGATCCTGAATCGAGCCGTCCAGCAGTTCTTGGAGGACGTGCACTGGGGGGACCTCGACTTCCTCCTCATCGACATGCCTCCGGGCACCGGTGACATCCAGATGGGCCTGGCCCGGATGATGCCCCGCACCGAGGTCCTGGTGGTCACTACACCGCCACTGGCTGCTCAGAAGGTGGCAGCCCGGACCGCCGACATGGCCCGCAAGGGCTATCTGCGGGTCACCGGTGTCATCGAAAACATGAGCGACTTCACCTGCGAGCACGGCACGTCGTATGCCCTGTTCGGCTCGGGCGGGGGGGCTCGGCTGGCCGCCGATGTCGGCGTACCGCTGCTGGGTTCGGTACCGCTCCATCCATCCGTAGCCGCCGGAGGCGACGCAGGCACGCCGGTCGCCCTCGATGACAACCAGCCGCTGGCTGGTGAGTTTGCCCGCATTGCCGCGGCCCTGGTGGCCAGCCCACCAGCCGTCGTGTCGATGGACGGATGCAGCGCCCGTCTGCTGGAACGGGTCGAAGCAGCCGTGGCCGCCGGCGACCTGGCCTGAGCCTCAGTCTCTCGACGGGCTCCGGATGGCCTTCGGCCCCCAGGCTTCCTTGGCCGCGGCCTCGAGTTCGGGCGAGACCGGGTCCGAGGATGCCATGCGGTCCTCGAGGGCCTGCTCGTATCCGCTGTCGCCGGGACGCAGCACTAAGAGTTGTCCGTCTTCGATCAGGACGATCGGGAGGATGGTCGGGACATCAGTGACACTCTTGGCCCAAGCCATGACCGCTTCGGTCGAGGTGTGCAGGGCCAGCTTCCCCAGGTTGTCGATGGTCGGCGGGAGCAGCTCGATCTCGCCTGCCTCGAACCGGCGCAGGGCATCGTTGGGTCGGACCCAGATGGTGGCGATGGTTTCGCCGTCATCGTGGTGGGCCACCTGACCAGGTGGTGCCGCCGTCACGAAGAATCGGGTGTCGTACCTGCGAGGGGCCAACTCGGGAGTGACCCAGTGACTGACGTAGTGAACGGTATCGGCGGCCAGGACGAGTTCTTCTTGATCGCAGACCTCCAGCAGACCGGTGCGTCCCTCGTTGATCTCGAGCCGGTGGGCCTCGAACCGCTCGCGCTCGGCCGGATCAGTGGTGTCAAGC
>CAIVIS010000395.1 GCA_903906055.1 uncultured Acidimicrobiaceae bacterium
ACGGTCAGGGTCAATGCCCAGAGGCGTCCCAGAGGCTCCGCACGGCGAAGATTTTCGCACCCAGGACGGACCACTGGGACGGAGACCACCGGACACGGCTGGGTGGGCATGCGCTAAGGGCGCTGATCGACTGTTCCCGCTCATTTCATGGTCCGTGGTCCGTGGTCGAGACCTTCCTGATCTCACCCGCTGGGCACCGGCGTTCGGATCGAGTCCGATCGATCTCTCGAGTTCGAGCGTTGCATCCTGGTCCAGATCGAGTTCGCCATCGAGCCCCTCCGAGGAATCGAGCGGCGAGCGATGCGCGCAACGGCGACGAATCTGACCCGGTCGGGGAACACGATTCGGATCATTCTTGCCGCGCGCAAAGTGGTGCACAGCATCACAAATAATGGTTCTGGTGGTGGCCCGCCCTGGCGTCGGATCGGAGCACCCAGGAGTCCAAAGACCGGACAGCGTCGTGCTGAAACCGAACCGGGCCCACCTTCGCCCCCCGAGTACAGTTGGCACGGCATTGAGCCGTTGCGGGCGGATTACCCCTACATCCGAGCGGTCGGAGTAACTGGGTGCCGAGAGTTGGCCACGATGATGTGAGGGGGGTCCCATGGGAACCGATGACGACCAGATGACCGGTGTCGCACAAAGCGGGGCCGACGCGGACCCTATGAGCGATGTCGCTCTGGCCATCCTCGAGGCAGCCATCTGTCATCTCGAGTCGGTTGGTGCCTCCGGGCTCCAGGTAGATCAGGTCTTGGCTGATGCCGGTGCCTCTCCGGAAGCGCTCGAGAAGCATTTCGGCTCCCGAAGGGATCTCGTGCAAGCCGCGATATACGAGCGGCATCACCGGTTGGTCGAGGTGGAGTCCCTGTCTCGTTTGGAAATGGCAGAGTCCGCTTCCACCACTGCAGAGTTCTGTACGTTCATGGCCGATCAGCTCACCCGGATCGCCACCGATCCAACGTCGCAAGCCGCCCGCATGGCCCGGGTGCGATCGGCCGCCAATTCGTTGGACCGACCCGACCTCGTCGACCAGTTCGAGGCACGCCAACATGCACTGCTCGATGTCCTCGCCCAGGTCTTCGAGCGGGCAAAGGCTCGCGGCATCATCAACCCCGACCTCGACTCCTACGGCTACTCAGCGTGGTTCCACGGCATGAACCTCGGCATGACCTTCACGGAGCGCACGCTTGACGATTCCCACCGGTGGCTGGCCGTGGCCATCCCGGCCGCACTGGCACCCCTGCAGATGCCTGCTGTTGATCCTGGCCCCTAGCGCACCTCATGCCCGCAGCCATTAGGGCCAGGAGGAGCCCGCCGGGCAGATCCGGCTCGATGGGGTCCCTGCCCGCGAGAGATCAAGCACCGTCGACCCCTCGCCACCTATCATCCTGAAGATGCAGAACGAAAGGGCTCCCTGGCCCCACCTGTCATACGTCAGACGGGTCCTGCAGTCGGTGGCCATCGGGGCTTCTAGGCCAACGCCGTGACGACCGGACCCGGTCCGTCTCCGTCGGACGCCACCGCCCCCGCCACCGCCCCCATCGTCGCCCCCATCGTCGCCCCCGCCGTCGCCTCCAACGATGACCGGCCAGACCAGTTCGCCACCGTCCGCAAGTGGTACCTCTTCACGTTATTCGTGGCCCTGCTGGGCGACGGCATGGTCACCCTGGCCAGCACGTACATCATCTACAACCAGACCAAGTCGCTGAGCGCCACTGCACTCATCGTGGTCTGCCTGAACCTCCCCGCCATCATCTTCCCGGGTTGGGCCACCAAGTTGGCCAACCGCTGGGGTGGACCGGTCATCTACGTGGTCAACAACGTCGCTTATGGCCTAGCCCTCTTCATCCCAGCCATCCTGGCCTCCACCGGAGCCCTCACCACGGTCAACCTTTTGGCCTGCTACCTGCTCTTCGGCATCATCTTGGGGCTGTCCTCTCCATCCACGGGCCTGGTACGCCAGATCATCGCCCCTCCTGGTCAGCTCACCGAGTTCAACGGTGCTGCCACCCGCTCGATCTCGATCGCCACAGCAATCGGACTGCTGATCGGTGGAGCCGTCTTCGGCGCCCTCGGCCCGGCGTGGATCTACTTCATCGCCGGCATCACCGCGTTGCCGTTGGCGATCTGCATCATCCCAGTGATCAAGCGAGCGCCGGTGGAGCCCGACGTCACCAACGGCCACTTCATGGACGCCTTCGCCGTCAGGCGCACCCGACCCGAGATCCGGGCCGCTTTCTACTTCACCGGGTTCTGCTTCCTGGTCGGCGCCTACTCCGTCACCTTCCCGGCCATCGCCGCATCCATCGGGGCCAATGCGGGGATCCTGTCGCTCCTCCAGGTGGCAGCCGTCATAGGCGGACTGTTCGTGGTCATGGCTGTCAAACGTATCCACGGCCGGGTCGGGTGGGGTGCGGCCCAACGGGTCTGCTTCCTCATCGCCGGGATCGGGATCCTGGTCCTGGCCTGGATCAACCACCGGGGAGCCAGTCCCACCGTCACCTTGATCATCGCCATCGTGGCCATCATCCCCATCGGATTCGCCCTGAACCTGGACGCCTCGATCCTCAACGGCCTGGTTCAGATGGCGACCCCCCGAGAGAACCGGACATCGGTACTCACCTACTACGCGCTCATTCCCATGGTGGCCATCCCGGTCGGCCAGGAAGTACTCGGCGCCGTATCCGACGCATGGTCGGTCGGCGGTGCCCTGCTGCTCCTCGGTGGGATCACCCTGCTGCTTCTGACCGTGGGGCCACAGCGAAAGATCCGACCAGCTTTCGACCTACTCAACGATGAAGAGTCGGCCCCATCCAGCCATCCGGCGGCCGGTTCCCTAGGGCGACCGGTGCTGGTCACCGGACACGGTGCATCGGCTGACGACGGGTCCGAAGGCATCACCCTCGGCGATATCGAGTCCAGCGGGTTCCCCATCGGTGATCAGATCACCGGTCCCGAGATCCCCGACCGTCCCGAGACGGATCGTTGAGCCGAGGGGACCCGCAGCCCGGTAGCCCATCGCGGCCCCACGGACCGCAGTCATCCTCTACCCCTGGGCGCGCTGCACCACTGGGTGACCTGAAGGAAGCCCGTAGTAGTCGAGATGGAATGCTGCGGCCGCGGCGCGGCTGATCTCCTCTCGACGTTGCGGATGGGCCGTCACGACGTCGTTGACCAGAGTCATCGCAAAGAAGTGCGGCTCTCCGTGCGCTTTCCAGTGGCTCCCGAAATATGGTTCGGAGTACTCGACGTCTAGATCCGTGAAGCCCCATCGCTGCCACGAAGGGATGATGTCGGGATCGCTTTCGGCTGCCAGCCCATTGGTGATGGGCCGGCCGGCCGCCACCCCGTCCGCCTGGACGATGTCCCTGGCGGCCAGTACGAGCTGATGAGCCGTCGTGCTCGGCCCGATGACCCGGCCTCGGAACTCAGGTTCCACCGCCAGAAAGGCCACCAGGCCGATGCTCATCCGCAGGTTGCTGTACACGACCGTATATCCAGCAGGAACGCCATCTACTTCTGCGAGCAGCTGGTGTACGACCACGTCACCGCGGCGCCGATCGGAAGCGAAGTTCTCCTCGAGATCAGGGACTACATGGCCATGCTCGGGAAACCACCGTCGATGCAGTTCGACCATCTGGGACAAGCGAGCTTCGTCGTCGCTCTGGGCCAGATCGCTGATGATGAACACTGCCTGGTCACTGCCCTTTCGTCGATCGACGTCACGCCCTAGATGGTGCTGGTCGCAGACGGGTGAGTCAGAGGAGCGACTGACGGGACTCTAGCCCGGGGCGAACAACTCCCACGTATCCCGCCACTGCGGGCCTGGGCCGGGCGGTCTACACCAGGCGACCTGAATCTGGCCGCCTTGGGTCCCGTTCTATCTGGTGGTGTACCATGCCCACTGCTAGTTGCGCACGACGCGCATGCAAGAAGAACCACAGAGGACAGCACGTGACAACAGTCATCTCGATCCATTCGTTCCGCGGAGGAACCGGAAAGAGCAACACCACAGCGAACGTCGCTGCTCGCTTGGCGGCCAGCGGAGCCCGAGTGGCCGTCATCGACACGGACATCCAAAGTCCGGGAGTCCATGTGCTCTTCGGTTTTGATGACACGCCGGAACCGACGCTCAACGACTACCTGTGGGGCAAGGTCTCGATCACCGACGCCGCCCACGACATCACCACCCAAGTCTCCCAGGACATGACCGTCAACTCGGGCGGATCGCTTTGGTTCGTCCCCTCGAGCATCAAGCCGGGTGACATCGCCCGGGTGCTCCGCGAGGGCTATGACGTCGGTACCCTCAACGATGGATTCCGCAACCTGTCCCGCGATCTTTCGCTCGACTATCTGCTGATCGATACCCACCCCGGCCTCAACGAAGAGACGCTGCTCTCCTTCACGATCAGTGACGTCCTGCTGCTCCTCCTGCGTCCCGACCGCCAGGACTTCCAGGGCACCGCCGTGACCGTCGACGTGGCCCGTCGGCTCGACGTACCCAACCTGCTGCTCGTGCTCAACAAGATCCCATCAGGTGTCGACCTCGACGATCTCCGTCAGCAGATGTTCGACGCTTACGGGGCCGAGACGGCAGCCATGCTGCCCCTCTCCGAAGAGGTCGTCCAGAACGCTTCAGGCGGCATGTTTTCGCTGACTTCGCCAGAGCATCCATGGTCCAAGCAGATCGGTCTGATCGTCGACCGCATCCTGAGCTGAGCACGGGACCAGGATCCGGTCGTGTCTCGTTTTGCCGATGAAGGATCTGAGCCGAATCCGAGTTTCGGTGTAGTCGACTGGACGGAGCTTCCCACTGACGAGCGCAGATGCCTTCGGTGGATGTTGCGCACCGGTGAGGTAGGCGCCCACGAGGCCGCCGAGGAGATGGAGATCACCGAAGACGAAGCCTTCGTGATTCTCGAAGCACTCGTCGAGCGCCAGTTGGCCATCCGAGTGGAGGAGCGGGTGATCTACATCGGCAATGTGGGGCGTCGGACTGCCCGCTTCAAGCCAGGAGGCCTCTGGGACGACCTGTCCCAGAAGTTGATGGACGAGTCGTAGGAAAGCTTCCCCCATGTACGAGTTGCGCGTGATAGCGACCTGCCCCACCTTGACAATCTGAACAGAGCCACTGACCGAGGAAGGTGCGGCGAGCACCGTTCCGACGGATTTCCCAAACTGAGACGTACCAGGACGACCAAGAAGATGAGGAACCACCCGTGACCACGGATACGACAGAACTGGCGAAGCCTGCAGCAGAGGCCCCCGAGGCGGAGGGCGCTGAGAAGGGTGCCGCCCCGGCACCTCATGAAGAGGTCAGCAAGGTCCGGATCAGCATGCGGGTCAAGATGCTGACCGCCTTCACCCTGGTCTTCACCATCATCTTCGTGGTCGTCGCCCTGTTCGTCATCAACTATGTGACGAACTCGGCCCAGAAACAGATCGTCAACCAAGAGCACAACGTGGCCGAAGGTGGGGCCAAGACCCTCGACGCCAAGGGACTCCTGCAACTGCGGGCCGACCTTCCCGAGTACTACGCCCCGGGCACCTTCTCGAGTACCGACGTCAAGACCAAGAAGGTGACGGACTTCTACTATCCGACCACCAACGCGTGCGTGCCCTCGGATGCCACCACCACCTGTGCGCAGCTGCCGGCCTCTGCCACTCACAGCTCGCCCTTGTACGACGAGCTCAACCAGCAACTCCTGAACATCCGCAAGACGGTGGCTAACGCCAGCCCGTACACCTACTTCTTCGATCCGGCCTCCAAGCAGTTGGTGTGGGAGTCCTCGTGGGCCGCGGTGAATCCTTCACCGCCCTTCACCGTGGAGTACCGCGGGCCGGTCGCTCCCATTGTCGGAGGTCAGGATTCTGAGACCTACCAGTACATGGCCAAGGGTCTCAACGGCACGATCGACCTCCCCGTCTACCAGGATGCGAACGGCTTTTGGATCTCGACCTTCACCCCCATCAAGCTTCAGCAGGCCACAGTCATCAACGGCACGTCCTACCCGGTCGGGACCGTTGTCGGTGGGCTCGGGGTCGACTACCCGCTCGACTACGTCTCGACGGTGCGGTCCGGGGCCATCCGGGGCATCATCCCCATCCTGGCCATCAGCTACCTGATCCTTATCGCCATGGTCTTCATCCTGGCTACCTGGCTCACCCGGCCGCTGAAGCGCCTTACCGCAGCCACGCAGCTCATCTCGAGCGGTGACTACGACGTCGACATGACGTCCATGACCAGCACCAGACTGCCCGACGAGATGACCGTGCTCTCCCACTCGTTCAAGTTGATGGTCGACAAGGTCCGAGCCCGAGAGCAAAGCCTGACCCAGCAGGTCCGTCGATTGTCGGTGCAGATCGACTCGGGCAAGCGAGCGCAGTCGGTAGCGGCGCTCACCGACTCGGACTTCTTTGCCGGGATCGTTGCCAAGGGCGCTGAACTGCGGGCGAAGAAGAACAGCGACGAGCAGGGAGGCGGGGCCACTGATGCTCCCGCCGAGGCCCCAGAGGCTCCCCCCGTCGAGGAGTGAGGCACTTGGGGCTCGCACTTCGCGAGCCCCAATGCATGCCCGAGCGGCAGCTACTGCCTAGGGACGAACTGACCCTCGAGGCGTTCGAGGTCGGCTGCATCGAGTTGCCAGAGCGCCAGTGCGGCCGACGGCTGGTCGGGATCAGAGTCGCTGCGGATGTTCGACCACCCGAGTAGCTCCCGCGCCCGCTGCGGAAGGTGGCCAGCCTGCTCCGGGGTGAGTTGGAGCGCTACGGCTTCCTCGGGCACGAGCCACCCCAACAGGTACGCCTGGTACAAGCCCTGGCGCCAGCGGTCGGAGGTCTTGTTCTCCCCGCCCCCGTGCACGATGTTCCCCATGTAGATCAGTGCGTCGCCCATCTCGAGTTCGACGGGGACTGCCTGAGAGGGATCGAACGGCTGGTCGACCGGCCACAGGTGACTTCCGGGTATCACCATGGTGGCACCCACTTCGGCGTCATAGTCGCCTACGGCCAACAAGGTGGAAACCTGGAGATCCATGCCCAGTCGGGCCGCATGGATCCAGCCCTCATCGTCGCGGTGGAGGATCTGCGCTGGCTCACCTGGTCCGATGAAGATGGTTTCGGCCTGACTGAGCCAGAAGTCTCCACCGTGGACTCCCAACATGGCCTCAGCGGCATGCAGTAGCAGTGGATGGAGCAGGTACTCCGCTACGTAGGTAGGGGACTTGGCTGCCAATCCCTGGATCCGCTTGGTGTTGCGCCCGTAGAAGTAGGAGTCGTGCTCCGACAGGAAACCAGGAGCTCGGCTGGCTACATGAGGTTCGAGTTCAGCGGCCAAGCGTTCGATCGCATCAACGCCTATCAGCCCTTCGACGACTAGTGCCCCATCGCGCTTGAGCACCTCAGCCACCAGATCGTGGTCACTCGTGCCCGCCAAGCGCACGATGGCTTGGCTGGCGTCAGGATCGTACGTCGAGGAGGACATCAGTCGGAAAGCCGCTTTCGACGCTTCAGGTGGTGGCTCAATAGCGAGTCGGGCCAGGCCGCGATCATCTTGCGGGCGGGCACCATAGCAAGGGCGGCGATGGGCAGAGCGATCAACGGAGCAACCGCCAGGGCACCGCAGGCGGCGGCAATGGCAGTGATGCCACCCGCCACCAGCAGACCGGCAGCGAACGGCACCAAGTCGACCAGGAAGGAGACCCGGGCCCTACGTTCGTCAGGAACCAACGCCAATGCAGCGCGGCGAGCCACATCGTCGATGCTCCATCGCGGCACCCACCATCCGATGATGGCCACCACCAAGATGGGGAGGATGTGGAGAGCCAGGCCGAGCAGCATCACGGCACTGGCCACGATCGCGCCGATCGGCAGGACGGCCAGAGAGCCCGGGATATTGAGCCGCTCGAGGATCTTGGTGGTGGAAAAGCGCTGCAGCGTGCCGCAGATGATGAACACCACTACCAAGGTGGCCCCGTAGAGCACTTGGAACTTGGCCTCCGAACCGAGGTAGCGGTTGGCCGAGTTGAGGAACGAGGCCTCGAGGGACATGCCGGCCACGAACACCAGGATCGACGTGACGAACATGGCGCGGAACGCCTTGACTCCTCCGACGAAGGACCAAGCGCTCTGCAGCGACTCCTTGACCGTTTCGTCCTTGCCGTGGCCCTGGGAGATCGGACGGCCCTTGAGGGCGCGTGGCAAGAAGATCCCCAGGCACAGGATTCCGATCGGGCAGACGATCAGGAGTGCCGGCAAGGGGATCCCCAACGGCACGAAGATCAACGGGGCCAATGCCGGTATGGCGAGTCCCACCAACTGGCCCCCGTACTGCCACGAAGTGACCCACGGGTAGACCATGCGGGCCTCACCGGTGTTGAAGAGATCGCCGACGATTGCCCACACGATGAGAGGGAGCAGGAAGTTGAGCTGGTCGGCGAGCAGCCACACAAATCCGGTTCCGAACACCGTCGTCGATGGGATGGCGATCAAGACGATGGCCACGAGGAAGCCGACGGCATAGCCCATGGCCACCCGGAAGAACGCCTTGTCCCTGCGGATCCGGTCGATCCACTTCATCTGCAGGAATGCCACGCCGATCAAGGCCAGGCTGCCCAGCGGATAGATGATGATGATGGCCTTGGGTCCGAGGAAGTGGACGAACCGGGTGGCTGCCACCACCTCGGTGATGAAGCCGAAGACGAAGACGGCAGCCAGCGATACGGCGAGTGGTCGAGCACGCTGACGAAGGGCGGCCATGGCGCTCACCGACGATTCGGGGTTCAATCGGTCTTCACCCGGCTTGGCCTCGTTCAGCCGCACCTTGTCCCCGAGAAAGTCAGCACCGCCACGGGGCTGTCTGCTTGCCGAACCAGCGGCAAAGCCCCACGGGTCGTCGGCTCCTGTGGCAGCTGTATCGTCACTCACGGTGTGGTCCTAGTCCTGACGGTGGATGGGGTCGAGATCGAACAGCCAATGGGCGCAGAGGCATTGTGCACGTATTGGGCAGTCTACAGTGCGTCCGACAACCGCCGAGGTTCTACCCTCTCCTGCAACTTCTGGAGTCGAGCACCGCAGCCCTGGGAATCGCCAGGCGGGGTCGCTAGGCCAGGACCTACCTGTAGACGTGAGTCCTCCTCCGGTCCATCAGCGGGACGAATATTGGGTACATTCGTCCCATCGCCACCAGGATGGAGACTGATCCCCCATGAACCAGTTCCTTTCCCCCGAACAAGTCGAGTCAGCGGCCGCCGGCCTCCTCGGTGGTATCGACGCCGATGACGGGCCCACTGATGAGCAGCTGGTCCTCCTCCAGTCCGTCGTCGACCACCTGTGGCAGCGCCCGGACCTCGACGTCTCGACGCTCGCTCCGCTCACCCCGGAGGCCACAGCCGCCTCAATCGTGGATCCCCACGCCCGACGCCGGATGGTGGGACTCCTCATGATGCTGGAGGTCTGCCGGCACCCGGAAACAGAGACCCAGGTGGCCCTGGTCGAGCAGTACGCCGCCGCCCTCGACATCACCGGTGAGCCGCTGGACGTCATCCGGACATGGATCACCACTGGGGCCGAGCAAGCCAACGACGACCTGCAGCGATTCCGACATGACCAGAACGACCAAGAAGGTGAGCCCGCCCTCCTCGATCGGCCAGTGGGCTGGACCGAACTCGACCCCGCGCTGACGGTCCGGGTGGAGGCATTGGCTGATCTGCCCTTAGGAACCTTGGGCCGCACCTACATCGAGTTCCATCGCAAGTACGGGTTTCTGCTGCCGGGCGAAGAGGTGATGTCGGTATTCTCCAACGCCATCTTCATGGCGCACGACCTCAATCATGTGATCTCCGGCTACCCCCCTACCGGTCCAGGTGAGATCGCCTTAGGTGCGATGGAGTTCGCCATGAACGAGTCCGAAGAGACCTGGTCCCGGTTCCTCTCCAGTCTCTCCATCCACGAAGCCGGCATGTCCAGACTCGATGGGTTCCAGCCCAAGCAGGCCACTATGAGCCGTGCCGGTGCTGCCGATCTGGTCGGCGAGGCCCTCGAGCGAGGAAGTCGATGCACCAAGGACTTCTCACGCATCGACCATCTGTCGATGGCCGATTGGCCGCTCGACAAGGTCCGCGCCCACTTCGGGGTCGATCCGCTGGCCGAAGGAGACTGGACGAAGGAGTTCCAGGGCTAGCCGGTCCGGCTCAGTCCCCCAGGTAGCTCGACTCGAGCAGATTGCGGTTGGCCTCGAGTTCGGATGCGCTGCCCTCCATGGCCAGCGACCCATGAGAGAGCACGTAGGCCCGGTCGGCTACCTCGAGCGCCATCTGCACGTGCTGCTCGACCAGGAGGATCCCGCACCCGGTGTCATCGGCGATGGAGCGCACGATGGGCAGGAGCCGCTCGACGATGACCGGGGCCAGCCCCAGGGACATCTCGTCGATCATCAACAGCTTGGGCGAACTGGCCATCGCCCGACCCAAGGCCAGCATCTGCTGCTCGCCACCCGAGAGCAGTCCGGCCTGGCGGTCGAGGAGCTCTTCGAGGGCCGGGAAGTACCGGAGCGGCGTGGTGAGATCGACCCGGCCTCCTCGGTTACCCAGGCGCAGGTTGTCCTTTACCGTGAGCGAAAAGAAGAGCGACCGGTCTTCGGTGACGTGGCTGACACCGAGTCGGGCGATCTGGTGAGGAGCCATGCCCTTGATGGACGATCCCAGGATGGAGATGTCCCCGCCGATCATCGGCTCCAGGCCGCTCGTAGTGATCAGCGTGGTCGTCTTACCCGCACCGTTAGGCCCCAGGAGCGCCACCACCTCGCCCGGGGCAACTGTCAACGTCAGGTCACGCACGACCGGTATTCCGTTGTATCCGGCATCGAGATGCGATATCTGGAGCAGCGACTCACTCACCGACGCCCACCTCCCCTACTGGCGCACCATCTACTGGCGCACCATCGTCGCCAGTCGGATCAGATCCCCCGCCGTGGCGCTCACCGAGGTAGGCGGTGATGACCTTGGAGTTGGCACGGATCTCGGCCGGCGTCCCCTCCGCTATCAGCTGGCCGAAATCGAGCACGTACAAGTAGTCGCAGATGGTCAGGACCAGGCCCATGTCGTGGTCGATGAGGAGGACGGACAGGCCGCCGTCGACCAGTGCGCGGATCCGGCCCCCCAGGGTCTGGCTCTCCTCGGTGTCCAGTCCAGCCGCTGGCTCATCCATGCACAGCACCTTGGGCTTGGCCGCCAGCGCTCGGGCAACACCCACCAGCTTGCGCTGGCCATGCGAGAGGTCGGTGGGCAACACGTCGGCTGAGTCGGCCAGGTCGAGTGATTCCAGGATCACCATCAGCTCGGACACGTCGTCGTTACGCGGGCGGAACAGGTCGCGAAGGAAGCCACGGACATCCACGCGCTCCGATGCCACCTGCAGGTTCTCCATGACCGTGAGGTCGTCGAACAGTTCGGAACTCTGCCACGTCCGGCCGAGTCCAGTACGGGCCCGCATGGTCGACGACAGTCCGCTGATGTCCGTCCCGTCGAACAGGACCGACCCCTGGGCCGGAACGAACCCGGTGATGGCATCGATCGTCGTGGTCTTGCCCGCCCCATTGGGTCCGATGAGGCCGACCAGCGATCCAGCCTTGACGTCGAGGTCGAAGCTGTCCACCGCCCGCTTACCCCCGAAGGAGACGCTCAGCCCGCTCGTGGTGAGCATCCCCATCAGACCGCCACCTCGACCGGCACCGAGTCGGCGCCGGAACTGCTGACGGCACCCTTGGCGTCACGACGGCGGCGGATCATATGGACCCCGTCCCGGATGGCCCCGGCCACACCCTTGGGGTTCTGGATGGCCATGATGATCAGGCCGATACCGGCCAGGAGGAGGGTGTACTGCTCGGATATATGCAGCCAGTTGGTGAACACCGTCGTCAGGATTCCGCCCGCCACGATGATGCCGCCCACCATGGCCCCCGAGACCGACGAGATGCCGCCCAAGTAGGCGTAGGCCAGGAAGATCATCGACGGGATGGCACCGAAGTAACCGGCCGTCACCGAGCCGAACCGGTAGCCCGACAGAGCGCCTCCGATGCCAGCGATGAACGCAGCCACCCCGAAGGCCAGCACCTTGGTCCCCGAGACCGACACGCCAGCGGCGGCCGCCGCCCGTTCGTTGGCCCGCACGGCCAGCATGTGCCGGCCGATCCTCGATCGACGGATGTTGACCACGGCCAGCGCCAGGAGCATCACGACGATGACGCAGAACACCCCGAACCACGGATTGGGGAGCAGTCCCTTGCCGCCGCCGGTCAACTTGGTCCACGGATCGTTCTGTCCGAATCGAAAGCCGAAGATGCTCGGCGAGTTGACCGATGCACCCTTGAGCCCGGACCAGGACGGATTGGCGAAGATCAGGTTCTGGATCGTCACCGCAGCCGCGAAGGTGACCACGGCCAAGTTGACGCCGCGCACCCGTAGTGCGGGCACGCCGGCCAGAAGCCCCACCACCACCGCCGCCGTCGCCCCGAGCAGCGGCCCGATAGGGAACGGGATGTGGTGGGCATCAGCCACCTTGGACAAGGTGAACCCGGCAATGCCGGCCAAAGCCATCTGCATCAGCGAGATCTGGCCGACGTAGCCGGTGAGAACCACCAAGGACAGGCAGATGACCATGCCTACCAGCGAGTTGACGATGGACAGCCGCCAGATCGGGGTCACCACGAACAGCAACGCGATGGTGGCGAGCCCGAGGACCATCGTGGCCGGGAACGCCCCCTTGGACCGCGGGGCGAACGGCAGTTTGATCGTCTCGATCGATCCCCGAGTGGGGAGGCTCTTGCCCCGTAAGGCCAGCACCACGATGATGATCACGAAGGGCAGGGCATCGGTGAGACCAGGGAGGGCCGAGCCCCCGGCCTTTGGGAACCAGGACTTGTTGGACACCAGCTGGATCCACGAGACCAGCATGCCGATGCCCAGGCCGGCAGCCATGGTGACGATGAACGAGTTGAAACGAGCCAGCAGGGCGGCAGCCAAGGCCGGGACGATCAACAACGTGATGGTGATCGGATCGATCGACTGATTGATGGGTGCCGCCAAGATGCCGAAGAACCCGGCCAGCACCGTAGAGGCGACCCAGTTCACCCCGGCCAGGAAGTCCGGTGAGTACCCGAGCACCAAGGCGCCCTTTTCGTTCTCAGAAGCGGCCCTGGTGGCCAGTCCGAAGCGGGTAAAGCGGAACAGGGCCCACAGACCGATGGTGACCACGATCACGATCAGCACCAGGTACATCTGATCCGACGGGAGCGACACACCTCGAGGAAAGTGGACCGGTCGGGAGGGGAGGATGGGGGCCACCGACTTGGCCGAGGAGGTGAACCGCAGGACGATCACGGCCTGCATCACGATGAACAGCCCGACCGAGGCCACCACCTTGGCCAGCACCGGGGCCCGGCGCAGGGGACGGAAGATGAGGAAGTGGAAGGCCAGGCCGAGGAGGACCAGGACGGCCAGGGAGATCACCAGTGCCGCCCACACCGGCATCGCTGGCTGCTGCACGAACGTCCCGAAGGCGGCAGCGCCCTGGCCGGGATGGGCCAGGGTGATGAACACGGGGATGTGCGGGAGCGAGAAGCTCGATGCCCCCGCTAGGTGGGCGATCCCTTCGATCGGCGCTAGGGGATTGGGGATCGGCGGCAAGAACAGCTGCCCGTTGACCCGCAGGCCGTAGTAGACGTAGCCGCCGTACATGGCGATCGCCCCGGCGGCAAAGTTGACGACGCCCGAGCCCTGATAGTTGAGGGTGATCGACAGGGCGATAGCGGCGATCAGGGCTCCGCCGCCGAGGCCGAGCACGATGGCCTGGGTCTGGTCGGCGTTGGCGAAGACGACGATCAGAAGGACTACGCCCAGGATCCCCGCCACCAGGGCGGGGATCCTCTTGGGCGTGAGCCAACTACTCGCGGATGTGGTGCTCATGCTTAGGGAACGCTGTGTTCGGTGGTCAGCCGAAGCCGTTGATCATCTTGTTGTTGTAGGCATCGGCGATGGCGACCCACTTGCCCTTGGTGAACTGCTCGATCCCCATCTGGCCTACGCACAGCGTGGGGAACGCAGGGGTGATCTTCCCGCAGGCGACGGGCGTGCCGGGAATGCTCCACTGCGGGCCAGCGAAGTTCTTGGTGGCATCCGTCAGCTGAGCAACCGTGGCTCCGGTGCCGAGCTTGTTGTAGATCTGGTTGATGGTGAGCACGTTGGCGAAGCTGGGTCCAGCGAACCCGGTGTACTCCATGGTCGGGTTGTACTTCTTCACGACCTGCTCGTACAGGGCGAGCTGCTCGGATGCCGGCACGCTGGCCATGGGGGGCATGAAGTAACTGACGCCGTAGGCGCCGAAGTACCAGCCGTCGGGGAAGGTGCCGCCGAGGTGCTGGATCAGCGGGGTGCCGAAGCACAGCCCGGTGGTGACCACCTTGGGGTTGATGCCCAGGCTCTTGATGGCGTCAGCCACGGCGATGCAGCCCTGGACCGGGGTGAGCGGCACGAACACGTCGGCTGTTCCGCCACCCGCCGCCTTGACCGCAGATGCCACGTCAGCACCCTGGGCGGTCGGGGAGATGAAGACTTCCGTGACCTTGATGCCTGCCTTCTCCAGCGGCGGAGCGAAGAGCAACTTGGCCGAGGCGGTAGCACCGGCGTCGTTGGTCGCCACCACGGCCACCGTCTTGACCGGTCCGAGTCCGCCGTCGACCAGCCACTTAGCCAAACCCGAGATGACTCCGGGAGCACCCGGCATGTAGGTCTGGGCCGCGGGCTGGGTGAAGTCAGAGACGGTCAGGCCGTTGCCAACGATGATCGGCTTATGACCGGCGAGCACCTTGTAGAGCGAGTCGTTGCCGATCACCATGGTGCCGGTCAGGACGAGGTTGATGCTCGCGTCGTTGAGGAACTGGGTCCCGCACTTCTGGCCGTCCTCTTCGGTGGCCACGTTGCACTGGACGAGCTCGATCGGATGGCCCTTGACGCCACCGAGCTGCTGGTTCACGTACTTGACGGCGAGGTTGGCGCCGGCGGTGTTCTCGGGGAAGCTGGGCGAACCGAACTCCTGGTTGACGTAGCCAACCTTGACCGGGGTCTCCGACGTGCTGGCCGCTCCGGCCGTGCCGCCGGTGTAGGCCAAGGCCAACGAGTTGTCGAGGGTGCCCGATGATGATCCGCCGGCGGCGGTCGTCGTGGTGGAGCTGCTCGAGCCTCCTGACGAACATGCGGCAGCCAATAGACCCGTGGCCGCAAGGACGCCCGTGGTGCGCAGGGCGCGCAGCGCCTGACTCTTACCGATCATTCCCATACTTCCCCCTGTTGCTCATCGGGCACGACTCACACGGAACCGTGGACATGTTTGGGAACCTAGCACCGGGTCCCCCACGCGTCACCTAATCCACACACCAGGTGACGATCGCTGTCGGGATACTGTGCTCGAGTCCCACCGATCAAACACCGGAGCGAACCCCATGCCCACCCTGCAGCGACACGACGAAATCTTCGTACTCGACCTAGGTGATGGCGAGAACCGCTTCACGCAGGAGTGGATGAGTTCCATCACGGAGGCCCTCGACGAAGTGGATGCCGCCGAAGGGCCCCGAGCGCTCCTGACCGTGGCCACCGGAAAGATCTGGTCGAACGGACTCGACCTCGACTGGCTCACGGCCAACCTCGACCGGGCAGGCGAGTACGTCGCCCAGATCCAGGACCTGTTCGCTCGAACCCTGTCCACCAGCGTTCCCACGGTGGCAGTGCTCCAAGGGCATACATTCGCTGCCGGTGCCCTGCTCGCACTGGCCCATGACGCCTGTTTCATGCGGGTCGACCGGGGCTACTTCTGCCTGCCCGAGGTCGACCTGGGCATCCCGTTCTCCCCCGGCATGTCGGCGCTGATCCAGGCTCGTCTGATCCACCCCACGGCCCACGAGGCCATGACCACCGGACGGCGCTACGGAGGTGCCGAGGCGCTCGAGGCCCGCATCGTGGCGGCTGCTCTGCCGCTCGACGAACTCCTACCGGCTGCCACCAAGTTCGCCCAGACGCTTGCCCCCAAGGCGGGGCCGACCCTGCGCACCATCCGCACGACCATGTACCGCCACGTCATCGAACTCCTGGCTCAGCCCGCGGCCCTCGACCTCCCGGCCTGATCATGCGCGGCGTCAAGATGACAGCCGACGGCATCCAGGTCGTTCCACCGTCGGGCGATCCGGCGGAAGGCAGCGTGCGGGTGACGGTAGCGAGTTCGGGTATCTGCGGCTCCGACCTCCATATGGCCTCGTTCGGACCGTCGTGGGCCATCCTCGGCCATGAGTTCTGCGGGGTACTCGATGACGGTACGCCTGTCGCCGTCCTGCCCGTCGTGCACTGCGGCACATGCGACCGGTGCCTGGCCGGTGCCGAGCAGCAGTGCCGCAATGCGCTGGGTGCCATGTACGGGGTCAGCCTCGATGGGGGCCTGGCCGACGAGGCGTGGGTGCACCCGAACTGCGCCATGCCGCTCCCCGAAGGCCTGGATCTCGCCCATGCCAACCTGGTCGAACCCTTGGCGGTCGCCCTGCACGGGATCAACCGGGCGAACGTTGTCGCCGGCATGCGAGTGCTTGTGCTCGGTGCCGGTCCCATCGGCCTGGCCACCATCGCCGCCGCCCGCTCCATAGGTGCCGGCGTCGATCTCGAAGGACACCGTCCCAGCCGCATGGCCGCAGGCGAGCGGCTCGGGGCATCGGTCAACGTCGGTACCGACTACGACGTGGTGCTCGACGCGGCAGGCACGCAGAGTTCCCTCGACCGGGCTACCGAATTGGTCCGCCCCGGGGGAACCGTGAGCATCCTCGGGACGTACTGGAGCCCGGTGCAGATCGGGCTCAGTTTTCAGATGAAGGAGATAACCCTTCTTCCGTCGTTCACCTACGGCCACCACCACGGGGTGGGCGAGTTCGATGCAGCCGCACGCATCCTCCAAGCAGTGCCCGACCTGCCCGACGTCATGATCACCCATCAGTTCGGCCTCGACGATGCGGCCGAAGCGTTCCGAGTGGCGGGCGACCGAGGTGGCGACCCCATCAAAGTGGTCGTGCGCCCCTAGTTCGCGCGGCTGCTCCCCTCTCGTGGGTGGCAGTGCCGAGCCCTATCGCAGGCCGGAAGCATGACGAGCAGGGAGGGCTGCCACCATCACGCCCGGGAAAGGGCCTGAGGGCCCTAGCCGAATGTTCCGGGAGGGCAATAACGTCGAATTCATGACGACCGAACGGGCAGATCGGACGGCACACTCCGGCCGATCGAACTCCGAGACAGCAAGAGGTGCGGCCCCAGACATGAGGTGCACATCGCCTGGACAGATCCCACACGGGTCTACGTCGGTACCGTTCCATCCATCGTCACTCGATGGGCGCATCGCCAAGGGCGAAACGACCCGGTACTCGTTGGTCATGGCGTGCATCGAGGTGATCGAACGCCGTGCGACCGTGCCGACAAAGGCTCAGGTGGCCGACCAAGCCGGGGTTTCCGTCCGGATGATCCACTACCACTTTCGGGGCATCCCCGGGCTGCTGATCGCCGCCGTGGAACTACAAGTCGATCGACACCGGTCCGACCTGTTCGTGATTCCGAACAAGGCTCCCCTGCAGATGCGGATCGAGGCCCTGGGCCGACAACGGCGCCACTACTTCGAAGGCACAGGCAATACCTTCCGGGTGGCAGGAATCGTGGCCCCGTCCCATACCGGTCTCGAGCAGGTGCTGGTCAGCCATCGGACCCTCCTGCGCGACAAGTTGGCCTGCTCCTTCGCCCCCGAACTCGACTCGTGCGACGCCGACTCCAGCAGGCTGCTCGACATGCTGGAGCAGGCATCTGGTTGGGATGCCTGGCGGTCACTGCGCGACTACTGCAATCACACGGCCTACTCGGCCGAGCAGTCAGTGATCCGCCACGTCACTCGGATCCTCTGTTGACGCCCAGTGGGTTGAGGCTCTCGGTGACCGGGCGATCACTCCCGGCCTGACCAGGGTGTGTGATTGAAGCCGGCCAACACAGGACCTCCCGGGCCCCAAGTGATCCGGGTCACTGAAGCGTTGGCCAGGTAGAGCCGCCACGCACCTTCATCCCCCATGCCGAGCGACCAGCACGCCGCGGCCTTGATGGGTGAGACATGGCTCACCACCACCACCGTGCCGTCTCCCCGGGCCGGTCCGTCAGGGTCCTCGAAGAGTTCCGTGCAGGCGGCGCGCACACGGGCCCCAGCAGAGGCCAGGCTCTCACCGCCAGGAGGCGCGAATGTCGGATCCGAGCGCCACTGCGCCCATACCTCGCTCGGGATGGCACCCAACTTCTGTCCGTCGTACTCGCCGTAGTCGACCTCGATCCAGCGCTCGTCGACCTCTACATCGAGCCCGGTCCCGAGGGCGTCAGCCGTGTCGCGGGCACGCGACAAGGGGCTCGAGATGAGCCGGGTGGCTCCGGCCACCGAGTCGGCCAGCGAGCGCGCTTGGGCGATCCCCCGTTCAGTCAGCGGCGAGTCCATGCGGCCCAGCAGCAGCCCTTCGGCGTTCCCCGTCGACTCACCGTGCCGGACCAGGATCAGCACCGGACAGACCCCCACGCGACCCGGCGCATCAGTGCACCAAGATGCGTTCGCACTGCGGACAGGTGGCGAAGGTATCGACCGGCAGCTGGTTGAGGCGCTCCACCTCCACCGACGAAAGCGTCAGGTGGCAGCCATCGCAGTGGTCGCCCACCAGGCGAGCCGCACCCACCCCGCCCAGGTGGGCTCGGAGTCGTTCGTAGCGCTCGGCCAGCTCCTCGGGCAGCCCCGTCGCACACTCCGCTCGCGCCGCCTCGGCGACGGCTATGGCGGCCCGCAACTCTTCCTCGTTCTCGACCACCGCTGCCTCCAGCCGGATCCGCTCAGCATCGAGGGAATCGGCCGCTACCCGATGGTCGGCCAGCGTCGCGTCGATGGGCTCCTGCTCCTCGAGGAGCACGATCTCTTCGTCCTCGAGGGTTCGCTGGCGCTCGGCCAGCTGGGCGACCTCGTGGTCCATGGCCTGCAGGTCGCGGGCGGCAGAGACCTCGCCGCTCTGCATCCGTCGTTCTATATCGTGACGCCGCTTGGCCGAGGACGCGATCTGCTCCTCGAGTGCGGACTGACGGCCCGCCAACTCATCGATCTGGGCGCCCACCGCCGCCATGGCTTTGACTGTCGCGGCGATACGCGTCCGGACCTCGGCTAGTGCGGCACGCTCCGGCATGGCCTCGATGCGGTGTCGCAACTGGTCCATCGTGGTGTCGAATTCTTGGACTTGCAGCAAGGTGTCGTACGGCTCAGCCATCGGTCTCCTCGGATGTCCCCCAGGGGACCTCGACGGCCCCCGTATCGATCAGCCTACGGGCAGACTGGAGCGCACCTGCCAGCGCCTCGTCAGACAGGGCCCGGGCCTTGTTCCAGGAGAACCAGGCCACGTCTTGACTCTCGTCCGGTGGAGGTGCCGGATCCTCGTCTGGGCCCAACAGCAGGAACCGGATATCCAGATGGATATGGGCATCGGCAGCCTCGTGCACGTCTACATGGAGAAGGACTGGACCACCGGCCGGGTGGTCGAGCGCGAGTCCGGTCTCCTCTTCGCTCTCGCGACGGGCGCCCTCCATCGGAGATTCGCCGGGCTCGAGGTGGCCACCGGGCTGCAGCCACCGCTGGAGCCGGCGGTGGCGATGGAGCAGCACGCCGCGGCGACCGACCACTACCGCCGAGGCCGTCACGTGGGTGAGCTCTGCGTGCCGATCGAAAGGGTGGGACAGCACGACCAACTGATCGAGGATGACCGTTCGAGACTGGTTCTCGCGATCGTCCCCGGGCCGATGATCGCGTACGTCCACCATCAGGCGTGCGACCTCCGCGTCTACGTCAGTGGGCAGGCGGGGCTCGGTCATGGCCACATCATCGCTGGCTCAGCCGCCCTGTGCCGAGTGGGCAATGCCGAAGGGGCGAACCTCGTCGTCGAAGCTCGTCGTCGAACCTCGTCGGGAGGTCAGGCTGACTTGCGACGCTGGCGGTGGATCCGGCGACGTTCGCGCTCGGTGGTTCCACCCCAGATGCCCTCACGCTCGCGGCTGGCGAGCGCATGCTCTAGGCACGACTCTCGCACGGCGCACAGATCACAGATGGACTTTGCCTCGTCGGCCTCCTCATCGGAGACCGGGTAGAACACATCTGGATCGATGCCCCGGCAGGCTGCGTGCTTGCGCCAGGTGGCACTCATGAGAACATTCCTTGCTACGGTCGGGATCACTGGTCGTTCCACCACAGTTGCAAGTCGGCGACCTGGGACTACGCGGCCTGCCGACGCAAAATGGCGGAGCACCCAGTATGCCCCACGGAGGGTGCTCGTGTCCACCACGAAAGGTGGTAAGGCGAGGGTGGAGCACAACATCTTGTGTTCTGGGCGATGACCGCCTCTGATCTGTTGTCCAGGTGCGATGCCCGGGTGCGATCTGTGGGCCCTTGCGGGCGATGGCCGGTGTTCTTGACCTTCTGCAGGTCCAATCGGGACCCATCTGGAGTCCCCTAGTCTCTGAAGGCACCGTTCAAGGCTGGAGCACTTCCCCACTAGACCAACGGTGCAGCCCGGGTTGCATGGCCCGGCCACCGAACCCCATGTAAGGAGCATCGCCATGGCCTCGATCGAACTGAGCGGCAAGACCATCGTCATCACCGGAGCCACCGGGCAGGTGGCCGAGCCGGTGGCCATCGCACTGGCTGCCGACAACGAGGTGGTGGCTGGCGCCCGGTTCCGGGATGCAGCAGCGCGCTCGCGTCTCGAGTCCGCGGGTGTCCGGTGCGTTCCCATCGACCTCCTCACCGGCGACGTCGGTGGACTACCTGCAGATGCCGACTACGTCGTCAACTTCGCCGTGGCCAAGTCAAATGAGTGGGAGAAGGATCTGCGGGCCAACAGCGGTGGGCTCGCCTACCTGATGGAGCACCACCAGTCCGCCGCGGCATTCCTGCACTGCTCCACCACCGGGATCTACCGGCCCATGGGTCACCACGTCTTCGCCGAGGGCGACCCGCTCGGCGACAACCACGGGGTCTGGCCCTTCCTGCGCACCTACAGCATCTGCAAGATCGCTGCGGAAGCCACCGCTCTGTGGGCAGCCGACCGGTTCGGTCTGCCCACCACCATCGCCCGGCTGTCCGTCCCCTACGGCGACCGGGGTGGATGGCCGGCCATCCACCTCGAGATGATGATCAACGGAGGCGACATCCCGGTGCACATCGATGCGCCGAGCGTCTACCACCCGATCCACGAAGACGACATCTTGGCCATGGTCCCCGGACTGCTCGCGGTGGCGGCCACGCCGGCCACTGTGGTCAATTGGGGAGGCAGCCAATCCGCCAGCATCGAGGAGTGGTGCGGCTACCTGGGCGAGCTCACCGGCCTCACCCCGAGCTTCGCCCCGACGTCCGAGACGATCGACAGCGTGGAGATCGACCTGACCCGCATGCATGACCTGGTCGGCCCCACCACCGTGGGCTGGAAGGAAGGCATGGCTCGTATGGTCGCCTCGCGGCACCCTGAACTCCTGAAGGCCTAAGTTCGCCAGCTTGGTGAGACGGATGTATTGAAAGAGGCGCATCCGCACCTGACTTCCGAACCGGATGCAACCACTCACCTTTGATCTGGGCGACCGCGCCCCGGTCTTGCTTGGCCTCGGGCAGTCGCTTGAACTCGGTGTCGAACTGGCCTGGTGCTGCAGGAAACACTAATGATTGAAAAACTGGTCGGATCTGGTATCGAATCAGATACCGCTCCAGCGCCGATTCCTGCCAACGCCCACCGACCTGCGAGATGGTGACCTTCTGGATGGGGGCTTCGCCAGCGACAACCTTCCTGGCCGGGCGGCGGATGGACTCGGTGAAGGTGTCCGACGGCTTGAACCGAGCCTGAGATGTGCACCGGGGGAACCCGACGGGCCGCCCCTCGCGGGCGCCCTGCTTGGGGGTGAGGTCAGCCTCTGCGATCCCTGACCCACGTGCGCCAGTGCGAGTAGCGAAGTTGTCCTTCACCTGCCGGAGAGCTCAGTTGTGGGCGAACCGGGCAGCTCGGCGATGGCCCCGGTCATGTCGTTGATTGTCCGTCAGGGGTAGTTCAGCGTGGTGGCCACAGCAGGCCCACCAGCCTGCCGGTGAGATCTTCGAGTTCCACCGCCGTGGTCTCGTAGCCAGCGGCCGGACCACCGAACGGGTCAGCGACATCCTCGCTAGGCGAGTGATTGGCCAGTGAATCATGGGTCCGGTCACCTTGGGCGGCGCGTACCCAGGAGGCGAGGTCTTGGCCAGGTAGCCGAGGACCGATGTACTCGCCGCGGCGCACCAGTTCCTTCAACCGGAACGTCCGCTCCCACGATGCAGGATCGGCGAGCACCGCTTCTTGGACGTGGCGGAGGCTCATCCCGATCACCAGATCGGCATCGGCCACTCGGGCGGCCGACAACGTGGTGCTGCGGTGCTTGGAGAGATCGATCCCCCTGGCCGCCATCACCGAGACCACTTCGTCTGGAGCGCGGTGTCCTGCCTCGCCCAGCCCCGCTGACAGCGCGTGGGGGCGATCGACATAACCCTCCGTCCGCTGGACGAAGAGTGCGGCGGCCATAGGAGACCGGCAGATATTGGCGGTGCAGACGAAGAGGGTGAGAACGTGGTCAGTGTACCGTTGACGTGACCGCACCCATGGAACCGGCGATACACCGAGGCGATCGGACGTCCACTGCCCGGCGCTGTGGCCGCGGTGGCGTCGAAGCCGCGTTGCTCAGACATCGAGCGGCTGAACCCGAGGAGAACGTGATGCCCAGACCCCCGGTGGCCATCGTGCACGACTACCTCACCCAGCGGGGCGGTGCCGAGCGAGTCGTGCTCACCCTGGCCGGTGCGTATCCGGACGCCACCATCTACACCTCCCTGTACGACCCAGAGGAGACCTTTCCTGAGTTCGCGGCCCATGACGTGCGCACGCTCCCCATCGATCGACTCGCCGTGCTGCGTCATCACCATCGCCTCGCACTGCCCGTGCTGGCACCAGCCTTCTCCCGGCTCCACGTCGACGCCGACGTGACCCTGTGCTCCTCGAGTGGCTGGGCACACGGGGCCCAGGTGAGCGGAGCCAAGATCGTCTACTGCCACAACCCGGCCCGGTGGCTGTACCAGGCCAGCCAGTACCAGGCCGGGTCGTCCCGGCTGGCTGCCTACGGTCTGGCAGCCCTCACTCCCCCGCTGCGGCGATGGGACCGGCGAGCGGCACTGTCGGCCGATCGGTACCTGGTCAACTCCCGGGCAGTGCGAACTCGGGTGGCCGACGCCTACGGGATCGATGCCGATGTGATTCCCCCGCCCGTGGCTATCGATCTCGCCGGACCTCGACGGGCACCCCGTGGAGTCGAGCCAGGGTTTTTGCTATGCGTGTCGCGGCTGCTGGCGTACAAGAACGTAGGGGCTGTGGTGGCAGCCTTCGATCAGCTCCCGGACCAGCGCCTCGTGGTCGTCGGGACAGGTCCACTGACTGATGAGTTGCGTGCGGCTGCCCCCTCGAACGTCACCATTCTCGGACGCGTCGAAGATGAAGAGCTCCGCTGGCTCTATGGCTCCTGCCTCGGGCTGGTGGCCGCTTCCTATGAGGACTTCGGGCTCACGCCGGTAGAGGCTGCCGCATTCGGGAAACCCACCGCGGCCCTGCGCTGGGGCGGCTTCCTGGACAGCATCGTCGAGGGAGAGACCGGCTGCTTCTTCGACGATCCCACGCCCGGACCGATCACCGAGGCTGTCCGCTCCCTGTCCGAGCAGAACTGGTCCGCCCAACTCCTCACCGAGCATGCCGACCGCTATGCGCCAGAACGGTTCCTGGAGAAGATCAGCGAAGCCATCGCCGACGTGCGGCCTGGCCGCTGAGCCGTAGGCCTACCTGCGGGCGGACGAGGCAAGAGCGAGGCTCAGGACGCTCCGCGCCCCTTGAAGACGGTGGACGGGGTCTGCCACAGGATCTGCATGTCCCACGAGAACGACCACGATGCGACATAGAGGTAGTCGAGGCGGCACAACTCGAGGTGGGACAGCTCGTTGCGGCCCGAAACCTGCCACAAGCCGGTCATTCCCGGTCGCGCTTCGAATCGCTTGCGAGCCCATCCTTCGATTTCGGCGGCTTCGGCCTCCACGAAGGGGCGAGGCCCCACTAAGGACATATCGCCCTTCCACACGTTGATCAACTGGGGCAGTTCGTCGAGACTTGTCCGACGGAGGATGCGGCCGGGCCGGGTCACTCTGGGATCCTCGGTGACCTTGAACAGCGGGCCATCCACCTCGTTGAGATGTTGGATATCGACCTTCTGCTCCTCGGCGTCCACGACCATCGTCCGGAACTTGAGGACCGAGAACGGCCGCTCGTCACGCCCGGTGCGGACCTGGCGGAAGAACACCGGTCCAGGGCTGGTCAACTTGATCAGGACGGAGGCCACCAGGATGAACGGGGAGACCACGACCAAGATGACCGAAGAGACCACCAGATCAAAGGTGCGCTTGAGGAACCGGGCGCTGGTGGAGAGCGACGCCGGGGCGATGTCGATCATCGGGAGCCCCGAAAGGTCCTCCACGTTGGATCGGCTGGTGATCAACTCGTAGTACCGGGGAACGATGGAGACGCCGACCTTGCCCGAGAGGACCTTCAGCATCTCGATGGTCCGTTCGGGGTGGGTCCGTGAGAAGCACACGACGACCCTGGCCACGTCGTAGCGCCGGCACAGTTCAGGAAGGTCCTCGAGCTCGCCGAGCAGATCTCCCCCACCGAGCGGGCTGTCGTCGACGAACCCGACGAATTGGACACTCGAATGTGCCCGCAGATGGCTGGCCACCGTCTGGGCCAGTTTGCCGGTTCCTACGACGATGACCGGCACCGAGCCGGTCGGAACCCGCCCCATCAGGCCGAAGGTGACGATCCGGGCCAGTGACACCGTGACTGCCGCCAACAGGCACATGACCACGATCTTCCCCACGGTGATGGCATCGAATCCGAAGTACCGATGGGCCCCGTATCCGATCACCGCGTACAGGAACCCGCTGATCAGCAGCGCGTGCAGGATGCTGCGCAGATCGGAGAACACGCTGAGGGAGATGCGGCGAGTTGCGCCCTTGTACAAGCCGTAGCAGGCGAACACCCCGATGAACAGTGGGATCACGGCCAGGTCGAAGTACATGACCGCACCACTGCGAACTGCAGCTGCATCATGGTTTGCCGACACCACAGACACCAGCAAGGGCCCGAGCACGGCGGCTGTGGCCAGACCTATGACGTCTGCGCACAGCAGACTTCGCAGCACATGCCTGCGGACCTTGGCCACCGCCCCAGCATGATCGCCCAAGTCGATGGCCATGCCGGTGCCGGTGGGAACCAAGAGCGCGTCCGGTCGACCCTCGAGGAACTTCTCTACCTCTTGTTCACGAATTGCCATGTCAGCCGGCCCGCCCTTCCCTATGCCGGAAACAATTCCAATCCGAACTACTGCGCCAAACCACGCCGGTCATCCCCATCTCCATGCCCACCGCGCTCTGGCATCCATCGTACGGCCGGGACATCCTGGGACACAATAGGCCTTCGTCCCACAGGCGCCACAAGCAGGCTTGGCCGTCAGGGGGACACGGACCCCTGTGCGACGGAGTTCAACGCCCGCAATCGGCCCTTCGGCTCGTGCTCGCACCCTGGTTCGGCTCGCAGTAGTACCGTCCTCGACCCGCCCGGTGGCAGGTGGAACCAGGAGTCGGACGCGGCGAACCCCGGCACGTCGATCTGGATGTACTGAGCGAATCGGCGGGTGAATACTCGAAGAGGCCACGTCAGTCCATCGGCCGGTCCGACCTCCGACTGAAGCCCCACATCGGGATCCATGTCCCGCGCCGGCCCTCCCGGGAGGTAACCCGTCGTGGCCAGCACCTTTCCCCCCTTGTCGACAAGATCAGCAGTGATCAGATCGTACGTCCGGGGGCCGAAGCAGTAGGCGTAGGTGAGGTCCCGGAACCCGTCGAACAGGGCCTCGGCCCGCACGGTGGTTCCCCCTCTCGATGGGACCACCACTGGACACGAGGCCCGTTCCACGGTGTGGGCTGCGGTATGGAGTCCGAGTTCCAGAGTTGCCTCGACGTCCACGGGGAGGTCGTTGACCATATGGAGGGCCAGCCCGTTCGTGCCCTCGTCGGTAGCCAGCACGGCAACCGGGGCTGCACTCCTGGCCAAGGCATACCAAGGCGCCTTCGGCCGACCTGAGGAGTCGATCAGACCCCATCCGGGTCCGGGCCGGAGATCGCGCAGCGCTATGGCCAGCATCCCATTGCACGACGAGTCGGTCCGCCTCCACTCGGCAACGGCGGCGGACATGACCTCGGCCATGGTGGCCCTTCCGAGGTCCAGGGCTCGATCGTGGTCGGTCCTCCACAGCGCGGCGATATCGGCGCCGAAGATCAGGTTCACATAGTGGTCCCGCACGTCTTCGAGGTCGAACCAGGACCCGGCATCACGGTGGACCGCCCGCTTCCATTCCGATTCGCGGTGGACCGACAGGTCGCCGCCGAACTCCTCGTCGATGGTGGCCCGGTCCGGAGGGATGGAGAATGCCAGCCCCTCGGTGACGAATCGGGGTGCGGCGCGGCGCATGTCCTCCAAGGGGAAGAGGTAGACACCCACACCGAAGTAGTGGGAGACCCCCATGTCAGGCTGAAACGGAAGGTCCCCTCCGCTCGGCGACGACGTCACGTAGACGAGCCCGGGGGAACGACGCTCCACGAGATCGGGTAGCGCCTCGTGGATCAACGGCGAGTGCCATCTGTCTCGGGGGAGCCCGAACATCGCTGGCTGCTCCTCGAGCTGTTGGCCCCCGCACAGCACCGCCATGGATGGGTGGCGGCTCGTGCGGTCGAGCAGGTCCGCCACCTCCGCCACCACCGATGCGGTAAACCCCTCGTCGTCTGGAGGATCGAGGGGACCGAGCATCGCGTCCTGCCACACCATCAGCCCGGCCCGGTCGCACGCCGTAAAGAACCGATCGCTCTCGTAGACCGTGCCACCCGCGATGCGGAGCATGTTCATACCCGAGGCACGAGCCAACTCGATGGTGGCGGTCAGTTCGTCGTCGGAAGACTGGAGGCTGACAGGGTCCAGTGTGAACCAGCCTGCGCCGCGACAGAAGATCGGGACGTCATTGACGACCAGTCGGAAGCCCCCGTCGGACCGGTCGGCCGTGATCGTGCGGAACCCGACATCGCCGAGGTCGATGGCCACGCCCGCTACCACCACTCGAACCGGGTAGAGGGGTTGAGGACCGTGCGTGTGGGGCCACCACCGTTCCACTTCGTCGATGAGGGCGGTGCCGACCAGGTGCACTCCGGAATCGGTCGCCGTGGCGACCAGCGGAACGGATAGGCCTTCCACCTCGAGGGCCGCGGCGATCTCGTTTCCAGCGCTGACGATGCCGTCGCCGCACAGATCTAGCTCTACCGAGATGGTCCCTACCGTCGAGCCCTCCGACCCTGGCTGGCAGGCCGTGCGCACCGTGCTCGTCAGCACCTCGATGGAGGGGGCTGGCACCAAGTGGACCGGGCGCCACGGACCGACCGGCACGGGGACGACCGTCCATCCTGACTGGCGTCCGAGGAGCGTGGTGCGGATCCACCGCAGGTTCTGACTGACGATGCCTCTGGTCTTCCAGCGGGGTCGGGCTCTGCGCCCCGCCAGTACTGGCGTCAGTGACGCGAACCGGATGCACAGCTCGTTCTCCTCGGCCACCTCCTCGACGGGCACCCTCCAGGAGGTGAACATCGACTCAGAGTGCAGCAGGTGGCGACCGTTCAGCCAGACATCGGCCACCGTAGCCAGTCCCTCGAGAGTAAGGATCCATCCGCCTGAAGCACCGACGTCCAGGGCTGACTGGCCTGGTCCAGGGAACCTGGCCCGGAACCACCAATCTTGACCATCGAGACGGTCCCGCGATGGCTCGGATGCACCCAAGAGACGGAGCGCGTGGGCGACAGTGCCCGGCACGACCACCGACAACCAGTGCAGTTCGGCACCGTCGAGGTCGTCCGGCCCGCTCATTGCGCCAGCGGCCGTCGAGACGCAGGACCAGGAGGATCCAGCCACGAGGTCGAGATCCACTACGGGTTCAACGGCCATAGCTGCCATCGAGGACGTCCATACCGAGGGCCCACTGGGCAGCCATGCCATCGAAGATGCCAGCCAGGTCGACGGTTCGGCCTCGGACCACGCGGGCCAGGGCGAACTGCAGCGCCTTCGCCCCCTCGGACACGGCCCGAAACGCATCGGCGGCCGCTGCAGTGCCTGACCGATCGTGGGTGTTCAGCCAGTCCACGAACGTGGCGGCCATCTCGTTGCTGGCACCGCACTGGCGGCAGAGCCCGAACGCATAGAGATGGAATACCTCGATGTCCTGGGCCGCCAGCCAGGGTAGGTCGGACATCATTCGCTCTGACATACGGACGATCGGATTGTCGGCCGGCCTGCGGGCCAGGTGCTCTCTGGCGAGATCTGCCGCCACTTCGACCAGATGGGGGTCGTCCCTACGCACCCTGTCGAACCGGACCGATTCCACATACGGTGGCAGTGCCACTCGATCGGCATGCGCACCGAGCCGGAAGATCCCGTCGAAATCATCGCCCGCGAGTTCGAAGAAGCCGGCGTTGTGGAAGTACCCGAGCCGCCGTTGGGTTCGGTCGAGCCAGGCCGGCACGATGGTCGTCTTTACGTGGTCAACTCCATAGGCCACGCCGCGCGTATCGGGCAGGAACCACGAGTCCACCTCGACCGTGCACAGTCTCCCGTCGGCGATCTGGTCATCGACGTGGTCGACCACCGGTCTCCAGATGTTGATCTCGGCCACCTCGAGGCCGAACAGCCGGCGCAGGTCTTCGGGCGGGTACTTGAAGAAGGTCCACTGGTCGCCCTCGAAGTCACAACTGAGGGTGAACGCCGATGCCGCCACCGGATCGAGTCCGAGTGCGTGGAGGATTTCGATCCAGACGTCGACGTAGCAGTTGGTCTCCGTCCAGGTGCGCTCGCTCGCGTGCAACGGGTGGGGGGTGAAGTCAGCCTCCGTCATCGTCGCGAACCCGTCACCCATCGCTACCACCAGCTTGTGCTCGAGTGCCTAGGGCCACAGCACACCGCGGACCGCTGCCGGCCATCGAGATGGGTCGGTCCCGTGGCGGTCGAGGAGGGCGAGCGCGATCCGATCCACCCCGAATCCGAAACAGGCGGAGTGAGCCAGTTCACCATCCGACGTCAGGATGGCGAAGGGCCGCGAGAAGTGGTCGAGGTGGCAGTTCGAGGACGAGATCGCCGTCTCCCGTCGGGCGGAAAACACCGGCACCACGAGCTCGAACTTGAGCTCCTCGGACCGCTGGTTGGCTGCCAGCATCCGACCAGGACGGCCGAAGAACGGATCGTTGGCCACCACCGACTCCACTTCGAGGTCGAGCCGCCCGAGCACATCGAGGCCCCGAGTGATCCAGTCGTCGCGGTGGGCTCGAGCACCCTCGGGCGTCCCGAGGTAGACGAACTCGTGCATCCGGAACGACTGCATGCGGAAGGGATCCTGGCTGGGCTCGTGGCGGAAGCAGTAGCCGAAGATCTCGAACCGCCGGCCGCCATCGGGCAGCGTCCCCGATTGCGTGGGATACAGCGCATGGCAGGCCGCCGGGCAGAGGACGATATCGGTGGCATCGAGGAGCGGGCCCCTGTCCTCGTGCGCCTCGGTACGCCGGAGGAGCTCCGCATGGAGCTTTTCGTCGCCACGGAACGAATGCACCGACCCCATCTGGTCCGGAAACGACTCGAGGTAGCCGTTCTTCTCGAATGTTGCCCAAGGCATGACGGGTGGGAATCGGAGGTTGACCGCCCCGAGGTCTGCACCGGCGGAGACGGCCAGTGCGTCGACCGCCTCCACGACCGATTCGTAGGTGGCGGAGCGGCCGTAGATGCCATCCACTCCGGTCTCGAGGAGGATTCCTTGGTCGAGCAGGGCCCGTCGGAACTCGGCCCACGGCTCGCCGTCGGTGGTGGTGGGCTCCGAGGTGGATGGCGACATCGCGCTCACTCGCCTCGGTGGACGAGGAGCAGCTGTCCGTTGTTGGTCATGATCCGGTCGTTGTTGACCATGAGCGAGGCCCCCATGGCATCGCGCAGATGCCGTCCCATGCTGTACGGGCTGTCGAGTCGGTAGGAGGCCAGCCCGCAGATCAGCATGCACTCGCGCACGATGTCGACCACCAGGTTCGATGCCGTTACCTTCAACGAGTTCATGGCGACTGCGAAGCCGATCGAAGTCAGCCGGTCGATATCACCGTCAGCCTCTTCGAACCGGGCGATCGAGGACCGGACACTGTCGACGAACTGCTGGTGCACAGCGGTGACATCAGCCAGGCGAAGTGCGGCCGTAGGCGTCATCCCCGGTCGGCGGCGGGCTTCGGCCTGGACGAACTTGCGGGCCAGGTCGACCGCGTCGGTGGCGATACCGAGCCACACCGAGCTCCACAGCAGGTGAGCCACTGGGAGCATGGTCCGCGTGGAGATGTCGGAGTAAGGATCGTCGAGCACGGCCGACGCATCGCCGGTGGCCCGAAGCACGAACCCGGTGCTGCAGGTCCCCCGGAATCCGAGGGCGTTCCACTCACCGATCTGGTCGAGCTCGAGTTCGGGCGGGCGACACAGCACTAGGACCTGGTCGCTGGCCGGGCTGTCAGCCGTGCGCCGAGCGGTCACCATGACGGCATCGGCCTCGAGCCCATAGGAGATCACCGGCGCCTCCTTCTCCAGGCTGAACCTTCCGTCCGACAGGTCGAGGGCACAGACGCTCGATCGAACATCGCCACCCGTGCCCACCTCAGTGGTGGCCGAGGCCAGCAAGTACTGGTGTTCGACCAGCTCGCGCAGATAGCCCCGCAGCACTTCGTTGTGGCCGTGGCGCACCAGACAGGCCACCTGGCTGTGGTGCATGGCCACCACCATGGCGCTCGATGCGCACCTGCGCCCCAGAGCGATCAAGCCCTGGGATACCTCTGCGATGGTGGCACCAGGGCCACCGAACTCGGTCGGCACCAGCGCAGCCAGCAGCCCCTCGGCGCGCAGTGCGTCGATCGTTTCCATCGGGAAGCGCGCCTGTTCGTCTACGTCTGCAGCCGCAGGCCCGGCCACCTTGTCGGCGATCGATGCCATCCGCAAGCCGACATCGGTCGAACGATCCACATCTGATGTGTCGTCGGGTGCGGTCATCGCCTGCTCACGTGCCTGCGAGTTCGGCGACGCCGGCACTGATGGATGCGACCGACTCGAAGGTCGACTTCTTCAGCATCTTCTCGGGGAATTCGAAGTCGAACGCATCCTCGAGCGCCAGCATCACGTTGATGCTGGCATGCGAGGTCATACCCGCCGCGAACAGATCATCGCCGTCAGCCAGTGATTCGATGGGTACGGCCAGGCGCCCATGGTCGGCCACCACCTGGCGGATCGTCTCATTCACAGTCATCCGTCTCCTTCTTCTGTCGAGGTCCGCTCGATCACCCGGCACCGCGCCACGACCACTGCTGCTGCTGCTCCTGCCTCATGCGTGAGGCTCACCGAAAAGTCATCGATACCGGCGTCGCCAGCCAGTACCGCCGCCCGACCGGACAGCCGGATCTCACACCAGCCTCCAGCCAGACGATGCACTTCGATGCTACGCCAGTCTGGTTGCCCATCGGTGGGTCTCAGCACCTTGATCACTGCTTCTTTCGCGGCGAATCGAGCGGCCAGCGACTCCATCGAATAGGGCACTGAGCCATCGCCAGTGCGAGCCGGTCGGCGACAGCAGTCGATCTCATGGGGAGTGAACAACCGGCGCACGTAGCGGTCGCCGAAGTGGAGCACGGAGGCGGCCACGTCAGCGACGGCCACCAGGTCGACCCCGACGCGAAGACGTTCCGCCGACCGGGCAGTCACTGGACGCCAACCCGATGCCGAGACCCGATGCCTCGGGAGCACACCGTCGAGTACACCGCCCGATACCGGTCAGTGATGAGCGGCCAGGCGAACTGCTCCACCCGGAGTTGCCCAGCCGCGGCCAGGGACTGGCACAGTTCGCCATCGGCCAAGACCCGCTCGAGCACCCGGGCGACGGCCATGGTGTCGAACGGATCGACCAGAAGTCCATCGCGCCCCTCGCTGATGAACTCCGGCGCCCCTCCCCTGCTGGTAGCCACTACCGCCGTGCCGGCCCGCCAGGCCTCGAGGGCGACGATGCCGAACGGCTCCAGCCGACTCGGCATGACGAAGACGGTCGCCTCGGCCATTACCGATGCGACCTGTTCGCGGCTGAGGCGCCCGACCAGATGCACCCGATCGGCGATCCCCGAGGCCTCCGCCTGTGCTTCGAGGCCCTCGAGGGCTGGACCCGAGCCCCCGATCACCAGGTCGGCCGTCCGCATCGTCGGGTCCATGGCGGCGTATCCAGCGAGCAAGAGGTCGAAGCCCTTCTTCTCCACTACCCGCCCGAGGGCCAGCACATAGGGAGTCCCGCCAAGGAGCGGCGCCCGCTCGACAGATGCATCTGCCCCTGATTCGCTGGGGCCAACGAGTGATACCCCGTTCGGGATCACCATGCCCCGGCCTGCACGTAGACCGAAACGGGCGATGGCATCGTCCATGGTGAATTGAGAGCAAGCGGTGACGGCCGATGCAGAGCGGAGCCCGGTGCGCAGGGCTGCCCGCATGACCCGCGAGATGTCGAAGAGGTCGGTATCGTCCATCACCGTCTCACCCTGCAAGGTGACCACCAGTGGGATGCCCGTCAGCCGAGCCAGCGCCGTGGCATACGCCCCGTTGGGCCCGAAGCACTGGACGTGGAGGACCTCCGGTTCGAATGCCATTGCCGCCCGACGCAGAGAGCGCATCGTGCGGACCCCCGTGGTAGCGGTGCGGATGAGGGAGTGGAGATTGGTGGCCGGCAGAGGCATCGGAAACCGCCGGACGACCAGCCCGTCGCGGGTCTCCACCGTCTCGGGGGCACCGTCATCGTCGAGTCCGGTCCACACTTCGACCTCATCACCTTGGGCGACCAGCGCCAAGGCCAGATGCCGGGTCAGCTCCTCTACCCCACCGACCGATGGCGGGTAGGCGCTCGGCATCAACGCGACCCTGGTCATCAGCTGTGGCCGCCCGATGGGCACAGCGATGCCGCCGGCCAGCCGGTGGCTGAGGTGTCAGTGGGCATCAGGGCCCCGCCGATGGCAGTGGAGGAGGTCAACAGATCGATCTTAGATAGTGCGAGGGTCCAACCACGGTTCCATGGCATCGAGTAGCGCCCCGCTGGGCGCCGGGGCCAGGCTGCTCCATCCGCCGACACCGGGTGACCACCGGTTCGAAAAGGCAGCCGAGTACCAGCCGGACAGATAGCCCTGTTCGGCGCAGTCGCACAGGGGAGCCCAACTAGCAGGGTGGACGCCGAGCATGTTGGCGATCTGGTCATGGCCACCCTGTGGCTGCACGTATGCGGCGTCCACTTCATGGCCGATCTCGAATGCGGTGATCGCCGCCAGCCGCTCCACTGTCTCCCCTGGGTAGACGTAGATCGAGGAGGTCCCACCGGCCTGTCCCCAGGTGGACACGGTGTTGCCATAGAACCCGGGGGACGGCGCCTCGGCGATCGACCGGAACACGATCGAGTAGCCGGGGATCTTCTGCCACGGGTAGGAGATCATCGCCAGTGCGGCTGCGCCCATGGCCTCGGGGGTGTCGAGGCTGGCCGGTGCGGCCGACGAGGTAGCCGCAACTGGGGCGGTTGGGGCAGCTGCGACCGGGGCCGGGACGGACGTCGATACAGAACTCGCGCCTGAGGCGCCGCCAGGTGGAACGGCCGCTGACGGAACGGCCGCTGACGGCTCCACCCGTGGGGCGACGGACGCTGTCGTCGGGCCATGTGGGCGGGAACGGACGAGGTCGGAGGCCACACCCGTTGCCGTACCGGTTGCCGCTACTGGGGTCGGCCTGATCGGGATCGTCAGCACCAAGACGGCCCCGACCAACATGGTCGCCAGCGCCAAGGCGACCAGGATGTCGAGGCGGAGCAGGATGCGTCGGTGGGCATGGGTCGTACGGCCCACCAGTGCCCGCAGGCCGGTCCGGCGACGATCCACTCCCACATATCCGTCGGACAGCACCAGGCGGGGATCGTCCAGTACCGCCAGCGCATCAGCGCCAGCTCCAGGAGTCGGCCACTCCAGTTGGCGATCCAGAGTTCGGTAGCCCTCCACCGGAGACGAGTCGGGCTCGATTGCCGGGAACCGGATCGGATCGACAAGAGCCACGCTGCCCGTCGACGCGTCGCTCGCAGAGTTCAGACCAATCTCGTCAACACGACCCGTCGGCATACTCAGAAATCGGCACGTCGGTGGGTCAACTGAAGACCCCGACGGGTGCAGAACCACCGACAATCCGTGAGACGCGTCGGTCGGCTGCCCGGTCAGCTAGTGCGTCATTGGCCAACGGTTACCTGGAACACCCATCAGGCGCAAGGCACATTGACCGGACCGGTCACACCGCTCGGCTCAGATCAGGGGGTAGGCGGAGCCGTAGCCGCGGTCCCAGCGGAACCCGGCGAGGCAGACCCAAGTAGACGCGCTCCCTGACGTTCCGCCCGGGCCTGCGCTCGGGCCGCGGCCTGGTCGGCCCGGTGCTGTGCTGCAGCGGCTTGTGCATCGAGTCGAGCCTGAGTTGCCGCTGCCTGTGCCGTGGACCTGTCCAGGCCGACCTGCGCCTGCTGGCGGGCAGCGACCACTGGGGACACGCCCACGGCGGCTTGGGACCTAGACCCGGGCCGCGCTGCGGCCCCTGCTGCTGCCCCTGCCGCTGCCGCTGCCCCTGCTGCTGCCGCCGCGCCGGATGCCCCCGAGGGGGAGCCTTGCGCTCGCCCCAGCCCTCGCTGATATGCAGCCTCAGCACGGGCCATCTGTGCCGCGTTCGCCGTGATCGCTCGTTGCGCCTGGCGATCGGCTCGGGCCTGCGCCTTCGCTGTCGGTGCGGCCTGTGCCGACTGACTAGGCGCAGCGCCGACTGAAGCGGGCGGGACCGACCGAGCAGAGATGGCAGTAAGTGGCAGCACCACCATGGCGGTAAGCAGCGCCACCGAGCGGATTCGACGCAACCATGCCGGCGGGCCAGATGGGACGGGCGGGCTCGCCCGGTCGAAGCGGCGACGATCCGGCCCCACATAGCCGTGCGAGATGACGAGCGAAGGGTCGTGCAGGTCGGCGACCAGGCTCGACGGGAAGACGATCTCCACATCCTCGGGCGCGACGATCACCGCGCGGCTGAGGACGGCGACCCCAGAACTGGCCTGCTGCCTCGATGAACCGGGGACGCCTCGGGTTGCCCCGGTTCCACCGGCGAGGAGCTCTTCGACTCCGAGGCTCGACTCTTGCGACTTCCCAACCATGACTACTGCATCGTCAGGTCGGCACTGTTTCTGTAGCCGACAAGCACACTCTGACAACCCGACCCAGCCCCAGCACGCGCCCTTCGTTGCCACACGTGCTCGTCAGGCAGGCCAGTTCAGGCCGGACGGGTCAGACGGTGAGACCCACCGACCGATAGACGTCGGCCGTCGCCCGAGCAGAACGCTCCCATGTGAGCGACGCGGCTGCCTCGAGCCCTCGTCGGGCCAACTCGGTCCGTCGGTCGTCATCGCCCAGCAGCGCGTCGAGCACCACCACCAGACCATCGACATCGCCAGGCACGAACGTGGCCGCTCCAGCGCCCACCAACTCGGCGATGGCCGGAACCGATGTCGACACCACGGCCGCCCCACACGCCATCGCCTCCACCGGCGGGAGTCCGAACCCCTCGTAGCGCGAGGCGTAGCCCACCAACGTGGCGGCCCCGTACAGAGCCGGCAGGTCTCCGGTCGGCACGTGACCGATCTCGGTGACCGATTCGGGCGCCTGATGCGCCCAGAGTCCGTGACCGGTCACGATCAGGGGAACCCCGACCCGCCCGCATGCATCAGCCAGAGTGCCGAGGTCCTTACGCGGCTCGATATTCCCGACGTGCAGCACAAACCGCTCGGGTAGGTCGTAGTGGCGGCTGACGCGATCCACCTCTGACGCACTGGCCGGGATCATCTCGGGACTCGGGGCCTCGTGCACCACCACCGCTTCTCGGCCGGTGATGGCCCGGATCCGCTCCGCGGTGAACTCTGACACAGCCACGATGGCGTCAGCCCGCCGCAGGGCTGCACGGACCAGCATCCGCTCACCCCTGACCCGGAACCGGGGGAACGCCCAGGGCACATCGAAGATGGCCATGTCGTGGACGGTGGCAATCCGAAGTCCAGATCTCCGCAGCGGCAGGTCGACGTCGAGTCCGTGGGTGAGGTCGGCGGGTCCGAAACCCCGCGCTCCGGCCAGTGCTCTGCGTGCACCGTGCGACTCGGCCAAGACCATTGGCGTCACGCCGTCAGGCACCAGGGTGCGGCCGACAGGTCGCACCGCAGCGACCAGTTCGGCTTCGACCACAGGGACCAGCGCACGAAGGAGCTCGCGGATGTACGTGCTCACGCCACCGCCACGAGGATCCAGTGGAAGGGCGTTGTAGGCGATGCGTGGTCGTGCGCTCACCTGGGTGCTGACCCGGAGCGGATCACGAGTTCGTCCCTGGCGGCACGGGTCCAGGCGGCAAGGGTTGTGCACGCTCGGGCCCAGGCGACACGCCGGCCTGGCGCCGCTCCTGCCCGGGCTCGGTCGCAGTGCCAGGTCGCCGCGGAGGCGAGGTCGGTGCCCGCCCCCCGCCGCTCGAACCCGTCTTTGAAGCTGCAGCCGTCAGGGCCGCGATCTGCTCCCCATCGGGGTCGGCGTCGGCCATCCCGAGCGATATCCCGGCGATGATGAACGGGGTGATCGACAACGCCCCGATCCAGAACGTGTCGAACAGCCCATCGACGTAGTGGGCCATCAGCACCACCAGTCCGAGCGTGCCGTAGATGCGAGGCAGCCCAGACATGGCTCGCATGGTCACGATGACGAGACCCACGAAGGCCAGCGATCCCACGATCCCGGTGGACGCCAGGTTGTCGACCAGAGAGTTCGGGGGAGGGGTCACCCACAGGTACTGCGGCAGATTGTAGAAGCGCATTCCCAGCCCGAGCCAGGGACTCTGGTGCCACACGTGGACAGCGGCGTCGATCTGCCCGATCCGGATGGCGACCGAGTTGAACTGCGGGTTGTTCTGGAAGGCCAGCACGAAACTGTAATAAACCAGCCCGATGGCAGGGATGGCTATGAAGATGATCAACCTCCACCGGGCCCGCACCTCGGAGTTGAGCAGCAGAGCCATGCCCAGGGCGAGGACCACCATGATGGCCGACTGCCGCGACTGACACGCCAAGAGGCCCAGTAGGCAGAGGCCCTCGATCACCCGGGCCTCGACCTTGGGGATCCGGACCCACGACGGATTGATCTGCGCGATCACGATGGCCACCCACATAACGGCTCCGACGGCGTTCTTCTGGTAGTCACCCCACTGGGCCGGCTGGAAATGCATGGCCACCGCGTGCTCGAGGGCGGCCAGGGCCAAGATGGCGGCTCCCCACAGGTAGAGGCGGAACGCCTGACGAGCCCGACCGTGATACGCGATCACCCAACCAACGAGGGTGCTCCCGGCCAGATAGGAGAAGCGGTGGAACCACTCCAAGATATCGCCGCGGAACGGGTGGACCACGACGACGAGGAGGAGCACCGCCTCGAACCACACGATTCCCCTCAGGAATCGCTTCAGGTGGACCGCCGTACTCCACTTGATATGGAACAGGCAGACGAACGCGGCCACGAGCACCAGGAGATCGGCCAGACTGAGATTGGTGCCGCCTCCTCCGACCCGTTGGATCAAGATGGACCCGGGCAGCACCACTACGGCGATGAGGATGGGATCGGCCACGAAGATCCCGAAAGCGAAGATCAAGATGGCAAGAGCCAGACCGGCGACGAGGTTGATACCCACCGCCACCCCAGCCACCGCAGCCACGGCAGCAATCGAGATCCAGACCAATGCCCGCCCGGCAAGCGGTTTCCCACTGTTCAGGACGCGTCCACGCACCCGACCGGTGGTGGAGTTCGGACTCATCGTGATGACTCGGAGTGGTTCATGGGGCCTCGGGCGCCTCGGGTGCCTCGCGAAGGTCGACCGTTGAATCGTAGCGGTAGCGCTACGCGCCACGACACCCCCCAGATCGAGACGAGCAGCACACCCTCGCCCTGGGGACGCTGCATCTCGAGGTCTCTCATGGTCTCGAGGTCTCTTGTGATCTCAAGGTCTCTCGTGCTTGTGACGACGCTAGAGACGTGCCGCGGAACTCCCCGCTGGCGACAGACGCCGGAGACGGCGCGGCGATCGATGGTCCAGGGCGGTGCGATGTGGGAACAACAGCCACACAGATACACGAACGCACCGTCATGACGCCTGCCCCGAAGGTCGCAAGTTCGCTCATCGTCTGCTCACTCGAACCGTGGGGTTCGGTGCGACGACGGATCCGGATACTCGTCGACGAACTCGTCGACATGGATCCGGACCTGCACGTGCTCTATGTGGCGCCAGCCATCGATATCCCATTTGAGCTCCGCAAGGGACGGCTGTCGGATCTGCGCCTGCCCCGGCACGAACAGGTGCATCCCCGAGTGCACGTGCTGCGTCCACGCAAGTGGCTGCCCCGCTCGATCGGACCGTTCGCCGACCATGCGCTCAGCCGCCAGGTCTCCCGTGCGGCCCATGATCTCGGTCTCATCGATCCGTTGGTCTGGATCAACGATGCTTCCTATGCCGAGTATGCGCTCTCGACGGGGTGGCCGACTGTCTACGACGTCACAGACGACTGGCTCCTGGCCCAGAACACCCCTCGCCAGTTGGCTCGACTGCGCGCCGATGAGGCCCTTTTACTCGCCCGCAGCGGGGCAGTCGTGGTGTGCTCGCCAGCGCTTGCTCGCACACGAGGAGAGTCCCGGGCCGTCGAGCTGATCCCGAACGGCGTCGATGTCGACCTGTTCCGGACCCCCCAACCGAGACCGACAGATCTACCCGCCTCACCCGTGGCCGTCTATGTCGGCACCCTCCACGAGGATCGTACCGACGTGCCTCTGATCCTGGATCTCGCCGAGGCACGCCCCGACCTCCAGATCGCCTTGGTGGGCCCGGATCACCTCGCCAGATCGGATTCCGAACGCCTGGCTGCAGTAGCGACGATCCACCTTCTCGGGCCCCAGCCCTACGACCAGGTTCCGGGATTCATGCAGCACGCAGACATCGTCGTGATCCCGCATCTGGTCAATCCGTTCACCGAGAGCCTGGATCCGATCAAAGCCTACGAGTGCCTGGCTGCCGGTCGGCCGACCGTGACCACTCCGGTCGCTGGGTTCCGTGACCTCGGTCCGCCCATCGACGTCTGCGATCGGGACGGCTTCGTTGCCGCGGTGGCGGCCCTGGTCGACTCCCCCGCTTGCGCTGATGACCGGGATACTCCACCGGCCCCGCGAGAGGTCGCCACGTGGCGCCAGCGCGCCCAGGCGATGAACCAGGTCATGCAGCGCGTGCGCGCCGCTTCGGTGGCGCCGTGAACGCCGTCCGGCTCTTCGTCGCAGCATCAGCCCAGTCTGCCCATCAGCACCCGTATCCTTATTCCTGCCCGAACACGCCGAAAGCGAGTACCCGGTGACCTTCAAAGAGATGCTCCACACGCTCTGGAGAAGAAAACTGACCATCTTGATCAGCGCCGTGGTCGCCACTGCCGCTGCATTGGCCTATGCCAAGGTCTCCGCTCCTACCTACCAGTCGACGGCGTTGATCCAGATCAATGCCCCGGGGCAGACGACGAGCACCGGATCGTCGTTCACCGTTCCCGACCCGGTGCAGGAGCTCAACAGCACCACGGTCAAGATTGCCGCCGCCAAGACCGTAGGAGCGACAGATCCTTCAGCCTTGGCGAGCCAGGTGACCGGAGCCGTCGACCCCACTACGGGAACCGTGACTGTGACGGGGACCGGCTCTACGCCACAAGAGGCGCAGGCCATCACTACGGCCTACTCCGAAGCCCTGGTGGCCCAGATCCAGGCGCTGGCCAAGGAGAAGATCGACAAGTACACGGGACTGCTGGCCGCCTCCGTCGCCAAGATCACCGCGCTGCAGGCCCAGTTGGTTCCTGAAGTGACCGGCCAGCCGGTCAACACCGCCAACGCTCTCGTGTCGGCGCAGATCACCGCAGAGTCCGCTACCTACAGCACGCTCCAGGCGGCACAGTCGTCCATCCAGGTCGGCATGCCTTATGCCGTCATCCAAGTGGCCGCAGCACCGGGAGTCTCCACCGGCCTGAGCACCCCCAAACTGATCGTCATCGGACTCCTCGCTGGCTTGTTGGCCGGTTGTGGGATCGCCTTTGTACGCGACCAGTTCGACGACGGGGTCCGGATCACCTCAGATATCGACTCGGTCATCGACTGTCCGCTGTTGGGCGAACTACCCCAGGATGCCGACGTACACAAGGGCGCAGTGCAGATCGCCATGGTGCAAGCTCCTCAGTCGTCGTTGGCCGAGGCCGTCCGCGACCTGCGCACCAGCCTCCGCGTCCTCATGGTCGGAAAAGAGAGTCCGATCATCGTCGTGACGAGTCCCGAGCCCGGTGACGGCAAGACGTTCGTTACCGCCAATCTGGCCGCGTCGTGGGCGTTGACCGGCAGCCGGGTGATCGTGGTCTCCGCGGACTTCCGCCGACCCAAGCTCGAGGCCATCTTCGGTATCAACGTTGCCGGAAAACGCGGCCTGTCCGATCTGATCAAGGCCAACTGGAAGCAGCCCGAACCCCCTGACCGCAACAGCGAGGCCAGCAGTTGGTCCGGGGACGAGCGGGGCAGCGACCATGTAGATCAGGGACGCCACAGCAGCATCTACGGTGCTGCCGCTGTGAGTGCCCACCTGCTCGATACAGGGATCGACGGACTCCAGTTGCTTCCGGTCGGACTCCACCTCGACAATCCGAGCGAACTGTTCGACAGCCCAGGCATGCAGCCGGTCCTCGATCAGTTGCACGTCCTCGCCGACATCATCTTCCTCGATACCCCGCCGGTGCTCTCCTCTCCGGACACTGCCATTCTCGGAAGCCTCACCAACGGGGCCGTCGTGGTCGCTTCGGAAGCGAAGACGGACCGGGCAGACCTCGAACGGACGGCAAACCGACTGTCGGCGACGGGATGCAACGTCCTAGGCCTCATCGTCAATCACGTGCGGCACAGCTCATCGGACAACTATCAGGCCTACGCGTCGAAGTCGTGATCCCGACGGGACCTGCACCTGGACCCGGGATGCCCGTCGTCCGAGTACGTCATCGATGCGTCAGGGATCGATGACAGCGCCGGTGTCTGTGCCCGGGGATCGATCACAACGCGAGGATCCGTTGGTGGTCGTGGTGGCGTTTTATGCTGCCGACCTTCTCGACCGGTGCCTGTCGACGTTGGGTGACTCCCTCGCGGTGGTAGTAGTCGACAACTCATCGGATCCAGAGGTCGAGCGGGTAGCCCGTAGGCATGGGGCCGACTACATCGACACCGGCCGGAACCTCGGATTCGCTGGCGGTGTCACCGTCGGCTGTGCGCAGCGTGCCGGAAGGGACGTGCTGCTCCTCAACCCCGACGCCTCCATCACGGCTGACACCGTTCGCGACCTGCACGCCCGCTTGCGGAACGATCCAGGACTTGCCGCCATCGCCCCCGGTCAACGGGATCCCGAGCGTGGTGATGAGGCTCGAGTCGCCTGGCCGTTCCCTTCCCCAGCCGGTGCCTGGGTGGAGGCTGCTGGGCTGGGGCGATTGCGGAAACGGGCTGACTTCCTGATCGGATCTGTCCTTCTCCTCAGCGATCGAGCCATCAGCGACGTCGGCCCGTTCGACCAACAGTTCTTCCTCTATGCCGAAGAGACCGATTGGCAGCGCCGGGCTGTCGACCAAGGATGGCGAGTCGCCCTGTGCTCCGACCTCCACGCCACTCACATCGGCGCCGGCTCCGGAGGCGACCCAGAAGTCCGAGAGACGCATTTCCAAGCCTCCCACGAGCGGTACATCCGAAAGCACCATGGCCCGATCGGCTGGTGGTCCTACCGGTCCGCCATGGTGATCGGGTCCGCCGTGCGGGGCGCCGTCCTCCCCGGCAACCGAGGCCACGAGGCGGCCATCCGGTTCCGCCTCTACCTGCAGGGTCCTCTGCGGGCCGAGGCTGGGCTCGGGCGCACCGGGCTACACATCGCGCATGTGGTGATCACGGATGCGTTCGCCGGCGTCGAGCGCTACGTCTGCCAGGTGGCAAACGGCCTGTCAGACCGCGGCCACCAGGTGGATGTGATCGGTGGCGACCCGGACCGGATGCGGGCCGAACTCGACCACACTGTCGTACACCGAACGGCCGCCTCTGTCTGGGCCGGAACTCGAGGGCTCGCCGCCGTCCGACGGCCTGATCTGATCCATGCCCATATGACCGCGGCCGAGGGCGTCGCCTTCCTCAGCCATCCGACGGGCCGGGTTCCGATTGTCGCCACGCGGCACTTCGCCGCCGATCGAGGCTCCACCCCGCTGCGCAAGCTCCTGGCCAGGATCGCCGCTCGACCCATTGCCGCCGAGGTCGCCATCAGCGAGTTCGTAGCCGAATCCGCAGGGGTTCCGACCACACTCATCCCGAACGGCGTGTCCTACAGGCCACAGGCCGCGTTGGAGGCGTCCGTCGTCGTCATGCTCCAGCGGCTCGACGAGGAGAAGGCTCCAGGTGTGGGTATCCGGGCCTGGGCCCTAAGCGGCATGGGCGAGCGCGGGTGGGAGCTCGTGATCGCCGGGGCCGGTGAACTGCGCCCCAGCCTGGAGCACTTGGCCGACGAGTTGGGCTGTGCGGCCAGCATCACCTTCGCCGGTCAGGTCGCCGACACTGACGGACTGCTGGCCGGATCGTCGATCCTGCTGGCCCCGGCGCCATCAGAGCCGTTCGGTCTATCCGTGGTGGAAGCGATGTCCCATGGGATTGCCGTAGTTGCGGCGGCAGGAGGGGCACACATGGAGACGGTCGGCGCTACCGGTGTCCTCTTTCCGCCCGGGGATGTATCAGCGGCGGCCCGGGCGATGTCGCTACTGGCCGACGACCGGGACGAACTCCGTCGGATCGGTACCGCACTCCGCCTACGCCAGCAGGAGCACTACTCGCTGGCCCGCCACCTCGATCGCCTCGAATCCCTGTACCAGTCAGTGACTTCCGGTCACGACTGAACTAGTCGACCAGCAAGCCGGAGCCACCAGCCTCAACGCCCCTTGGTGACGCGGTCATAGAGGTCGTGCTGGGAGGCGGCCACCGCGGCCCACGAGTAGCGCCCCACCGATTCAGACCCTGCACCACGCAGGCGGGCCCAGAGCCCCGGCTCGTCCAAGAGCTGGACCAGTGCGCCAGCCAGCGCCGCGGGGTCCCCCGGTGGAACCAGGATCCCGGCGTCACCGACCACCTCAGGAAGCGCCCCGCTGGAGCTGGCGACCGACGGCACGCCAGAGGCCTGCGCCTCGACCACCACCCGACCGAACTGCTCCAGCCATCCGGCCACGGGAACTGAGGGAACGGCCAACACATCGAGGCGCGGATAGACCTGGGGAAGCGCAGTTTCGTCCACGTGCCCGTGGAACCTGACCCGGTCCGCCACTCCTAGGTCGACGGCCAGAGCACCGAGCGCCGACGCTTCAGGACCGGCCCCATAGACATCGGCAGAGAGCCGTTCGTCGAGGGCGACGGCTCGGACGAGGACGTCCACCCCCTTGTGAGGGATCAAGCGGCCAACGAATCCGACACGGAGTCGGTCTGACGGGGGCTCCCGGTCGCCAGGACGGAACCGATCGACGTCTACGCCCAACGGCAGAAGCTCGAGCTCTCCCCGGAGTCCCTTGCGCCGGAGGATCTCGCCAGCCTCGACATTGCAGGTGTAGGCACCACCAGCACCACGCAGCGACCATCGTTCGATCCATCGGAAGGGCGGCGGGTACCGCTTGTCGATGTTCTGCGCCGAGGACACCAGGTACGGTGTCCGCCGCTTGCGAAGCCAACGGAGGATCAACACCTCAGCCACTGCCAGACCGAACGGCTCCTCATGCATGTCGATGAGGTCCCACGTGCCGGTGCCGAGCAGCCGCCACAGGGGTCGAGGATCGAACACGAAGAGGTTCGGATGGCGACCCACAGTCCGGACGGGAACAGCGAACTCGTCCCCGTCAGGAGAGAACTCCACCATCGAGCCACCCTCCTCCCATCGGGCGGCAGTCACCAGCGTGAGGTCGACACCGCTCCGTCGCAGGATCCGATCCCGCTCGCGCCACGACGTCACCACGCCGCTGTGGGAGATCCGCAGCACCCGTAGCCGACGTCCGCCTGCACGCGGGCCGGAATCCTCGCCAATAGTCACCACGCGCGAACCGTAGCAGCAGGTCGAATCGGAAGAACTGACTGAATTCCCTTCAAATATCACTCTGCGTGGTCGGATCGCAACTATTCGTGGGATTACTCTCAAGAAAGCCCGCGGTCGGCCGATCAGTTGGTATGGATCAGGCAGGGGCAAAGCACCACAAGGCAGGCGTCATCCGGGGGGCAGTGCTCACGATGGCTACTCTCATCATCGCGCTCACCGTCGGCGTGAGTTTGAACGGAACGGCTCACGCCACAGCATCCCCTCCTCAGATCGCTGGCAGTCCCGCCGCCCCCACCGCGTCAGAGATCAGCCCGGTCTGCACCACGACAACCCCGTCGACCTCACTCGGTCCAGTGGGGAGCCTTCCGGCCAACCCGATCTCCCAGGTGGTCGCTCCCGTCGGAGGAGTCGACAACTTTACTGCTACCGCTACCAACATCTACGTCGATACCGGCAGCCAGCTGATCACCTACACGTTGGCCGGCGCCCAGGTCAGCGCGTTTACGCTGCCCGCTCACTTCGCCGGCAATACCGACGAGGTCTACCAGCCGCTCATCGACCCGTCCGGGAACATCTACCTCTCGTCCTACTACGGCACCAAGGTGGACAAGTTCTCACCCACGGGCACGCTGCTCTGGTCCGTCGATCCCCAAGGAGGGAACCCGACGGCCGTCTTTTCGGTGGGCACCGGAGCCAACTTCCAAGTCGTGGTCAGCCTGGTGCAGAACACCGCATCGAGCGTCACCCTCGACCAGGCCACGGGCGCAGTCAACGGCACCTTCCCGTTGGTCGTCGGGACATACGCGTTCGTCACTCAGGAAGCCAATGGCAACCTGCTCTACTCGGCCAACGGCTACGTCAAGACGATCAGCCCGACCGGCCAGGTCCTCTCCACCTTCGGCGCTCCCCACATCCAAGGGGACGGAAACCGCACCGCAGCGGGCAGTCAGTTCTACTATCCGGCTCAGGCCACCCAGGGGGCGGATGGCACCATCTACACGGCCGACCCGCTGTACTCGATGGAGGCGACCTCGCCCAACGGCATGCTCAAGGGAAGCACCAATCTCGGCGGGGCACTCGCCTTCGGGGGCTGGAACTTCGCGCTGATCGGCTCGACCTTCTACTTCCAGAGCGGCCCGCCGTTCAACGGCCCGGCTGATGGCATCTCCTCGTTCTCGCTCGCCTCGGTGCAGAGCTACCTCGCGTCGGCCCAACGCGCCAGCAACAGCCTCGGATGGGGTGCTGGACTCTCGACTCCTGCCACCGGCAACTACTTCGCAGCCGGGACCACCCCAGCTGTCAACGCCACCTTCGACTCATGGTGGGCCGCTTCCTCTGCCCACTTGCAGCTCTCCTACTCGGTAGAGAACACCGCATCGATGGTGGCCGAGTCCGTCCCGACGCCGACGGTGATCAACCTCCCGAGTACGCCGACAGGGCTCGCATCGATACCGCTCACGATTCCGGCCGAAGACACCAAGCCTGGTCCCTACCAAGTACAGGCCGTCCTGATCGACACCTCCACTACGCCGCAGTCAACACTCGGCACTACATGCCTTCCCTACACGGTGGGTGCCGCGGGCAACGGCTTGAACTTCGCCACCCTCCCGGCCGGGTCAGGCGCCGGTGGTCCGGCTGATCCCCGGGGAGTCGCCCTGAACGGACAGCTCGGGCTCAACGGCCTGCGGAGCAGTTCGGTCATTGACTGGGGCTCGCTCCTGCCGAACTGCTCGGCATCGGCTCCGACAGCAGCCACTTGTGGGGCATCAGCCATCACCTTTGCTTCGGCTAGCACCGATCCGTACAAGGCCTCCTTTCTGGCCAATCAGAACAAGGTGACCTACTGGATCCAAGTCAGCGGCGGTGAGCCCCTGCCCACCGCCCTGGTGAACAGCGGATTCTGGCAGGCCGACGTTGCCGCCCTCGTCGCCCACTACGACACTGTTCCGGCCGGATGCACCGGGTGCGCACCGGTCACCAACTGGGAGCCATGGAACGAGTCCAACAACACGGGATGGGGAAACGGGGGCACCTACGCCACCAAAGTCCTCGCACCGTTCTACGCCGGGGTGAAGTCGGTGGAGCCAGGTGCCTCCTCCACCGTCATCGGTGGATCGACCCTGGAGCCGGTGGTCGGCTGGTGGCAGCAGTTGATCGCCGCCGGTGGACTGAGCGCTATGGACGTGGCTGCAATCCACCCCTACACGGGGTCCAACGATGCCTACGAAGAAGACGGCATGGCTACTCAGGTGCGCCAGGTGCAGGCGCTGCTCGGATCGAAGCCCCTGTGGTTCACGGAGGTCGGATGGTGGAGCGATGGGGACTACAACTACCTCGGACAGGCCAACAGCGTCACTCGGTCGATGATCTGGCAGAAGGTGCTCGGCGTTCCGGTGCAGAACTACTTCTTCAACGAGGGCAGCTGGGGTAACGACGGCATTTCGTTCTCGTTGATTCAAGCCAGCAGCACCGTCGACTACGTGAAGCCAGCAGCATTGGCGACGATGACCACCTCGGGTGCACTGGCTGGTCGTCCCTACCTGTCGATGCCGGCCACGGGGATCCCCCAGGGGTACCAGGCCAACTTCGGCGCTGCCCCTGGTGGGACGACCGCTGTCGCTGCCGTGTGGTCCGATGGACTCCCGACTACTTCGACCATCACGGTGACCGATCCGAACGGTGGGACGATTCCGGTGACCATCACCTCGGAGTACGGGGACACCACCACAGTCCGAGTCACTTCGGGCGCTGGCTACAGCCTGCCCCTGTCCGACCAGGTCGCCTTCGTGACCTACCCGGCAGGGGCGACACTGTCGACGGGTCCCACTGAGGTCTTCGGCACCGACCTGGCTTCGGCGGCTGCCCATGCCAGCGCTACCGCCTCGAGTGGCAATGCGGCGGCGGCCATCGCTGGACTGCCCGTCGGCTACGGCCAGGGATGGACGTCGGGGGCTGGCGACACCACTCCGTCGCTCACCGTCACTCTGGCGGCGGCATCCACTCTCGACCGAGTCATCGTCAACACGCAGTCCGTGGGTTCGACGGCCACCAGCATCCGCAACTACACCTTGTCCGCCAATGAGCCAGGGGTCGGTTGGGTCACGATCGCTACGGTGACCGGCCAGTACCGGAATCACGCGGCTCTGTTCAGTTTCGCACCGCTGGTCGCCACGGCACTGCGGGTCAACGTCTCCGAAGTGAACTTCGGGGGCTACTACGGAGGAGGCATCCCCCCGTGGTGGACGACAGGGCAGAGCGCCAATGCATTCATCCATGCCATCCAGGCCTATTCGGGATCAGGCGGGCCTTCCGTGGTGAACGGTTCCGGACTGACCTCCCTGCTGGCTGGAGGGGCGCCGACCACCACGACTACCACCACTACGACCACAACGACGACCACCACTGTGCCGCCGACCACTGTGCCGCCGACCACTGTGCCGCCGACCACCGTGCCGCCGACCACCACGACTACCACCACGGTGCCGCCGACCACCACGACTACCACGACTACCACCACGGTGCCGCCGACCACCACGACCACCACCAAGCCCACCTCTGGCAATCGAAACAAGAAGTTCAGGGGCTACTGGCTTACGACCAGCACGGGTGGAATCGTCACGTTCGGCCAGGCGCAGTCCCTCGGTTCAGCCGCCGGACTCACCTTGAACCACCCCATCGTCGACATGACCTCGACGCCCGACAAGGGGGGCTACTGGATGGTCGCCTCCGACGGTGGGATCTTCACGTTCGGTGATGCCAGCTTCTACGGCTCCACCGGAGGCCTGGGGATCAACAAGCCGATCGTCGGGATGGCCGCCACTCCGAGTGGACTTGGGTACTGGTTGGTGGCATCCGATGGCGGCATCTTTGCCTTCGGCGACGCCGGCTTCTTCGGCTCCACCGGCGCCATCTCGCTCAACAAGCCGATCGTCCACATGGCCGCCACCCCGAGCGGACTTGGGTACTGGCTGGTGGCATCTGATGGCGGCATCTTTGCCTTCGGCGATGCCAGCTTCTTCGGCTCCACCGGTGCCATCTCGCTCAACAAGCCCATCGTCGGAATGGACTCTTCCCCTGACGGCAGCGGCTACTGGCTGGTGGCATCCGATGGCGGCATCTTTGCCTTCGGCGACTCCGCCTTCTACGGATCCACTGGCGGTGACCACATCAATGCGCCGATCACCGGACTGCAGTCCAGCCCTACCGGTCAGGGGTACTGGCTCGTAGCCAAGGACGGAGGCATCTTCAACTTCGGCGATGCTGGCTACTACGGCTCGGCAGGAAGTCTCGGTCTTCCTTCGAACACCGTGGCCATCAACTGACCAGACAGTCCATCGTTGACCAGTCGACGACCACTGACGCGCCTCGCACCCGTAGTTTCCCAGCAGTCCCGATGACTCGACGTCAGGGCCCTGGGACCGCTGCTTCCACGTAGACCGTCTCCGGAATCCGTACAGCGCTGTCCGGGGCTGGCACGATCTGCGACTCCCCGCCAGCCATCACGACGGCACCGCTGAATCCGACAGCCTCGATCACCAGCGCCAGCGTCTCTCCATCCCAGGCCGAGACGTGCCCGTGCTCTTGGAATACCTCGCCCAGGGCCAGCATCCGAGTGGGACGACCTGGGCGCAGATCGTCGAGGATGCCGTCACCGACGGCATAGCTGCGGGCATAGAGGCCAGCATCGGGTACACCCACCCGGATGATGCCGCCCGGGGCCAGGACCCGGAACGCGTGGCGAAGAACGGCCATTCCTTCGCTCACCGTCATGTGCTCGAGCACGTGCTCCAAGAAGACTGCACCGGCGATCTGATCGGCGAACGGAAGTGGCCGTCGCAGGTCCCAGGCCACATCGGCACGAGCGCCGACCAGGTCCACGTTGGTCCACCCCGCCAGATTGTTGCCGCCCGAGCCGAGGTGCAGTTTGAGCCCACCGGCCACCTCCTCGTCGCGTGCCTTCCGACGGGAAACGGGCCGACTGACCGCCGTCGCCACCTGCTTGGCCCGCAGCCGCACCGCCGGGCTCATGAACGGGCGGAGCAGGTCGGACAGGGGAATCGTCGAGTGCCCGCCGGCTGCGGCCTGTGCGTCGAGGTACTGCTGTAGGTCCACGGAATCTCCGCCAGAGGCGTGCAGTGGCGTACGTCCGTCCGCGTCCTCAGGGTTGCTCATCTGCCAATTGGAACACAGCCGGCGCGTCGCGGCCAACCGGGAGCGATGTGCGACACTACGAGCGGTGCCCGCGCTCATCGAAGACCTGCGTCACATGACGGCTGCATGGGGCCAGTCCCCTTTCCGCGTGCTGGTCGGCTCCCTCATCCGCCTCCCGCTGTATCCACGCATCGGCGCCGTCATGTCCTACCGTGCCTCCTCGTGGTGCTGGGACAAGGGGCTCCGGCCGCTGGCCCTTTGGCTGCAGGCATCGAGCATCCGTTCCTCCGGCGCAGAGATCCACCCCGCCGCGCGGTTGGGTCCAGGACTGGCGATCATCCATACCGTAGGAATCGTTATCGGCCACGAAGTGGTAGCCGGCGAGAACCTCGTCGTCTACCAGGGCGTCACACTCGGCCACACCGGTACCGGCCCTGGTCAGCCGAGCATCGGCGACGGAGTCAGGATCGGGGCTGGCGCCAAAGTTCTGGGTCCGGTCGTCATCGGTGACGGCGCGTGGATCGGCGCCAATGCGGTCGTCCTGGCCGACGTGCCTGCCGGGGCTGTGGCCACCGGGATCTGGCGGGGCTGAACAGCGCCCGAGCTGATCCATCTGCCGGTGGTTGCCAGCGTCAGCCCGTCAGCCCGTCAGCCCGTCAGCCCCTGGGCCCGTCAGGTTCGTCCAGCGGCCCGGGCCTCGAGGCCGACTTGGGCGACGATCGGGAGCACGGCCGGCTCGATCCACTGGCCGCCGGCCTTGGTGACGTGGATGCCGTCGGCCCACCGGACGGTGACACCATCGATCACCTCCTGGAAGTGTCCAGCGGGGTCGAGGATGGCATTCAAGTCGATCACGGTGACCTGGCCCGGATGACTAGCTGCCACTCGGCGCAGGATCTGGTTGTACTCGTCCACTCGGGACTTCCGGTTCTCCGGGTAGATCGAGCCGTCGGGTGCCTCGGGCGGGGCCAGATAGGGCAGGGTGAACAGGACCACCTTGGCTCCCTTGGCCCCGAGCACGGCGGCAACTTGGTTCATCTCGTCTTCGAGGTGATGGTTCCACGCTGGCTGATCGATGGAGACCGTCTTTCCGTTCAGCAGATGGTCGGTGATGTCCCACCTGCCCGCCAACAACCCGACCACCTCGGGGTGGATGGCATCGATCTGCCTCGACCACAAAGCGCGCCAGGTACGACACGACGAGAGGGGAATGTCGTGCAGACCCGAAGAGACGGCGTCGAGGTTGTCGAGGTCGCATCCGAGTACCCCCTTGTTGACCACCCGCACGCCGAAGTGCTCCACACTTCCTCGCACCAAGCCGAGCCCCATGGTCACCGCTAGGGAGTCGCCCACCAGGAGGAACCGGATGGGATCGGTTGTGAATGCATGGGCTGCGTCGAGGGCCTGACGCTCGCCGAGCGGGATGGTGTCGGTCGTCTTGACCACCACAGCCGAGGCACCCGGGGCCACGGTGGCCGCCACCACCACCACGACGGTGACGACCATGGCCACTAGCGCCGGGCCAGCGGCTTTGATCGAACGCCAGAACACGCCCTCCATGACCGGGCGCTCCACCAGGTAGTAGCTGAGTGCAGCCAGGACGAAGGTGGCCACGACGCGCGCGGCCAGGAGTGAGACTCCACTCAGCCCAGTGCGAGCCGAATCGAACTCGATAAAGACCGGGAAGTGCCACAGGTAGGCGCCATAGGAGACGGTCCCGATCCACACCATCGGACGCACCGACAGCACCCGGGCGATGGGGCCGCCAGCCACGCACACGGCCCCGGTGATGAGAGCCGCGGCCGACAGGGCGGACACCAAGAACCCACCCCGATAGGCGATCGATGCGGTCCCGGTGAGGCTCTTGGTCAACGCAAGCGTCCCGACCACCCCGGCCAGACCCAAGACAGTCAGTGCGATCCGAGACGCACCTGACGACACGGTCGGAGCCATGCCGCTCAGGCCCCGACGACGCTGCACCAAGGTGAGGATGCAGGCCAGCACCGAGCCGACCAAGATCGACTGGGCGTGCGTATCGGTGCCGAAGTAGAGGCGGGTGATGTTGGCACCGGGATGGTAGAGGTAGGCCATTTCGACAGCCGAAGCCACTACTCCCAGCACAGATATGCCGAGCAGGATCTCGACTCCCCTGCCGACTTCTTGTCCGGCTCGGCTGGTGAACCGCTTGCCCAGGTGGACCACGGCCAGGACCACCAGCGGCCACACCAGGTAGAACTGCTCCTCGACGGCCAGCGACCAGGTATGGGTCAGCGGCGACACAGCCCCGGTGGCTACGAAGTAGTTGCCCGACGCGGCGATCTGCCACCAGTTGGAGAAGTAGAAGAGGGCCGAAAAGTCGGCCATGCGCAGGTTGGGATAGAGGCCGACCGGATAGGCGAAGCGGACGACCAGAGTCACCACCACCAGCAGCACCACCAGGGCCGGCAGCAGTCGACGCGCCCGGCGGAGCCAGAACGCACCGAGCTTGATGCCGGCGGACCGGGCCCACTCCCCCAGCAACAGCCCGGTGATCAAGTAGCCGGACAGGACGTAGAAGA
>CAIVIS010000396.1 GCA_903906055.1 uncultured Acidimicrobiaceae bacterium
GACAGGTCGGTGAAGATCCGGTCGGCCAACTCGCGGACGGCCTCCTGCTCCTCGCTGAATGAGAAGTCCATGATGTGTCCTCTTTCGTCTTCGTTCGGTGCTGTTGCGTTCGGTGCGGTGGCGTTCGGTGCGGTTGCGTTCGGTGCTGGGCTATCGGGTAGCAGGGCTCAGCGCAGCGACCGAGGCATGCCCAGGCCGAAGATGGCGATCAGGTCCCGCTGGATCTCGTTGGTGCCACCGCCGAAGGTCAGGATGACGAGACTGCGTGCGTACATCTCGAGCCGCCCAGCCAACACTGCCTCGGGAGTGCCCCTCGACAGGTAGCCGGCCTGGCCCACGATCTCCATCATCAACTTGAAGGCTTCGAGATAGAACTCGGTCCCGAATACCTTGATGGTGGACGCATCGGCCACGTCCAGGTGACCCTCGGTAGCCGTCCAGGCCACCTTCCAGTTGATGAGCTTCAGGAACTCGAGTCGGGCGTAGATGCGGGCCAGGTGGATCTGCACCCACTCCTGGTCGATCACCCGTCGGCCATCGGCCAACTTGGTCGACTGGGCCCACGCCCGGGTGTCGGTGAACGCCCGCTCGATGAGACCAGAAGAGCACAGCGTCACCCGCTCGTGGTTGAGCTGGTTGGTGATCAACGACCACCCCTGGTTCTCCCCACCGACCAGGTTGGTCGCCGGGATGCGCACGTCTTCGTAGAACGTGTAGTTGATGTTGTGGTCGCCCAGCAGGTGCATGGGGACGACCTTGATGCCCGGAGTGTCCATGGGCACGATGAACATCGAGATGCCCTTGTGCTTGGACACATCGGGATCGGTGCGGGTGGCGAGCCAGATGTAGTCGGCATCGCCAGCCAGCGAGGTGTAGATCTTCTGGCCGTTGATGACGTACTCGTCGCCATCGCGGACCGCCCGGGTCTGCAGCGAGGCCAAGTCCGTACCGGACTCCGGCTCGGTGTAGCCGATGCAGAAGTGGATGTCGCCAGCGAGGATCTTCGGAAGGAAGAACTCTTTCTGCTCATCGGTGCCGTACTGCATGATCGTCGGGCCCACCGTGTTGATGGTGAGCATGGGCACCGGAGCGCCCGCCCGCATCGACTCGTCGAAGAAGATGAACTGCTCGATGGCGCTCTTGCCCTGGCCGCCCCACTCCACGGGCCAGCCGATACCCAGCCAACCATCGGTGGCCATCTGCTTGACCACCCGGCGCATGTCGGCGCCGATGCCGTGCCCGATGTGGAGCTGTTCGACGACCTCAGGGGTGAGGAGCTTGTCGTAGTAGGCGCGCAACTCGTTGCGAAGCGCTTGGTGTTCCTCGGTGTAGCCGATCTCCATGGGGTCCTCCCGGTCAGGTGCTGCCGCCACGAAGGGCGGTCCATCACGACTAGAACACGTTACATTCGACCACCCAGGGGCGCCACCACACGTAAGCCCGTCGCATGTGCGCCCCGCGAGCGCCAGCACCGCTAGGGTTACCATTCGGTAAGTTTCCAAAGGACACGGGTGGGCCGGACCGGCATCGCTGCGTGGACCTTCGTTGCGAGCCGGCATCTGCGCTATCCAACTCCGACACACCCATACCGCGGCCCCGTCCGCCTGTATCCGAGGAGCAACACATGCCCGAAGCAGTAATCGTCGCCACCGGCCGGACCCCCATCGGCCGGGCCAACAAGGGCTCGCTCGTCGAGTGCCGCCCTGACGACCTGTCCGCCCTCGTCATCCGCGAGGTACTGGCCAAGGTCCCCCAGCTCGACCCCCAGAGTGTCGAAGACGTCCTGTGGGGCTCCGGGCAGCCTGCAGGTGAGGCCGGATACAACCTGGCACGCGTGGCCGCCGTCCTCGGTGGTCTTGCCGACGTGCCCGGCGTCACCGTGAACCGCTACTGCTCGTCGTCATTGCAGACCATCCGCATGGCTGCCCACGCCATCAAGGCCGGCGAAGGCGACATCTTCGTGGCCGGCGGAGTCGAGACGGTGAGCCGCTACATGCACGGTGCTGCCGATGTCGGTCCCCACAACACCTCGTTCGGCGATGCCGAGGCCCGCACCACTGAGCGCACCGCTACCTCGACCGGCAACTGGACGCCGCTCGACGGTGCCTTCCCCGACGTCTACATCTCCATGGGCCAGACGGCCGAGAACGTCGTCGACCAGACCGGCGTCACCCGTGAGGAGCAAGACGAGTTCGCACTGCAGTCGCAGCTGCGTGCCGTGGCCGCCCAAGAGCGTGGCTTCTTCGACCGGGAGATGATTCCGGTCACCCTGGCCGACGGTACCGTCATCAGCAAGGACGACGGACCCCGTGCTGGCACCACCCTGGAGAAGCTGGCCAGCCTGAACCCCGTCTTCCGTGAGGGCGGATCGGTCACCGCTGGCAATGCCTGCCCGCTCAACGACGGCGCGGCTGCAGTGGTGGTCATGTCCGACACCAAGGCCGCCGAGCTCGGGATCACCCCCCTGGCCCGGATCGTGGCCTCGAGCGTCACCGGCCTCAACCCCGAGATCATGGGACTGGGCCCGGTGGAGGCCATCCGTCGGGTGCTGGCCCGGGCCGGCATGACCATCGATGACATCGACCTGGTGGAGATCAACGAGGCGTTCGCTGCCCAGGTCGTTCCTTCGGCCAAGGAACTCGGCATCAGCTACGACAAGCTGAACATCAACGGTGGGGCCATCGCGCTCGGCCACCCCTTCGGCCAGACCGGAGCCCGCATCATGACCACGCTGCTCAACGGCCTCGACGACACCGGCAAGACCTTCGGGCTCGAGTCGATGTGCGTCGGTGGCGGCCAGGGCATGGCCATGATCGTCGAGCGCCTGTCGTAGGACGATCCATTCCTGGCCCATCGGCTGGGAGCTACAACACGAACTGCCGGACGACGGCCGCGGGGTCCAGACCCTGCGGCCGTCGCCGCGTCCAGACCACGACACCCGTTGGCGGCAGCCGTCGCCACTGACCTAGACGCCGTGCACCACGTGCAGCCGACCGCTGGCGATGGCATCGAGATACCGCTGGTAGTCAGACTTGTTCTGTTCCGCATAGGCGAAGGCGAAGGCGGCCATTGTCTGTGGGAACACATCCCCCTTGCCGAGGTAGCCCGACAGCACGAACCGGTACCCCGAGCGGGCATGAGCCCGCGCCAGTGCCCACCCGCAAACTCGTGCGTACGCATCCATGAGGACGGGGTCGAGGTTGTCGATCTCCACCGAACCCTTCTGGTCATGGAGCTGGCGAACGTAGAAGTCTCGGGTGATGCCATCACCATCGGCCTGCTGCTGCCACCCGAGGAACGTGTCAGGGGTGGCCTGGACCATGCGCTGGCCTTCGACCACCCGCCGGCCCTGGTTTTCGTAGGGACTGGGATCGAGGTAGGGCTCGAGGACCGACCGCTGGGCCTCCTTGACCTGGAGAATGATCGGGTCGTCCTCGTCGATGCCGATCAGCAGTGCGATGTAGCAGCGCGTACCCACCGAGCCGACGCCCACCACCTTGCGGGCAAAGTCCACGACCCGGTACTGCGACAGCAGAAACGTCCGATCGTCGGTGAGCGAGTCATGGTATGACCCCACGATCCGTTGCACGGCGTCCTCATCTTTAAGTGGGTCCGCCCCCACGATGTCCTCTACGCGCACGAGGATCGGCGGATCGGACCGGAACCGGCGGCGGCCGTCCACCTCTTCGGTGAGCTTGCGTTTGGCCCGGAACACGTCCTTGTTCTGGGCCCGGCTGACCAGACCGTCAACCTTGGCCGCCTGGGCGGTCGAGACCCGCCGGCGGACCTGCTTGGCCAGTTCGTTGACCGACAGGTGCGAGTACCAGACGTCGAGGTGGCGCTGTTTGGCGAAGTCGTTCAGTCCGTCTCGGTAGCTCTCGCTCATCGACAGCACCGCGTTCTCTTGCTGTTTCGGCGTGAAGCCGAGGTCTTGGCCGGCGATGACGATGCTGGCGGCTAGCCGCTTCAGGTCCCAGCAGAAGGGTCCCCGAATTGTCTCGTCGAAGTCATTGATGTCGAAGACCAACTGCCGCTCGGGCGATGCGAAGATGCCGAAGTTCGACAGATGCGCATCGCCGCAGAGCTGCACGTAGATCGGGGACCGGACCACCGATCCGAGGTCGGCCCCCATGACCGCCGCTGAACCCCGATAGAACGCGAACGGACTGGTCGCCATGCGCCCGTACCGGATGGGGTTGAGTTCGGCCACTCGCGACTCGGCCTGTGCCTCGAGGATGGCGATCGGATCACGGGCTGTTGCTGGGCCGAAGGCAGCAAGCGACGTCCGGGGCACATCTGACCGTATGGCCCGACCCATAGCCAGACGCTCTTCGATGGTGGTGGCCGGCGTGATTTGTGCGCCGACTCCGTGGCTCTCCGTCATGGACACCTCCTCGTCGATACGACAACGCTACGCGCTCGTCTCCGTAACCCATCCCGCTGTCGATTGCGCCTGATGGTGTTGCGGCGACATCGGATGGAGATCGCTAGGCCGGCATGGCGATCCACTGTGCCCCGCCGGCGAGCACGCAGTGGCGCAACTGGGCGACCTGTCCGGCCTCTTTCGAATACGTCCAGATCCGAGGCCCGGGACCCGAACCAATGGGAGCATCCATCCGTGCATCGACCGACTGCACGAAGGCGAAGTGGGAGCAGTCGTCGATGGCCCGGGTCACCTGGGACTGCGGGGTACCCGCCGGGAACTCCACCACGAACTCCCACGGCAGTGCGCACTGGCCCCCACACATGAGCCCATGGCCGAGGAGCCAGGCACCACCAGCATGCAAGATGACCACCATGGTGACGGCCATCGCCAGCCCTATGGTGAGCGATCGCAGCCGTGCCTCTGATGCCGTCTCCGTCATCCGTTCATGTTCCGACTCCGCTCTGTCAGTTGGAACCACGGCCCATTGTCTCGAGGTGCACTTCTCTCTAGAGGTGCACTTCCAAATTCAGTCGGTGATCTCCACGATGGCGTACTCGGGGCAGTTGGCGATCGAAAGCCGGGCCTTGTCCTCGAGTTCGGGGGGGACCGTGCCGTCGCCCACTACCGACGACAACCCGTAGTCGTCGACCGAGAAGAGGTCGGGCGCCAAGCCGTAGCAGCGGGCGTGTCCGGTGCACTTGTCGGGATCGACCCAGATCTTCATGGGAACACCACCGGCAGGCTACGGGGCCCGCGGACCTGACCGCCGGCCCAGGTCACGTCGGCATCGTCTGCGAGTCGGAAGTCAGGAATCCGCTTCAACCACTCCTCGATGGCCACCCGAAGCTCCATCCGGGCCAGGTTGGACCCAGCGCAACGGTGGATCCCTGAGCCGAACGCCACGTGGCGGTTGTGGGCCCGGTCGAGGATGACCTCGTCGGGTCGCTCAAAGGCATCTGGATCGCGGTTGGCAGCCGGAAAGTTCATCAGCACTTTGTCGCCCGCGTGCATCGGGCAGCCCTGGAACTCGACCTCGCCCGTCACGATGCGGGCCATGGTCACCGGCGAGTACGCCCGCAACAACTCTTCGATGGCCAGGTTCATGGCCTCGGGTTCGGTGGCCAAGGTCTTGGCATCCTCGGGGTGAGTGGCTAGGTGCCACAGCGAGGAGCCAATGGCACTCCACGTGGTGTCCACCCCGGCGATCAACGTGAGGGCGGCCACCCCCAGCACGATCGAGTCTTCGAGGGGCTGGCCGTCGACCTCGGTCTGGAGTAGCGCGCTCAGCAGGTCATCTCCAGGATCCTGCTTGCGCCGCTCCACCTCAGCCACGAAGTACTCGATCAGTGCGATCGTGCCCTCGCGCCGGATCTCCTCGTCGTCGGCGAACTCGAGGACGGCCCGTACCCAGCCGGTAAAGGTGTCCGACATCTCGGGCGGCACGCCCAAGATGGCGCCGATCACCCGGACCGGAATCTGCTGCGCGTACTCGGAGGCAGCATCGGCCCGACCGTCGGCCACAAATCCTTCGACCAGACCAGCACAGAGTTCGCGGGTCATGGCCTCGTAACTCTCCACCTTGGTGTGGGAGAACCACGGGAGGAGCAGCCGTCGGGTGAAGGTATGCAGCGGCGGGTCGGCCGAGATAGGCGGCACGCCATAGGGAAGCACCGGTTCGTCGGGAGCCTCGCCGGTGAACGGGATGACGGTGATGTCGAGGGAGCTGAAGTGCTCGATGTCGTGCGCCAGGTCGACTACGTCCTGGTACTTGGTGGGCAGCCAGGTACTCCCCCGCCGATCGGTGTGGGCGACCGGGCAGGACGTGCGGAGATCGTCCCAGATGGTAAAGGGGTCATCGACATAGGTCTGGCTCAGTACATCGAAGTCTGAGCTCCAACTGTCGACCGGACGGATGTCGGTCATCGTTCACCTCACGGGTCAGAAGCGACAGATCATCGCTCGATGTTCCATTGTTGCACGCCGAAGGCGCTGCAGTCTTTCGTGCACTACTTGTCGCTTCTGACGTGGTCGCCTGCCTGCCAGCCGTGCCGCGTCGAGGGCTGAGTTGCGGCCGGGTGCCCCGTTCAGACGGTGAGCCCACCATCTACCGACAGCACGGCACCCGTCGTGTACGACGACTCGTCGGAGGCCAGGAAGGCGATGGAGGCGGCTATTTCGGCGGGGGTCGAAAACCCCATTGGGGTCATGATCTTGGTGAGCTGCTTCGGATCCGCCCCTTCGGGAAGCCCGAACGTGCCCAGTAGCGGTGTGTCCGTACCCCCAGGGGCGACCACGTTGGCCCGCACTCCCTTGCCCAGGTATTCAGCTGCCAATGCCTTGGTGAACATCAAGAGACCACCCTTGGACGCGCAATAGGCGGCCGAGTAGGCCTGGCCCATGAGGGCGGTGTTCGAGGCCACATTGACGATGGATCCACCATGCTCCAACAGGTGCGGCAGGGCGGCCCGGCACACCAGGAATGGCCCGGTCAGATTGACGGCCAAGATCTTCTGCCACCGGTCGAAGGGCATGTCGGCCGTGTGGAAGAAACCACCGATACCGGCCACGTTGCAGACCACACGAGGAGGCCCCAAGTCGGTGACGATGGAGGCCATGGTGTCGGCGACCGAGGTCTCCGAGGTCACATCGCAGGTGTAGGCCACAGCCGTCCCCCCGGAGGCCACGATGCCAGCCACCGTCTCGACCACCGCATCTGTGGAGACGTCGAGGGCGGCCACGAGCGCCCCTTCGGCGGCCAGGCGCTGGGCCACGCCCCGACCGATACCCGATCCAGCCCCAGTGACGACGGCTACTCGGCCCTCGAACCGTGCGATGACCATCCCGGCCATGGCGGCATCGGCCGCTTCGTGCTCGTCGCCTCCTTGACCAAGGGTGACGCGTTGGATCGGACTCATGGATTTCCTCCGGTGCTCGGTGCTGCCTTGTGGGGCGCGAAACGATCGCGCAGGGTGTGCTTCAAGATCTTGCCCGCCGGGTTGCGCGGGACGATATCGACCAGTTCCAACTGTTCGGGGATGGCGTTCACCCGCAGGCCTTCGCCCTTCAGGTACGCCACCATGTCTGCCTGGTCCAATGACGCGCCCTCGGCCAGCGCTACTACCGCGCAGGCACGCTCCCCTGTCTTCGGGTCGGGCAGGCCGATGACGGCCACATCAGCCACGGCGGGGTGGGCGTACAGGAGGTCTTCGACCTCCTTGGCCGAGATGTTCTCGCCGTGGCGGATGATCACATCCTTCAGCCGGCCGGTGATCGTCACGTAGCCCTCGGTGTCCACGATCCCGAGATCGCCACTTCGGAAGTAGCCGTCGGCGTCGAAGGCTTCGGCATCGAGCGCCGGGTCGAGGTAGCCCTTGATGATCTGCGGGCCCTTCAGCCGGATCTCTCCTTCGACGCCACGGCCGGCCCGAGTACCGTCCAGAGCCACCACGATCAGCTCGACGCCTGGCGTGGGGCGTCCCTCGGTGTCGGCCAGCTTCTGATCGGAGTCCCCCATGGATGCCATCACCACAATGGGTGCCTCGGTCAGCCCGTAGCCCGAGATGATCCCCACTCCACCGATCTCCCGTTTGAGATCGTGGTGGAGCTGTGGCGGCTTGGGCGCCCCGCCTCCTGGGTAGGAGCGGACGTGAGGAAAGATCGGATCTGCTCCCTCGCCCCGGGCCTGCTGGGCGGCCAGGTACGCCATGTGGAACGGGGTGCCCGATCCGGCCAGGGTCACCTGGTTGTCGGCCAGGAACGCAGGGGTATCAGTCGGGCTGAACGCTTCAGTGATCAGCAGCGTGCATCCGGTGAACAGGGCGCTGATCAGCCATCCGATGCCGCCGATGTGGGTGAAGGGGAACACCAGGGCGGATACATCATCGGACCGGATGTCGAGGCACTCGGACATAGCCAGGGCCGAGGCCATCACCGTGAGGTCGGTGTGGGGTGCGCCCTTGGGGTCGGCAGTGGTGCCCGACGTGTAGAAGAGCCACGTGACCGGAGCGTCAGCCGACGACGTCGCGGGCAGGACCGGGGGCAGCACGGCCGGGTCACCGTCGGGCAGTGCGCGGTCTACGACCAGGACCGACAGTCCGGGCCGGTCGGCGGCGATCTCGTTGCCCATGGCCTCGAAGTCGAACCCGCGGTAGACGGTCGGGACGATGAGTAGCGAGGCCTCACTCTGCGTGGTGATGAAGCCGACCTCACGATTCCGGTAGATCGGGATCAGCGGATTCTGTCGGGCCCCAAGTCGAGCCAGCGCCCCGACCAGGACGAGCGACTCGTTCCATGTCGGAAGCTCCCAGCTGACACTGGTGCCATCGGTGACCCCACACTCGACGTACAGACCCGCCGCGGCCCGCAGGCAGGCATCGCGGTATCCGGCGAAGGTCAGCTCGCGCCCGGTGTCCTCATGGGCGAGGACGGCATCCGGAGTGGCCTGGGCCCGGGCCTCGATCAGGCCCCACAGGGTAGGGGCGAACACCCACCCTCGGGCCTGGGCCCGCTCCTCCATCTGTGCCTGCTCTGCGTCGTTCATGTGGATCGTGCTCCTGGTCTGGGTGCGGGGTGGTTCGTAACGGAAGGGCCAGCCGGCTGGCTGCAGCGCTACTGGTCAGCCCACAGTTGATCGGCATAGGTATCGGTACCAGGCACTGTCCCGATGAACGCGGAGGCCCAGATGACCGTCCCCAACCCAGCATCGGACAGGGCCGAGCCCAGTGGGGCGAACACGTCCGGCCAGACCCCGTCAGGGGCCTCGTCGATGAAGCACATGGCCAGTACCCGTTCATCCAGCGTCTCACCCCGGGGCACGTCGCCAGGGGCATCAGCCAGCAGCGGCAGCGGGCTGAATCCGAGCACCGTAGCCACGGGCGTGCCCGCAACTGCCGGCGGGAGGTACCGCTCGCGCAGCCAGGTCCCGATCTGTGCCCCGGTCACTCCGTCGGCTGGCTCGATGAAGACCGAGGCCATGCCGGCGAACCGATGGTCCAGTGTGAGTTCAGCGGGCACGCCGTCCACGTCGCGGCGGTGCTCCCACTCGAACCGGTAGAGCCCGGTGTGGATGTGGTCCCGGTGGTCGAACATCCGGCCGGCCTTGTGCAAGACGTTGACCTGGTCGACGGCCCATCGGTTCCACTCGTCGTGGTGGCCGTCGAGCACGTAATACACCCCGAGGTAGCTACCGGTCGACGGATCTGCCACCAGGGCGCCGTCACCGGTGGGATAGCGCAGCGCCTTCATGGGGGCCGTAGCCACGAAACGGGCCCCCGAGAAGTTGTAGGCACCGATCTGACAGCCGGCGTAGAAGTGGTCCCGCTCGTACCAGCGGTTATAGGCCACCTCGTGGCCGCGGTGGGGCTCGACCAGCGTGTAGAGCATGGTGCCGATCTTGATGGGGTCGTCGGTGACGCCACCGTGGGCAGGTATCGAGTTGCCGGTCATCGCAGCATGGCTCCGTTCTTCTCCGGGTTGGCCAGTTCGGCCAGGACCCTCTTGTCTACCTTCATCATCGGGGTCAGGGGAAGACGGTCGAGCACCACCAGCCGGTCAGGCGCCTTGTAGTCGGCCAGCGATCCACGCGCCATCTCCCGTAGTGCGGCCAAGAGGTCGGCCTCATCGGACGTCGAACCAGCGGCACGGACTACGAAGGCCACCCCGATCTCCCCCAGCACCGGGTCGGGGACGCCGACGATGGCGACCTGGTCGACATCGGGGTGCTCCCCCAGGGCGCCCTCCACTTCGGCCGGGTAGACGTTGTAGCCGCCCCGGATGTAGAGCTCGTTCGCCCTCCCGACGAGATGGAGCCGTGCCTCTCCATCGACGAAGCCGAAGTCGCCGGTGGTCAGCCAACCGTCAGCGGCCAGCACCTCGGCGGTGGCGTCCGCGTCGAACACCAGACCAGTTGCCCCCGGCCCGATGGGCGGGCCGCCCCAGTAGCCGCGCATTACTGCTGTCGACCGCAGGCGCACCCGGCCTACCTCTCCCGGGGCGACCGGGATGCCGTCGTCGTCGGCGATGGCGAGGCTGACCCCGGGCACCGGGTGCCCGACGGACGTGGCCACGGCATCATCCGGGTCTCCCCGCACGGTGCCAGTACCGAGCGATGCCTCGGTGGAGGTATAGCGAACGACCACGGGCACCCCTAGCGCCTGGCGCATGGCTGCCACCAGCTCGGCCGGCACCCGCGAAGCCCCGGTGCCGGCGATCCGGAGCGAGGACAGATCGGCTGTAGCCAGGGCCGGTTGGGCCAGCACCAGCGCCCATTGGGTCGGCACCCCCTGGGCCACGGTGATCCGCTCGGTCTCCATCACCGCAACGGCATCGGCCGCCTTCCATGGTGTGGGTGTGATCACCGTGGTGATGCCGTTGGCTGCCTCGTCCCATATCCGGGTCATCGACCCGACATGGGCGAACGGCAGGGGGGACAGGCGGCGGTCGCCGGGTTCGGACAGGACATCGACTCCCTCGGCCACCGCCCGCAGGTTGTCGTGGTCGAACACGGCTCCCTTAGGTAGTCCGGTGGTCCCACTGGTCCACACCACCGCCACTGGGTCCGACGCCGACAGCACCGGCCATGCCGAGGGAGGTGGCCCGTCGACGGCTTGGCGACACGCAGTTCGGGTGAGGACGGTGCCGGCTGGACCATCGGGAACTGCACCTCCGTCATCGATCACGGTCACCACCGGGCGGGTGCGTCCGACGATGGAGGCCACCTCAGATGCACCAAGTCTCAGATTGATACCCGAGGTGATGGCGCCAAGGCGGACGGCTGCTGCGTAGAGGACCATGTAGTCGATGGAACTCGGGAGCAGTAGGCAGACGACGGTTCCCGGCCCTACGCCGTGCGAGGCCAGCAGGCCAGCCACCCCGTCTGCGGCACGGTCCAGGGCGGCAAAGGTGAGTGCGGCACGTGGACGGTCAGCGGTGGCTGGCTCTACGTATGCCTCCACTGATGCGTTGATCCGAGCCGCGGCCCGCAAGACCTCCACCAGCGTGGCGTGCTCCCCTGGAAGTGGACGCGCCGTCATATCGGGGGCGACTGTAACAGGGCGCCCGCGGCGTAGGACCAAAGACCCTGTTCGCCTGTGCAGCACGGCCGTAGGGTGCGGCGAGGGCTGGAGGAAGGGTGGACAGGTGACAGACAGGCTCAGCGCGTTGGATGCAGAGTTCCTGTACCTCGAAGACGGATCCGTGCAGATGGCCATCGCCGGGGCCTGTGTGTTCGACGGTCTCCCACCGTCCATCGACGCCCTCCGATCGCTGGTGGCATCGAAGCTCCACCTCATCCCCCGCTACCGCCAGCGAGTGCGAACGGTTCCACTGGAGTTGGGCCGGCCGGTCTGGGTGGACGATCCCGACTTCGACCTGGGCTACCACCTCCGCCACACGGCCCTGCCCCACCCCGGCGACGACGCTGGATTCTGCGCCCTGATGGGGCGAATCATGTCCCAGCAACTCGACCGCGAGCGGCCGCTGTGGGAGATGTGGCTGGTCGAGGGGCTGTCGGGCGGCCGGTGGGCGATCATCTTCAAGGTGCACCACTGCATGGTCGACGGGATCGCCGGCGTCGACCTCCTCACGGTCCTACTGGATGTCGAGCCGGATCACCCCCTCGGTGCGCCAGTGCCGTGGAAGCCCCATGCCGAGCCTTCCCGCGTGCACAAGGTCGTCGAATCGTGGGCTGGGCTGACTGCCGACATCTCGAATGGGGCCCGAACGCTCCCGTCCTCATTGGCCCACCCGGTCGCCGCGGCTCGGACGGCACTGGCCACGCTCGAAGGTGCGGTCCGCTTCGGCGAACGGCTCATCCCTACCCGCAAGCTCTCCATCGAGGGTCCGATCGGGCCACACCGGGTATGGGCCCACTCCTCGGCCAGCTTCGACGCCGTGCGGACCATCCGTTCGGCATTCGGTGGGACGGTCAACGATGTCGTGCTCGCCGCCGTGTCCGGTGGCTACCGGGCCGTGCTCCTCGAGCGAGGCGATGACGTCTCCCGTGCCGTGGTCAGATCCCTCGTCCCGGTATCGACCAGGCATGAGGATGCCAAGGGGGTGCCGGACAACCGCGTCTCTGCCCTGTTGTACGAGCTCCCCGTGTCACTGGCCGATCCGATCGATCGGCTCGAGTCCGTCCGTGTCCAGATGAGCGGCCTCAAGGCGTCGCACATCGCCGAGGCGGGAGAGGTTGTCGTCTCCATCGTGGACTTGGTGCCACCCATGGTGATGGGACTGGCTACCCGGACCACGATCCGGTCGATGCACCGGTTCGGACAGCAGTCGCTCAACACGGTGACCACCAACGTGCCCGGCCCACAGATCCCCTTGTACTGCCTGGGCCGCGAGATGCTGGAGTACCGCCCCTACGTCCCCATCAGCCATGGGCTCCGTCTGGGGACGGCCATCCTCTCCTACAACGGCCAGCTCTTCTTCGGCGTGACCGGCGACCTGAAGATGACACCCGATGTCGCTCTGTTGGCCACTGAGGCGGCAGCCGGGATCGGCGAGCTCCACGAGCTGGCGCTCGAGCGCATGGGCGACCACCGACCAGCCTGAAGGGACCGCGATTCCCTGTACTGTCCCCTCATCACGCGAGTCCTCCTCCTCAGTCCAGTATCGGGCCATGACATCGCTGGTGGCGATGTGGCCTTCACCGAGGCATTGCTGGCCCGGCCCCCAGAAGGTGTGACCTACACGACCTACATCGATGCGCTGGCCGATGGAACGCTGGTCGAGCGGGGACGCCGGCCGAAGCACGGGGCGATCCGGGCCCGAGATGCCTTCATCTTCTGTGCTCGAGGCATCGAGTTGGCCCTGCGGCGTACCGGTCTGCTCTTCCGTGAGCCCTATCGCTATCTGACGGTCGATCCCGATGCGTTCGACCTGATGCACTCCCACGTGTTTTCGCTTCGCCTCATCGGAACCGACCTGCCCCTGGTGATGAGTGCCGGATTCCCCCTGTCGGTGCTCTACGAAGACCGCTTCCACTGGTCACACCGACGTGTGTTGTTCGCCACATGGATGGAGCATCTGTTGGCGCGCACCTTCGGTGTGCAGGTCCCGTGGTTTCCACCCCGCACCGCCGCTCTGTCTCTGGTCCAGTCCGATCACTACCGCAACAGTTTGATCGAGGCCGGTGCTGACCCCCAACGGGTGTTGGTCCGCACGCTGGCGATTGACGGGGTGGCGTCCGAGCCGAGGCCGGGTCCACCCCGGACCATCGGCTTCATCTCCACCGACTTCGAAGGCAAGGGGGGACGCGTCGTAGTGGACGCCTTCCGCTCGCTGCTCACCACGCACCCTGATGCCCGGTTGGTCGTCGTCGGGACTGACACGTTGCCCCCAGATTTGATCCTCCCCGACGGATCGGTGGAGTGGCTCGGCCGCGTCAGCCGTAGCGAGGTGTTGGAGTCGGTCTTTCCCCGGATCGACGTACTCGTCCATCCGACCCGGTGCGACTCGGGCCCGCCCTTCGTCATCCTCGAGGCCCTGCAGCGCTCCATCCCAGTGATTACCAGCGACCTGGTCTGGATCGACGAGGGCCTCACCGGAGACGGCGTCCGCCGCGTACCGGTCGATACCGAACATGTCAGCCTGGCCATGGCTGATCTGTTCGACGCCGATACCTACGAGGACGCGTCACGGGCCGCGGTTGCGCTGTGGGAGAGCCGCTACTCCATGGACGTCCTGGCTGGACACCTTGGTGACGACTACAACGTCGCCTTGCGCCCTCTGGCCTGAACGGGCAGGTCGGGAGGGGCCAGTAGGACCACAGGGCCGTCGGGAGGGTCAGAAGGTGAGCACGCCGCGGGCCAACTTGCCCGCCTCCATGTCCTCCACGATCTCGCGGAAACCCTCGAGGGGCTTCTTCTCGGTGACCAGCTCGTCGAGCATGAGTTTGCCCGACAGGTACAGCTCCACCATGAGCGGGATGTCGTGATGAGGACGCGATGACCCATAGCGGCAGCCGAGCAGACCACGGTCGACATAAGCCAGCGCATTCACATCGACCGAGACCTCGGTCCCCTGCGGTGGGATGCCGATGGCCAGGGCATTGCCGCCCCAGTCGAGGACGTCGAGGGCGTTGCGGAGCACTGCTGGGTGCCCCACACAGTCGAAGGACCAGTTGACGCCACCGGTCCACCCGAGGGCACCGGCGATCCGGGCCGGGCCGGGCGGAACGATCTCACGGATGGCAGCCACGGCATCAGTCTGGGACGCGTCGACGAAGTGAGTGGCGCCGAACTGGCGAGCCAGCCCCTCTTTGGATGCCAGTGTGTCGACAGCGATGATGCGGCTGGCTCCAGCCAGGCGGAGACCCTGGATGACGTTGAGTCCCACACCTCCGACGCCGAACACGGCAGCGGTCTCCCCGGCCTGCACCTTGGCTCGGTTGAGAACTGCACCGACACCGGTGAGTACGCCGCAGCCGATCAGGCAGGCCGACGTCATTGGGACGTCCTTCGAGATCTTGACCGCCTGGACCTCTTTGACGATGGTCGACTCGGCGAACACCGACGTGGCTGCGAAGTTCGATGCCGGCTCGCCCTTGTAGGTGAACGGGGTGGATACGTTCCCCAGCGTCTTGATGCACCACGTCGGGTGCCCGGTCGAACACGCCCTGCACGTGCCGCAGCTGGCCAGGGTGGCGATCACCACGTGGTCACCGGGCTTGACCGAACGCACTTCGCTCCCGACTGCCTCGACCACACCGGCGCCCTCGTGGCCGAGCACGGCGGGGGCCTTCCACGGGATGGTTCCGTTGATGACCGAGAGGTCGCTGTGACAGACGCCAGCGGCTCCGATGGCCACCCGGACCTCGGTGGGTCCGGGATCGCCGATGCCCAGCTGATCGGTGACCTCGACGTCAGTACCGGTGTAGACGATGCCTCTCACGGGATGCTCCTTGTTGGTCGGTGTGGCGAAACGGATGATTCAGGGGTTGATGAGTGAAGGCTGGATGAGTGGGACCTAGGACCCGAACCGGGCCCGCAGCTCGCGCTTGAGCACCTTGCCGCTGGCGTTGGTCGGCAACACGTCGACCACCTCTACTCGACGAGGCACCTTGAAGTTGGCCAGCTGGTCCTTGGCGAATCCGGGCAGGGTGGCGGTCACGGCCTCGGGGTCGGCGTCAGGAGCGAGCACCACTACAGCCAGGCCGACCTCGCCCATCCGATGGTCGGGGATACCGACGACGGACACCTGGGCCACGCCGGGGTGGCGACGCAGGACGGCTTCGACTTCAGCCGGGTAGACGTTGAACCCGCCGCTGACGTACATGTCCTTGAGTCGGTCGGTGATGGCCAGGTTGCCCGAGGCGTCCAAGAAGCCGATATCGCCGGTGTGCAGCCATCCGTCGGGATCGATGGCCTCTGCCGTGGCTTCAGGAGCGTCGAGGTAGCCGGACATGACGTTGTAGCCGCGGACCACGATCTCCCCCTGCTCCCCCGCCTCGAGTTCGTTGCCCTCGCCATCGATGATCCGCACCTCCACGTCCGGAATAGCTCGACCTGAGGTAGTGGCGATGATCTCGGCCGAGTCGCCCTGTCGGCACATGGTCACAGTCCCGGTGGCTTCGGTCAGCCCGTAGGCGGTCAGCACTGTTTCGATGCCGAGATCCGACCAGAGCGACTCGATCAGCTCGACCGGGATAACGGCGGCACCGGTCACCACCAGCCGCAACGTCGACAGGTCGAACGAAC
>CAIVIS010000397.1 GCA_903906055.1 uncultured Acidimicrobiaceae bacterium
GGCCGCCTCGCGCAGCCCGGCCACGTCGGGTCCTGCTCCCAGGATCGACCTCGAGGCGCTGGGTAGCACGCTCCCTCTCGGGCAACCGCCGAACAATGCCGCAGCACTTGCAGCCGTGCCCCCTTGCGCACCGAGGCCAGGAGCCAAGATGACGCCCCCCAACCCGGCCAGATCGAAGGCGGAGGGCTCCCGAGTGGCACCCACCACAGCACCCACAGTTCCAGGAACGGACAGGCCTCTGTGATTACATTCAGCAATGCCAGCAAGGAGCATGTCTTCGACGGACGGGCCATCGGACGGGCCATCGGACGGGCCATCGTGGAGCGAAGATGTGCGGGCCTCCTGTAGAGACCGCCCCTCGGGGTTGGAACTGCGCACCACCACGATCACGCCACGGCCGCTGGCCGCGGCTAGGTCGAGTGCGGGCTGCAGGGCACCAAGGCCGAGGTAGGGAGTGGCGGTGACGGCGTCGGCCACCAGGGGGCTCGTCGGGTCGAGCCACGCCGAGGCGTAGGCCTCCATGGTGGAGCCGATGTCCCCTCGCTTGGCATCGGCGATGACCAGCAGCCCCGCAGCCCGACCCGCGGCGAGCACATCTTCCAACGCGGCCATGCCGGCTGAGCCCCATCGCTCAAAAAAGGCGACCTGTGGCTTCACTACCGGCACCACACCGGCGAATGCCTCGATGCACCGCAGTCCAAAGGTGCGCACCCCGTCGGCGGAGGCAGGCAGTCCCCATTCGCCCAGCAGTCCGACCGAGGGGTCGATGCCGGCACACAGCGGGCCGGTCTCGGCCACAGCCCGAGCCACTCGGCTGGCAAACCCCTCTGCGCCCGTCAAGGCGTCGGAACTCGTCACATCACCCATTGTCTGCACTACTCCTTGGTCCGTCTGTCATCATGCGACTCCACTCATCGAGCCACTCATAGAGCGCCTCAACTATTGGCTTCAACCGTGAGCCACACCTTGCAACTCGCGCACCGAGCCCACTGCGTGGTCCACACACCACCGGGCCATCTCGTCGAGCACCCGCCACGGGGCCCGTGGGTCCCGGAAGGTGGCCGTGCCGACCTGGACAGCGTCGGCCCCGGCCATCACCAGTTCGATCGCATCTGCGCCGGACATCACTCCACCGACCCCGATGATGGTGGCGTCGGGATGATGGGCCCGGACATCGAATACGGCCCGCACCGCGATCGGGTGGATCGAGGGACCGGACAGCCCGCCGCCAGCTCGGCCCGAGCCCAGTTGCGGGGCCCGCTGCTCGATGTCGATGGCCATGCCCAGTGCCGTGTTGATCAACGTGACCGCCTCGGCTCCGCCGTCGAGCGCCGCCCCGGCCACTTCGGCGATGTCGGACACAGTCGGGCTGAGCTTGGCCCACAGGGGGATCCCCGGGCACCCGGCTGACACGGCGGCCAAGACAGCGGCAGTCGACTCCGGTGAGTGGGCGAACATGTGCCGCCGGTCCTCCAAGTTGGGGCAACTCACATTGACTTCGATGGCCGTCAGTCCATCGACGTCGGACAAGATGGCGGCTGCTTCCGCGTAGTCGTCGACCCGCTGACCCCAGATGCTGACCACCGTGCGGGCCCCCACCGCCACCAATCGGGGCAGGTCGTCTCGGATCCATGCCTCGAGCCCAGGGCCCTGGAGCCCCACGCTGTTGAGCATCCCGGCGCCGGCCTGGTGGACCCGAGGTGCAGGATTACCGGGCCACGGGGCGACCGACAGGGACTTGACCACCATGGCCCCCAACTCGGACAGCGGGGCGTAGGCCTCGAGCTCATCGCCATGTCCAGCCGTGCCCGATGCGGTCATCACCGGGTTGGCCAAGGTGAGCGAGCCCACCGTCACGGCCAGGTCGACCCGGCTGCGGGCGTCCGATCGCCGCACCCGTCGGGTTCGGCCCCCTCGAGCTGCGCCCGAGTCGCTCACCTCGCCGCCACTCACCTCGCCGCCGCTCACCTCGCCGTCACGCAACGGTTCATCGTTCGTGGTACTCCTGCAACGATCGGACCGACAGCGGGTGGCTGATCCAATCGGCGATACCGGCAGCTGCCGCCTTGGCCGCGGCCACCGTGGTCAGGCACGGCACCAAGTGAGCGAGCGCAGTGGCCCGGATGTGGATGCCGTCTGCCCGGGGGCCTCGGCCTCGTGGTGTGTTGATCACCAGATGGACCTTGCCGCTGGCAATGAGTTCGACAGCATCGACCCTGCCTTCATGGGCCTCTCCCACCTTGGCCACGACGGTGCCAACCGTGATCCCCTCGGACTCGAGCAGGGCTGCCGTGCCCGAGGTGGCGGCGATGTCGAAGCCGAGGCCAGCGAACTGGCGTGCCGCTTCGAGCCCGCCCGTCTTGTCCCGGTCAGCCAGCGATAGAAACACGGTGCCCGATGTGGGCAGCCGGTTACCCGCGGCAATCTGGCTCTTGGCAAAGGCGAGTCCGAAGGTGGAACCGATCCCCATCACCTCGCCGGTCGAGCGCATTTCGGGGCCGAGGAGGGTATCCACCCCGGGGAACCGGTTGAAGGGAAGCACAGCCTCCTTGACCGAGACATGACCGGTAACGGGCTCACACAGGAGCCCCTCGGCTCGCAACTCGGCCAATGTGGCCCCGACCATGACCCGGGCTGCCACCATGGCTACCGGCACTCCGGTGGCCTTGGCCACGAAGGGAACAGTCCGGCTGGCCCGCGGGTTGGCTTCGAGCACGTAGGCCTGGTCGCCCTTGACGGCGAACTGCACGTTGCACAGCCCACGGACTTGGAGGGCCTCGCAGATGACCCGCACGTGGCGCTCGAGCTCGGCGATCACTTCGGCCGACAGGGTCTGGGGCGGCAGGGCGCACGCCGAATCGCCGGAGTGGACCCCAGCCTCTTCCACGTGCTCCATCACACCGCAGATGACGACCTCGCCGGTGGCGTCGCGCACGGCGTCCACGTCGACTTCGACAGCATCTTCCAAGAACCGGTCGACCAGCACGGGCCGGTCTGCGGTCACCCCGCCCTCACGGCCCAGTGAGCCGCCGACGCCAGACATGGCTTCGACTGCCTCGATCAGGCGATCGTCGTCGTAGACGATCTCCATGGCTCGGCCACCGAGCACATAGGACGGGCGGACCAGCACGGGATATCCGACTTTGCCAGCCACGACCACGGCCTCGGCCGCCGTGGTGGCCGTGCCCCCGGGAGGCTGGGGAATGCCCAGGCTCCCGCACAGTGCGTTCCACCGCTCGCGGTCCTCAGCCAAGTCGATAGAGGCGGGCGAGGTGCCGAGCACTAGGGACTCGTCGATACCGGCCGCCAGCTTCAGCGGGGTCTGACCCCCCAGGCTCACGATCACACCCACCAGGCGGCCCTCGCCGCGTGACGCGGCCTGCTCGGCCTCGATGACGTTGGCCAGGTCCTCGTCGGTCAGCGGCTCGAAGTAGAGCCGGTCGGAGGTGTCGTAGTCAGTGGAGACCGTTTCGGGGTTGCAGTTGAGCATGATGGTCTCGAACCCGGCGTCGCGCAGCGCCATCGATGCGTGCA
>CAIVIS010000398.1 GCA_903906055.1 uncultured Acidimicrobiaceae bacterium
ACAGTCTTCACCGGCACCATCCATCCCTACCGGGGCGAGTGGATCGAGTTCGACGTCGAGGCCAAGCCCGGCAAGGATGTCACCGCCGGCTGCCGTGTGGCCCGCAAGCGCCGCCTGTCACTGTTCGTGCTCCTGCGCGCCCTCGGCTACGAGGACCAGGCCTTCTTGGAGCGGTTCGTCCGCCACTTCGACTTCCTCGAGGGCCAGTGGGAGAAGGAGCAGAATCTTGCCCCCACCCGCGAAGAGGCGCTGCTCGAGATCTACAAGCGCGCCCGTCCCGGCGAGCCCCTGTCGGTCGAGGCTGCTCGCCAGTACTTCGAGAACGCCTTCTTCAACCCGAAGCGCTACGACCTGACCCGGGTCGGACGGTACAAGTTGAACCGGAAGCTCGGGCCGGAGATCGAGCGCATCTCTGACATCTTGAGCATCGACCTCGAGCGGCCTTCGCCCACCCAGGGCGTGCTCAGCCCGGCCGAGATCCTCGCATCGTCGACCTACATGCTGCATCTGGCCAAGCACATGGCCGACGGTGAGTCGAACTATCGGATCGACGACCAGGACCACTTCGCCAACCGCCGGATCCGTTCCGTCGGCGAGCTCATCCAGAACCAGGTCCGCGTGGGCCTGTCGAGGATGGAGCGGGTCGTGCGCGAGCGCATGACCACCCAGGACGTCGAGGCCATCACGCCTCAGACCCTGATCAACATCCGGCCGGTCGTCGCCTCCGTCAAAGAGTTCTTCGGCACCAGCCAGCTCAGCCAGTTCATGGACCAGAACAACCCGCTGTCGGGTCTGGCCCACAAGCGTCGTCTGTCGGCCCTCGGCCCGGGCGGCCTCTCACGTGAGCGTGCCGGCTTCGAAGTCCGTGACGTCCACACGTCCCACTACGGCCGCATGTGCCCCATCGAGACCCCGGAAGGCCCGAACATCGGCCTGATCGGCTCGCTGGCCACTTACGCCCGGGTGAACGAGTACGGATTCATCGAAACTCCGTACCGCAAGGTCGTCGACGGCCAGGTCACCACCGAAATCATGTACCTCGCCGCCGACGAAGAGGAAGAGCACGTCATCGCTCAGGCCTCCGCTCTCCTCGACGACAAGGGTCGGTTCACCGAGGAGAAGGTGCTCGTCCGTCGTGGCCCCCAGGGCACCGGCGTGCGTGTGGGTGCCGCCACCACGACGTACGGGACCACTTCAGAGATCGACTTCGTGCCCCCGGCCGAGGTCGACCTCATGGACGTTTCGCCGAAGCAGATCGTGTCGGTCTCGACCGCACTGATCCCCTTTGTCGAGCACGACGACGCCAACCGAGCCCTCATGGGCGCCAACATGCAGAAGCAGGCGGTGCCGCTCGTGGTGCCGGAGGCTCCCTACATCGGCACCGGTGTCGAAGCCCGCGCCGCCCGCGACGCTGGTGACGTGGTCATGGCCGAAGGCGATGGCACCGTCGTCGACGTCTCCGGCGACGAGATCGTCGTCGAGTACAAGGCCGGAACCAAGGACCGCAACGGACACGTGCTGGGCAAGAAGGTCTACCGCCTGGCCAAGTTCCGCCGCTCCAACCAGAACACGGCCATCAACCAGAAGGTCATCGTCGAAGAGGGCCAGAAGGTCTCGGCCGGTGACGTGCTGGCCGACGGTCCTGCCACCCACAACGGCGAGCTGGCCCTGGGCAAGAACCTGCTCGTGGCCTTCATGCCGTGGGAGGGCTACAACTACGAGGACGCCATCATCTTGTCCGAGCGCCTGGTGAAGGACGACGTGCTCACGTCGATCCACATCGAGGAGCACGAGGTGGACGCCCGCGATACCAAGCTGGGCGCCGAGGAGATTACCCGGGACATCCCGAACCTCTCCGAGGAGATCCTCGCTGACTTGGACGAGCGCGGCATCATCCGCGTCGGCGCCGAGGTCGGACCTGGTGACGTCCTGGTCGGTAAGGTCACCCCCAAGGGAGAGACCGAGCAGACCCCCGAAGAGCGCCTGCTTCGTGCCATCTTCGGTGAGAAGGCCCGTGAGGTCCGCGACACGTCGCTCAAGGTCCCCCACGGTGAGCAGGGCACGGTCATCGATGTCCGCGTCTTCTCCCGCGAGGATGCCCATGAGCTTCCGCCCGGTGTCGAGCAGTTGGTCCGTGTCTACGTGGCCCAGAAGCGCAAGATCTCCGAGGGCGACAAGTTGGCCGGACGCCACGGCAACAAGGGCGTCATCTCCAAGATCCTGCCTATCGAGGACATGCCGTACCAGGCCGACGGAACCCCTGTCGACATCGTGCTCAACCCTCTGGGTGTGCCGAGCCGGATGAACGTCGGCCAGGTGCTCGAGTCCAGCCTGGGCTATGCCGCCCGTTGGGGTTGGGAAGGTGCTGGCGAGTTCGGCTCCGTTCCGCTTCGCGGCACCGAGACCAAGACTCGCCCCCGGACCGAGCCCGCAGTGTGGGTTTCGACTCCCGTGTTCGACGGCGCCCACTGGGACGAAGAGGATCAGGCCGGTCGTCACCCGACGATCCAGCAGATCTTCCGCAAGCTCAACCCAGACGGCGAGGACGGCTCGATCCAGGTCAACGACCAAGGCAAGTGCACGCTCTACAACGGGCGCACCGGCGATCCGTACGACAGCCCGATCTCGGTCGGCTACGTGTACATCCTGAAGCTCCATCACCTTGTCGACGACAAGATCCACGCCCGGTCCACCGGTCCCTACTCGATGATCACCCAGCAGCCCCTCGGTGGCAAGGCCCAGTTCGGTGGCCAGCGCTTCGGAGAGATGGAGGTGTGGGCGCTCGAGGCGTTCGGCGCCGCTTATGCACTCCAGGAACTGCTGACCATCAAGTCGGACGACGTGCTCGGCCGAGTGAAGGTCTACGAGGCCATCGTCAAGGGGGAGAACATCCCCGAGCCCGGCATCCCCGAGAGCTTCAAGGTGCTCATCAAGGAGATGCAGTCGCTCTGTCTGGACGTTGAAGTCCTGGCCCCAGGTGGTGAGGAGATCGAGATGCGCGAGCTGGACGAGGACGTATTCCGGACCGCCGAAGAACTAGGTATCGACATCAGCCGGCCCGAACGTGGGTCAGACGAAGAAGATGCACGCCGCGCCGCCGAAAGGGGATTCTGATGTTGGATGTCAATGAGTTCGACCAGCTGAGGATCGGACTGGCTACGGCCGACTCGATCCGTGGATGGTCCAACGGCGAAGTCAAGAAGCCGGAGACCATCAACTACCGCACCCTCCGTCCCGAGAAGGACGGCCTCTTCTGCGAGAAGATCTTCGGTCCGACCAAGGACTGGGAGTGCTACTGCGGCAA
>CAIVIS010000399.1 GCA_903906055.1 uncultured Acidimicrobiaceae bacterium
CGAACCGGGAGCCCGGATCAGTCAGGCGTGTCAGCCGGCTCGTCGCCCGTCGGGCGCACCGAAGCGGCGATAGCGGCCACCATGCCGCCGACCGCCACGTCGTGGGCCACGGTGATGGCGTTGACCATGGCCACCGAGGTCGACGACCCGTGGCTGATGACGCACACTCCGTCCACACCGAGCAGCATGGCCCCACCGGTCGTTTCGGGGTCGAGGGCACTAGCCAGCGGCATCAGGTGCGGCAGGAGTGCGCCTGCGGCCTCTGCGGCCTCGGGGCGGCTGAAGATCTCCCCCAGCGCCGCCATGAGGAACCGGAGGGTGCCCTCCAGGGTCTTGAGCGCCACGTTGCCAGTGAAGCCGTCGGTGACGATGACATCGGCCTGGTCATCGAAGAAGTCCCGACCTTCGACGTTGCCGACGAAGTCGAACTCCCCATGGCCCCCTTGAGCCAGAAGGGCGTGAGTCTCCTTGATCAGCGGAGTTCCCTTCGACTTCTCCTCGCCGATGGATAGCAGGGCCACCCGGGGTCGGGCCACGCCGTAGCGAGCTGTGGAGTAGGCCGCCCCCATCTGAGCGAACTGGAGCAGCATGGGCACACTGGCTTCGGCGTTGGCCCCAGCATCGAGCATCACCGTGGGATACGACTTCTTGAGGTCCGGAATCGGGGTGGCGATGGCGGGCCGGATGACTCCAGGGAGTCGTCCCATACGCAGCAGGGCCGAGGCCATGGTGGCTCCGGTGTTGCCCGCTGACACCATGGCCATGGCTCGGCCGTCGCGCACCGCTTCGGCTGCGCGCACCAGCGAGGAGTCCTTTTTCCGTCGGACGCCGTGGCCGGGGTCGTCGTCCATGCCGATGACCTCGCTGCATTCGATCAGCGGCAGATCACCGGTATCGCCCATACCCCCAGGCAGTCCGACCAGGACCACGCCGATGGCGCCAGCCTCGGCAACCGTCCGCGCGCCCCTAACGATCTCACCAGGTGCCTTGTCGCCACCCATCGCATCGACCGCCACCGGCAATGCAGCGAACGCTTCACCAGTCGGTCGGGGTGCGCCTCGCGCCACTAGTCGACTTCGATGGCCTGACGGCCTTTGTACCAACCGCAGTTGGGACACACGATGTGGGGCTGCTTGGCGGTGGTGCACTGTGGGCACACCGAACGCGCCGGAACCTTCAGCACCCAGTTGGATGCCCGACGGCTGCGGCTCTTCGCCTTGGAGGTCTTCTTCTTGGGAACGGCCATAAGGAGTGCATCCTAGGTCAAGTCTGAAGGTCCTCGTCACGAAGGGCGTCAAGCCCAGCCCAGCGGGGGTCCGTGGCCGGTGCGCACTCGCACGGTTCGGTGTTCCGGTTGGCCCCACACGTCGGACATAAGCCCAAGCAGTCGTCGGTGCACAGTGGGGCCAGCGGCAGCTCCAAGAGCACGGCATCGCGGGCCAGCGGCTCCAGATCGAGCTCGTCACCGATCAGCGGGTAGGCCTCCTCGTCCCGGTCGGCTCCGCCGACTGGCGCATAGCGCTCACGTACTTCGGCGGCCACGATTCCGTGCACCGGACCGCCACATCGGCGGCACTCCCCCGACCAGGTGGCACTCACCACGCCGGTGGCGGTGATGCCGCCCGGATACGACGAGAGTGTCAGGTCGAGGACCACCGGCTCATCGTCGGGGACGACGACCGATACCGCCCCAAGTCCGGGGATCAGTCCCTCGCGGTGCTCCACCTTGGTGGTGCCAGCCTGCTTACGCAATGCCGCCACCTGGACGTTGAATGGCCGACGGTTCCTCGGCAGCCAACCGGCGGGTTCGCCTCGGGGTGCACCGTCAGTTGCAGGATCTGCCACGACAGGCCTCAGACCAGATCCTGGTCGAAGAAGCCCTCCGACTCGTCCTCAGAGCCGTAGGCCACTTCGCCAGCCAGCGAAGTGTCTCCCTGGTCGCCGATCTCCACAGCGGGGATCGGGTTGACCTGGAGCTTCTCCCGACCGGCCTGCACGGTCTTCATGGTCCGGTCCAGCACGATCTCGAAGCTGGCCAGCTTCTTGTCGGCGTAGTCCTCGGCCTCGAAGCGCAGCCGACGGGCTTCCTCATTGGCATCGTCGAGAATCCGCTGGGCGACATGGTTGGCTTGGCGCACCACTTCGGTGCGCTGGACCATGCGCTCGGTCTGTACGCGTGCTTCTTCCATGATCCCGGCCGCCTTGCGTTCCGTCTCGACCAGGAAGTCCGCCCGCTCCTTCAACAGCCATCGGGCCTGCTTGATTTCCTCGGGGATCCGCTCCAGGGCTCCCTCGAGGAGTTCGACCAACTCCTCGCGCTCGACCCGGACCGACGAAGACAGCGGCATGGGTTTGGCAGTGAGGACCATGTCCATCGCACTGCGGATGTAGGCCTCGGCATCGGCCTGCTCCACCTCGGCCAGCTCGGCGTCCATGTCGTCAAAGATGTCACTCATCAGCGAACTTCTCCTGGAGTCGCAGTGCGACCAACTTAGGCACGAAGGCGGTGACATCGCCACCAAACCGGGCCACCTCGCGCAGTAGCCGCGAGGCGATAAAGGAGTGGGCCGAACTGGTCGGAATGAACAGGGTCTCCACTCCAGACAGCTGCTTGTTCATCTGCGCCATCTGCAACTCGTTCTCGAAGTCGGAGACCGCCCGTAGGCCCTTGACGATGGCGCTGGCCCCGACCTCGTGGGCCACATTCACCACCAGCGTCGTCATCGACACGATGCGCACGTTAGCCAAGTGGGTGA
>CAIVIS010000400.1 GCA_903906055.1 uncultured Acidimicrobiaceae bacterium
TCACGTCATCAAGTTCGCCGACAGAGGTCCCACCGAACTCCTCAACCTGGCTCGGATCTGTCACCACCATCACTTCTTGAAGACCTACAACGGGTGGGAGCTTGCTCGCCACGGCCCGACCGACGAAGACCCGCAGTGGTCCTTCACCCCCCAGCTGCCCTTCGGGCAAGAACCAGGACTCGGGATCGACAAGCCCCCGGAGCCCGTGCCTCGGGTGTGAGTGCAGGCACTACGCATCGATTACGACATACCGTGCAGCCGGGGTGCCCGGTGGATTCGTCACCCCAGGCACGGCATCGGGATTGGCCACACAGACTTCGCCCTCGAGTCCATCGGGGTCCCGAAAGAAAACGCTCAACATGGGCCCGAAGTCCGTGACGAACGAATCGGCTGCGCCCCGGGCGATGAGCCGGTCACGGATGGTCTCGAAGGCCTCGATCGAAGCGGCCTGCAGGCCGAAGTGGTCGATCCGGCCTCGAGCGAACGTCGGTACCTGCCGGTCCGCTTCGGTATTGCCATCGATCTCGAACACGTTGAGCTCGGTATGGGGGCCGATCTTGAGGATCGACAGGCGTACCGCCTCTTCCCCTTCGATCTCGGGGGCATCTCGAATCACCTCGGCCTCGAACACCTCTTGGTAGAAGGCGTGGAGCCGCCGGGCGTCGTTGGTGAGGGTGGCGACGTGGTTCAGTCCGACTGTCAGCATGGAACTCCTGGGAGGGTGGTCTTTGCGGGTCTCGGGTAGGCCCGACGGCCTCCTCTGTCCCACAGTAAGGCGAGTCGGTGCACGGTCTGACACACTCGGGGTCATGGCCAGCACCCACCAAACCGACCTGCCCTTCCACGACCGGACCGATTTCGAAGACGCCGACCGTGGCTTCGTAGGTGCGCTCGAGCCCGGTATCATCACCGATACCAATGGAAGGGTCGTGTGGGACAACGACGCCTATAGCTTCTTGGACGCCGAGTGCCCCGACACGGCCCATCCCAGTCTGTGGCGGCAGGGTCAACTTGTTTCCAAGCAGGGTCTGTACGAAGTCTGCGAAGGGATCTATCAGGTCCGGGGGCTCGACCTGTCGAACATGACCCTGGTCGAAGGGGATACTGGGATCATCGTCATCGACCCGCTTATTTCGGCCGAAACGGCGGCGGCCGCACTTGCTCTCTACCGCACCCACCGGGGGGACCGCCCGGTGACGGCCATCATCTACACCCACGCCCACGTCGACCACTTCGGCGGCGTGCGCGGTGTGTACGAGGGTCCGGTGCCGATCTTGGCGCCGCAAGGATTCATGGAGTCCGCCGTCTCTGAAAACGTCTACGCCGGTACCGCTATGGGCCGCCGGGCGTTCTACATGTACGGAGCGGCACTCGAGAAGGGACCAGCCGGCCAGATCGGCTGCGGGCTGGGGATGACCAACTCCACGGGATCGGTCGGACTGATCCCACCCACAGTGGACGTGACCCACTCCGGCCAGGAGGAGGTCCTCGACGGGGTACGCATCGTGTTTCAGCTCACGCCGGGAACCGAGTGCCCAGCCGAGATGAACTTCCACTTTCCTGAGCGTCGTGCCCTCTGCATGGCCGAGAACGCCACCCGCAACCTCCACAACCTGGTCACCCTGCGTGGTGCAGTCGTTCGTGATGCCCGGGTGTGGTCGGCCTATCTGGACGAGGCGGTCACTCTGTTCGCATCGGAGACCGATGTGTCGTTCGCCTCGCACCATTGGCCGACGTGGGGGAGCGACCGGGTGGTCGAGTACCTGTCGCTGCAGCGTGACCTGTACGCCTACCTCCACGACCAGACACTTCGACTGATGAACTCCGGCATGAACGGAGCCGAGGCCGCCGAGGTACTGGTGATGCCGCCAGCGCTGGACCAGGCCTGGCATACCCACGGGTATTACGGCTCGGTCAGCCACAACGTCAAGGCCGTCTACCAGCGGTATCTGGGCTGGTTCGATGGAAATCCGGCCCGGCTATGGCAACACCCTCCGGTCGAAGCTTCGGTCCGATATGTCGACTGCATGGGCGGCACAGATGCAGTGGTGGCCAAGGCCGACGCCTATGCCGCCGATGGAGACCTGCGGTTCGCCGCCGAGTTGTTGGACCGTGTGGTGTTCGCCGATCCAAGCCACGGCGTGGCCAAGGAGCACTTGGCCCAGGTCTACGAGCGCCTGGCCTACGGCGCCGAAAACGGGACCTGGCGCAACTTCTACCTCACCGGGGCCTACGAACTCCGCCATGGCATCGCCGAAGCGCCGCCAGCGGTCGGTTCGATGGAGGTGCTGGGTGCGCTCACAGTCGAGCAGCTGCTCGATGCCATCGCCATCCGCATCGATGGTCCGCGGGCTTGGGACGAACAACTGACCATCGACTGGCGAATCACCGATCTAGGCGTCACCCACCGGGCCACGCTCCGCAACGGCGTCCTCAGCCACCGAATGGTGGGGGAGGGCACGACGGGGGCCGATCTGACCTTGGAACTGGCCAAGGGCCAGATGATCGGTGTGCTCATCGGAGCCCCGCTCGATCAGATAAGAACCGAGGGCGATCTGGAAGTGATCGGTCGCCTGCTGGCCGTGGTGGAGTCCCCCGATCGCGGCTTCCCGATCGTCACTCCCTGATCAGCCGACGAGGTCGACGATGCTCCGGATCAGCCGACGAGGTCGTAGATGTCCACGATCAGCAACGTGAGCACCATGGCCCCGACCACGGCGTAGATGCCGGTGAAGAGCCAGCGCTGATGGTGATCGGCCAGCCAGAACCGCCGGATGCCGAGGAAGTCGAAGGTGAGGGCGAGGATGCCGATGGGGATGCCGATGATCGGCCCTACTCCCTTGGCTAGGCCGATGGCGGGCAGCAGAATAGGGAGCACGATGTAGCTGAGCAGGCACCGAGTAGCGGACAGCAGGATCGACGTCCCGAAGATCCGGTTCGTGTCCGACTCCGGGATCGGCTTGCGCTCGTCGGGAATCCGCAACAGTCGCCGCATGAACTGGTCGGGCTGGGAACGCTCCTGAGTCGGACGCACCTTCGCAGCGGCAACCGGTGCGACTGATGCGACTGATGCCGTCGGTGTGACCGGTGTGACCGGTGTGACCGGTGCCACTGGTACGCCTGGAGCGGTCGTTGCGATCGGTTCCACAGTGCCATCGTAGACCGAGGCGAATGCCGCCTGAGTCCCAGGGGCAGCCTGTAGGGTCCCACCCATGGGAGAACGGTCATGACCTCGAACGCCTCGCGACGCCAGCAGGCGGCCACCAATCGATCCGGAGTATCTCCTGACGGAGCCTCGTCCGAGACCGGGACGATGTGGCAGATGCGGGGCTCTGACGGCTCGATCGCCATGGGGTGGTACCTGCTGCCGCTCCGGCTCTTCCTTGGAGTGACGTTCTTGTTCGCCGGACTGCAGAAGCTGGCCAATCCCGACTTCTTCCGGGCCTCGAGCCCGATCTCCATCCACGCCCAGATAGTCGGTGCGGCCCACACGAGCCCCATCGGCGGGCTGATCGGCCATCTGACCGGAGCGGCCTCGGTGATCGGGGCCATCGTGGCCATCGGCGAGGTGGCCATCGGGGTCGGAGCGTTGCTCGGCCTGCTTACCCGGGTTGCGGCCATCGGTGGACTGCTCGTCTCCTTCAGTCTGTTCCTGGTCATCTCCTTCCACGCATCTCCCTACTTCACCGGATCGGACATCGTCTTCTTCTTCGCCTGGATGCCAGTGGCCCTGGCTGGAGCTGCCGGTGCACCGGCCCTCGATACCTGGCTCGCCGCACGTAGTGCCACGGGTACCGTGAGCGGCTCCGACTCCAATGAGGGCGCAATGTCGAGGGGTGCCGTCATCGGTCTGGTCGCCGGTGGAACCGCACTGCTGGTTGCAGTTGTGGCCGGACTAGGCCGGGCGTTCGCTCCGTCATCGTCGAAGAGCGCTGCAACCACGACGACCACATCGACCACTGGCGCACCCACCACTACAACCACCGGGGGAACCCCCGGAACCACCACAGCCACGACAGCGGCACCGCCCAAGGGCACCTCCATCGGACCGGCTGCCGACGTGCCGGTCGGCGGTTCCGCATCCTTCAGCGATCCGAAGACCGGCGATCCATCCCTGGTGATCCAGTCCAAGGCCGACACCTTCGTCGCCTTCGACGCCATCTGTCCACACGCTGGGTGCACGGTGGCCTATCAGGCGAACGCGAACGTCATCACCTGTCCCTGCCACGGATCTGAGTTCAACGCCAAGACCGGAGCCGTCACCGTGGGGCCAGCGACCACTGGGCTGACCCCCATCAAGATCATCAAGGGCGCCAACGGAAACCTGTACGTAGTGTGAGCCACGCCTTCCCGTTGACGACGCTGTCCACTACGATGGAGGAGCGGCCCGTCCTAGGCGCGCACCCGCCCTCATGACCACCGCCACGCGATCCCCGGGCACTCCGGGACCGGCCCACTCGGCCGATGAGGCGCGCACGGACTGGGTGTCGGCCATCCCGTTCTTCTTGGTGCACTTGGCCCCGCTGGCCGCCTTCTTCGTGGATGTCACCTGGCAGGACTGGGTTCTGTGTGCCGTGCTCTATGTCGGCCGGATGTTCTGCATTACCGCCGGCTACCACCGCTACTTTGCCCACCGCACCTACAAGATGGGCCGGGTCCCGCAGTTCCTCATGGCCTTCGGGGGCACCACTGCCCTGCAGAAGGGCCCTCTGTGGTGGGCCAGCCACCATCGGATCCACCATCGCTATACCGACCTCGACGGGGACGTGCACTCGCCCCGTGACGGGTTCTGGTGGAGCCACGTGGGCTGGATCCTGTCCACCAAGTACAAGGACACCGACCTCGACGGCATCAAGGACTTCGCCGCCTATCCCGAGTTGCGCTGGTTGGAGCGGCGCAGTTGGATCGGGCCGTGGGCCCTCGCCTTGTTCTGTCTGGCCTTCTTCGGCTGGGGCGGCTTGCTGATCGGGTTCTTCCTGTCGACCGTGCTGCTGTGGCACGGAACATTCCTGGTGAACTCCATGGCCCACATCCTCGGTCGCCGCCGCTATGCCACTGCGGATACGAGTCGGAACTCGTTCCTGATCGCTCTGATCACCGGTGGGGAGGGGTGGCACAACAATCACCACTACCTGCCGTCTTCCATCCGCCAAGGTTTCCGGTGGTGGGAGTACGACCCGACTTGGTACGCGTTGAAGGGCCTGGCCGCACTGCACATCGTCCGGGACCTGAGAAATCCGCCAGCTCGCCTCCTCGACCAGGCCAAGGTCAAGGACGGGGCCTTCGACATCGGCATGTTCCGGTCCTACTGGGAGCGTGCGGCCAAGGTGACCGGCGAGCGGATCGCCGACCTGAGTGCGCGGCCGGTGCCGCCATCGCCAGAGGCGTCTGGGCCCACCGCACCCCCTCTGGCCGAGGTTGCTGACGCCACTGCGTCGACAACCGTCTCCGATGATCAGCTGTCGACCCTGGCCGGTTTGATCTCCAAGGCGCTCGAGTCGGCCGATGCCCTGGCGGCGTCCACACGCCGCCGCAAGGCCAACAAAGGGGCCCCTGCCGACGTCGAGGCCACCGAACCCGCCGCCGAATGACGGTTGACGCCGTCGTATTGGCGGAGGCGTCGGTGTGGATCCTCGACCTGGACGGTGTGCTGTGGCTTGCCGGGGAGCCGATCGGCGACGTGGCAGCTGCGGTGTCGGCGCTCCACGACCGGGGCAAGCGGGTGGTCTTCGCCACCAACAACTCGTCGCCCACCACCGCGCAGCTGGTCCGACGTCTGCAGCGGGTGGGGATCGAGGCCGACCCACGGGACCTGGCCACCTCGGCCCGGGTGGCCGCCTCGATGTTGGAGCCCGGTCAGCGGGTGCACATGCTGGCCGAAGGCGGCGTGCGCGAGGCACTGGAGGACCGCGGCATCGACATCGACGGTTCCGGGCCTCGGGATGCCGCAGTGGTGGGGTGGAGCCGCGAGTTCGACTTCGACACCTTGACTGCCATCTCATCGGTGGCCCGCGAGACCGGGCGCCTCATCGCCACCAATGGCGACCCCACCCATCCGACACCGGACGGTCTGATGCCTGGTTCGGGCGCCCTGTTGGCCGCCATCGCCACAGCGTCTGGGGTCACCCCTGAGGTAGCGGGCAAGCCACACCAGCCCATGGTCGACTACATCCGGACCCTGGCCTTGGGCGACGGGGTCTCGGCGGTGATGGTGGGCGACCAGCCCGGCACTGACGGCCTGCTGGCCGAGCGGCTGGGGATCCCGTTCGCCCTGGTCGACTCCGGAGTGACCGCCCCCGGTGCTGTGGTCGACGAGTGCTCCGTGCACCACCGGGCTCCCGATCTGGTCACCCTGGTAGCTGCAGCACTGGCCTGACAGGACCGCCCCAGCACACGTACTGAGTGCTTGCTGGGTGCTTGCTACTGGCTAACAGTCCAGGTAGGGTCGGTGTATGGCCACCAACGACTCCCTTCAGCGCTACATCGATGCCGGTATCGCCTTCACCCAGATGACGCGAAAGAAGGCCGAAGAGCTCGTCACTGAGCTGGTACAGAGCGGCGACCTCCAACGTGGCGATGCCAAGGCTCGGGTGGATGAGCTGCTGGAA
>CAIVIS010000401.1 GCA_903906055.1 uncultured Acidimicrobiaceae bacterium
GCGAGGTCGACTCGGACCATGACGGTGACGGGCGGTGGTGCCTTGATCAGATCGTCGGGTTCAGTCAGCACGGTGTCGACGTCGAACTCGACGTCGGCATCGATGTCGGAATCAGTGTCGGCATCAGTGTCAGTGTCGGAATCAGTGCTGGCGTCCACCTCTGAGCCAGAGCGACCCTTGTTGCCACGACCACTGCCGCGCTTGGTCCCACTCGCACTGGTGTTGGGCGGACCTGGCCGTCGTCCAGTCACCAAGAGGTAGAAGGCGTCGGCTTGGAGGGCAGTTTGGGACTCCGGTGGCGGACTGTGGGCACCCGCCGCACCGGTCGCACCCGCAGCTCCGGTCGCACCGGTCGAGTCGCCATTAGCTCCGGCTGGGGCTGCGGCTGCGGCTTCGGCTGCGGCCTTGGCTGCCGCTCGTCGGTCGTTGCCCAGGCGGGTGGCCGTGGAGGTGAGGTGGGCCATGAGGCGGGCCCCACGAGCAGCTGTGTCTCGGCCCCGGTAACAGAACGCCCCTTCGGGATCGGTCCACCAGGTAAAGGTGCGCTCGTTGTGGATCTTGGCCATGGTGGCCATGGGGTCTTGGGCAGCCGACGTGGCTTTCACCCGAGCACAGCGCTCTTTGATGACGTGCAGGGGTTGATCAGCAGATCCGGCCAACAGGTCGGACTCGGCCGAGGGCTCCAGCGTGGCCGCCGACGTGATCTCCACTGCCTTCGGGCCGGACAGGGTGCCCTTGCGTAGTGCTGCTTCTACTCCAGGCAGACCAGCCAACCGCTGTCCGGTCTCCAGGGTCTGTCTGGCCTGTCCAGCCGTGCCGCCCTCCAAGGTGGCCAACAGGCTGGCTGGTGAGCGGTGACCTTCTAACTTCCAGTGACCAGACTCAGCGATTCGAGGAGCCAGCAGGGTCTTGCCTGCAGCCGCCAGACGTTCCAGATGGGCCAGGTCCTCATAGAGCAACGCCGCATCGCGGCCCGACAGGAGCCCGGGATCGAGATCGCCCACCAACGAGCCCAGTGCAGCGATCAGCGAGGACGCCCGGGCCGCCAGGCCGTCGTTGACGACCGGGACGATCGACGCAGCCGAAGCAGCACGAGCCGGCCCGCCAGGGGCCGAGAACATGTTCGGAGGTGAGTCGGAAAGGTTGGCCAGCGCCATGGAGAAATCATTCCAGGGGGGTGTGACACGTCCCGGAGATAGCCACGGAGGTCCATCGCTGCGACCGTTCACCCGCACCTACGACGCACTACCCGAGGTGGCATGAGCCAAGTCCGGGCCGCTGACGATCGAACGGCGAGCGCACCGGCGGTACCCAATGCAACATCCGAGGCAGATGGTCGTGTGGAACGCTGGTGCGATGCGTAGTGTCTCGGGCGCGCCCTCGGCACAGGCGGCAACGAAAGGGAGGCATCCATGAACGACATGGATACGGTCAGAGGTCCGGCGACCGAAGAGGCGTGGTCACTGGTGCGGACCATGCTCGACGACATGGCTGCCATGGTCCGGACCGAATCAGAAACTGAGCTCGAACTCATCGAAGGCCTCCGCGTCCTTGGCCGGGTCACCGCACTCTGTTCTGAACTTTCCCTCGACGTCGACCCGGAAGCACCGTGGTTCTTCTCCATGTACTCCCCCGCGCGCCTGGTGGGTGGCCCTAATCCCGACGGTGCGTATCACTTGGCCATGATCGACGGCGCCCACCGCTATCGCGTGACGGGTGTGCGAGGAACGGTGGCCTACTTGGGGTTCCAGGTACTGGCCGGGCGAGGGTTGACTCCGAGGCGGATGGCCGCCTATGTGTCCGACCACGACCTCACCATCAACAGCGATGGAGCGTTCGCCTTCGTGCTGTCCGTCGACGAACCGTCGGCCGACGATCTGGAAGGGGCCACGTGGGTGCCGGTGCCGGACGACTCCTCGGCCCTGCTGGTGCGCCAGTACGTGGCCGACCGTGCCGTCGAAGTACCCGCTCAGTTCGCTATCGAGTGCACCGACCAGGTGGGCGTCCCTGCACTCCCGACTGACGAGGGGATCGCCGAGCAGTTGACCGCTATGGGGTGGACCATCGCCAAGCTGATGACCCTCCACAAGACAGTCCTGCCCGAGGCGGTGGAGCGGCCCAACGAGCTCTTCACGGTGGAGGCAGCCGCCCTGGGCGGTGAGAACACCACCCCGGACAATCTCTATGTGCTGGGGACCTTCCGGCTCGCCCTCGATGAGGCGCTGGTCGTTGAGTTCACCCCGCCAGCCACCCGGTACTGGAGCGTAACCATCGAGAACATCTGGCACGAGTGCATCGATGCCCGGAGGCGACCGAGCTCGGTGACGTGCGCCGCAGCTCCGGTGCGTCCCGACGGGACGGTCCGCGTAGTGGTGGCCTCTTCGAGTCCTGCTTCGGTCGAGGACGGTACGTCGGTATGGCTCGATGCCGGTGGGCGCCACCGTGGGTTTCTTGTCATCCGGTGGCTCGACAACCCGTCAGCGCCCGATGTACGGACCACCGTCGTGCCTGTAGATACAGCCTGAGACGATCCGACTTGAGACGATGTGACCACGACCGACCGAGGGAGACAACTGATGGATGCTGACGCACTGCTCGAAGCCGCCATGGCCTCGACGGGACTGTCCGACATGGGCGATCCGACCTGGCGCGATGGTCTGGACCGCCTACTCGTCGACCTGGCCGGACCGGCCCAGTTGAACGATCTGGGACGGACCATCGTCGAAACCGAGATGGTGGGCTACCTCACCAACCGGATGCAGATCCTGGAGTGGCGCCGGACCCATCCTGAGGTGGCCGAAGGCGCGATCACTCGTCCGATCGTCATCGTGGGCCAACCCCGCACCGGCACCACCATCCTCTATGACCTGCTGGCCCAGGACCCGTCCAACCGGGCCCCGCTGACCTGGGAGGTGGACCAACCCTGCCCGCCGCCGGAAACCGCCACCTACGACACCGATCCTCGGATTGCTGAATCGGACGCGATGGCCGCCATGCCAGACCTCTTGATTCCGGGGTTCACCGATTTCCATCCGTTGGGCGCCACCCTGGCGCAAGAGTGTGTCCGGATGACCGGGGGCGATTTTCGCTCCATGATCTTCCCCACCCAATACGACGTCCCCGAGTACGACCGGTGGCTGTTGCACGAGGCCGACATGGCACCGACCTACCGCTGGCACCGGATCTTTCTCCAGCACCTCCAGAGCCGCCATGCGGCCGATCGGTGGCTGCTCAAGTCGCCGTGCCATCTGTGGAGCCTGGGTGCTCTGTTCGACGAGTACCCCGATGCCCTCATCATCCAGACCCATCGGGATCCGGTGCGGGTCATCTCCTCCATCAGCGCACTGGTCGCCCTACTGCGCGCTATGTCGAGCGACCACAGCTCAGTGGCCCGGGCGGCTTGCGAGTACGCCGAGGACATCATCCTCGGCCTTGACCGATCCATCGAGGCCCGCATGGACGGCACGGTTCCTCCCGGACAGGTGGTCGATGTCCAGTTCGCCGAGTTCATGTCCGACCCCTTCGCCACCATCGGCACCATCTATGACTCGCTCGGGATGGAGCTGACCAATGACACCGAGGCCGCTATGCGGTCGTTCCTGGCCGCCCACCCCGGCGACGGTGGCGGGGGCGGCAACCGGTACACCTTCGCCGACACTGGGCTCGATGCGGGAGTGCTACGTGAGCGAGGGCGGGCCTACCAGGAGTACTTCGACGTGCCCAGTGAGCCGGTTCTATGAGCGGCAACGCCACTGCACTCGGAGCGGACCTGCCTGCAGGGTTCACCACCACCTGCATGGAGCTGCAGCGGGTGGCCACCCACATCCTGTCCCGTGGACGAGCCGGCGATGCTGGACGGATCGGATTGCGAGTCACAACGACCGGGATCGCCACCCCCATGTTCGGAACCCACGGCACGGTCCTCCGCTTGGCTGGCACCGTGCTCGTCAAGGAACACGAGGGCGATCAGGGACCGGTGGTAGACGTCTTGGACCTGGAGGGCCGGACGTTGGCCGATGCCGCCGAGTTCGCCCGGGTCGACCTAGGGGCTCCATTCGATCCCGGGTCCGATGCTCCGGCGGTGGGAGATACGACGGCCCGTTTGGACCTGGACGCTGGTGTGGTCGACCTGGTCTGGTCGTGGTTCGCCATCGGGGCTGCCTCCCTCGATGTCGTGCTGCCCGTACTGGTCGGGCCGACCGTGGCCCAGGTCTGGCCCGAGCACTTCGACATCGGTCTGGTGGCTGCCACCGGTTCGGGCGGGGTGAACCTGGGTGCCTGCCCAGGTGATGCGGACGTCAACGAGCCCTACTTCTACATCGCGCCTTGGGAGTCGGTCCGGCCCGGCGACCCAGAGTTCTGGAACGCTCCGTTCGGCGCAGTGCTGACCCGCTCGGCTCTGGCTGCCAGTGGCAACCCTGCAGCTACGGGAGGACGGTTCTTCGTCAAGGGCCTGACCATGCTGGGTCCGGCCTGACCACTACCAGCCTCAGGTGCGCTGCCACCAGCGGCGCTCCGGCGGGGTGATGGCGATACCGGCTGCTGCGGCAAGTTCGATGACCAGGCCCGCCGGGGGGTTGACCAATACAGTGCCGGCGATGTCCACCGTGGGGACTGTTTCGTTGCCCCCGGCATGACTGCGGACAAAGGCGGCCCCCGAGGGCTCGGCCCAGATATCGACCTGCTCGGTAGCCAAGCCCGAACGTTGCAGCCCTCGGCGCAGCGATACGCAGAACGGGCAACCGGGCCGCCAGTAGACGGTGACCCGGGGCTCGGACATGGAAGTCACATCGGTCTCGTCGGGCAGATCGGTCATGCGGTCCGCCAGTCCGCATGGAGCCCCTCGACCAGGGCCAGCTTCTGAGCCCGCACCGTCTGTCCATTGTCGAACGCCTCGGGATGGTCCACCAACCAGGCGATGGCCGCTGCCGGCACCGAAGGCGGTGCTCCTCGGTAGTGGCCGACCAGGCCGAGGGCCGACGCGTTCACCAGCTGCCGCTCGGTCTCCACGTAGCCGGGGTCCACGTTGTAGGCCCGGATGCCCTGGTCGCCCAACTCCACGGCCAGTATCGGTGCGTAGCGGTGGGCTGCAGCCTTAGAGGCGGCATAGGCCACTCCCCATCCGCCTTTTCCTACCGGACCGGGAGGATCGGCAGTGGCGGTATGGGACGTGACATCGACGATCGTGCCGCCGCCCGTTGCCAGCATGCCGGGCAGGACGGCCTGGATCAGCACAAACGGGGCCACGGCATTGGCCGCCAACTTGGACTCCAACTGGGCCACCGTCAGACCCACGATGGGCACCATGCTGCCAGGGGCGGTGTCGACCGCATTGTTCACCAGTAGGTCGATCCCACCCCACTCCCCCATCACCCGGTCGACGCAGGCCAGCAGGCCTGGTCGGTCGTGCAGGTTGGCCACCAGCTCCAGGCATCGCCCCCCCGCCGCTCGCACTTCGTCACCCGTCTCTTCCAGACTGCCGGGCAGTGGGCGTCCGCCCCCGGTGTCGGAGTCGTCTCGTCCCTCGCCCCGTCGGGCGGTCCGGCCAGTAACGGCCACATCCCAACCGGCAGCGGCCAGAGCCAGTGCGGTGGCCCGGCCGATGCCGCGAGTGGCTCCGGTCACCAGGGCTCGGCGACGGACTGCCGCAGGACTCACGGTTCGATCCGAATCCGCGAGGCGGGCTGATAGTTCGGACCCGCCGTGACATCTACTCGGGCCAGCAGCAGTTCACACGGAGGCTCAAACCGGTCGGCAAACTCTTCGGAACGCGCTTCGCCCAGCAGTTGCCAAGGCAGCGATCCCAGGCGGTCTGTTTCGTCTTCGATGTGGCGGCGGAGGTCGAGTCCGGCTGCAGTGACGGTCCGGCCCTGGGCCAGTCCCTTGCTGGCTAGTGCCTCCCATCCAGCATCGATCACTTCAGGGGCCGTTCCCCTCGATCGGGCCAGCCAGTCCGACTCGTAGTCGACCCAGGCGTTGTGGAGGATGGAAGCCTCGGCATGGGTGAGTCCAGCCGCCACCACCAGTGCCCAGTGCGTGTCGCCCCGCCATTCGCGCAAGCAGTTGACGGCATGCCATCCCGACAACAGCGGGTCAGTCGGTCGGTCCATATCCAGGTGGGCACCGAAGAAGACTCGGCCGGCCAGGGGAAGTGCCGAGACGACCTCCCATAGTTCCGGTCCGAACTCGATCAACGGGGCGATGATGTGGGGCGCGTACAGGGCCAGTCCGTCAGCCACCGCTGCGTCGCGTTCGGCCCACATCCGAGCGAAGCCTCGAGCATCGAGCAGTTCGAAGGCGGCGCTGATGCCGAGCGGGCTGATCGATCCGAATGCGGCCGTTACTGCGGCAGGGCCGACATGAGCCAACGGTGCCGAGCGAGAGGCGATGTAGCCCAGTGGTCCAGCCAGTCCCTCGGGCAGGCCGACCGCCTCGTAGCGCGCCACGGCTCCAGGGTCCCAGAAGATCCACCCGATGGTGGTCTGGACGCATCGGGCATTACGGGTGGAGATGGCCTGCCA
>CAIVIS010000402.1 GCA_903906055.1 uncultured Acidimicrobiaceae bacterium
CTCAGCAGCAGGGGCCTCAGCGGATGCGTCGGCCTCGGGGGCCTCAGCAGCAGGGGCCTCAGCGGATGCGTCGGCCTCGGGGGCCTCAGCGGCCGGAGCCTCAGCAGCAGGGGCTTCAGCAGCAGGGGCCTCAGCAGGCGACTCTGCCCGACGCTGGTCGAGAAGAGCGGAGATGCCGTAGGCCAGGTTGCGGGGCAGCGCCTGGACCAGTCCGGCCAGCTGCTGGAGCGGGGCGGACAGGGCGCCGGCGAACTGGGCCAGCAGGGTGTCGCGCGATGGCAGCTCAGCCAGCACATTGACGTCGGCGGCCGACATCACCGCGGAGCCGACGAGACCGCCCTTGACCACCAGGTTCGGGTTGGCTCGAGCGAAGTCACGCAGCGCCTTGGCCACTGCACTCACATCACCCTGCACGAAGGCAATGGCCGTGGGCCCGGTGAGCATCTCGTTAATGCCCTCGCCGGGGGTACCGGCAACGGCCAGACGGACCAGGGTGTTCTTGTAGACCTTGTAGTCGCCACCTGCGGCAACCAGCTCACGTCGGAGCTGGGCCAACTCGGCGACGCTCAGTCCTCGGTACTCGGTCAGCAGGGCGCCGTCGGCGGCCTCCATCCGTTCCCGTACCTCGTCAACGACGGCGACCTTCTCTGCCCTCGGATTATCCATCGTGCCTCCACCGAGCGATTCGCTCTGGTTCAGGCCGCAGACACCATCGAGTGGCAACGCTCGAGCAACAGATGCTCGGTGCGGAACGCCTCATCAGGCGGACCCATCAGGGTCCCTTCGATACCGGGTGACCGGTACACCGGAGGTCTACGGCAGTTCTGTAGATCTGGAAAAGGGGAACTGTAGCGCACCTGCACCAGCGATAGCCAGTGCAAGGCGGATCAGGCGGTGAGTCGATCAGGCAGAAGCGGCGGCCAGCTCCTCGTCGGCCTTGCGGGCCAGGAGAGGATCGATATGGACACCAGGGCCCATCGTCGATGCCAGCGTCACCGCACGCACGTACTTGCCCTTGGCCGATGCCGGCTTGACCCGGTGGATCTCGTCCATGACGGCGTGCACGTTGGCGAGGAGCTGAGCCCGCTCGAACGAGGCCTTGCCCACTCGGATGTGGATGTTGCCGACCTTGTCGGTCCGGTACTCCACCCGTCCGCCCTTGAACTCGATAACGGCTCGCTCGACATCGTCGGTGACCGTTCCGGTCTTGGGGTTGGGCATGAGTCCGCGCGGACCGAGGACACGGCCCAGGGTACCGACCTGACCCATGAGGTCAGGGGTGGCGATGGCGATGTCGAAATCGAGGAAGCCTTCGTTGGCCACTCGGGCAACCAGGTCGTCGGCACCGACGACGTCGGCCCCGGCAGCCCGGGCCTCGGCGGCCTTCTCACCGGCGGCGAAGACGGCCACGCGAGCGGTCCGGCCAGTGCCTGCGGGCAGCGAAAGCGTGCCCCGGACGATCTGGTCCGCCTTGCGGGGGTCTACCCCGAGTCGCACGGCCAGTTCGATGGTCTCGTCGAACGAGGCCTTGGCCGTGGCCTTGACCAGGTCGACCGCCTCGGTGACCGAGTAGAGGTGCTGACGGTCAATACCGGCGATGCTCGCCTTGTACTTCTTTCCCCTGGACATGTATGTCTCTTTCGTGCTTGCGATCGTGTGCGGTCGGTCGGCTCAGCCGGCGACGGCAATTCCCATGGAACGTGCGGTGCCGGCGACCTGCTTCTTGGCCGACTCGAGGTCGGACGTGTTGAGGTCGGGCAGCTTGATGGTGGCGATCTCGGTGATCTGGGCGTCGGTGACCGTGCCCACCCGCTCACGGCCGGCAGTGGCGGCGCCCTTCTCCAGACCGGCAGCCTGGCGCAGCAAGGCTGCAGCCGGCGGGGTCTTGAGGACGAACGAGAAGGTCCGGTCCTCGTAGATCGAGATCTCGACCGGCACGATGGAGCCAGCCTGCTTCTCGGTGGCGGCGTTGTACTGCTTGACGAAGTCCATCGTCTGGACGCCGTGCGGCCCAAGGGCCGTACCCACTGGGGGCGCGGGCGTTGCGCCACCCGCCGGCAGCTGGATCTTGACGATCGCGAGGATCTTCTTCTTGGGGGCCATGGTGTGTCCGTTCTCCTCTTACCTGAGGTATTACCTGCTACCTGGTACAGCCGGTCTAAAGCTTGGCGACCTGGCTGAACTCGAGTTCGACCGGGGTCTCCCGGCCGAAGATGTTGACCAGAACCTTGAGCTTGAGCTGGTCTTCGTTGATCTCTGCGACCTGACCGGAGAAGTCCGCGAACGGACCTTCCTTGACCCGGACGGTCTCGCCCACCTCATGCTCGAGGCGGGGACGGCTGCGCTTGGCCGGGGACTCGGCACCTTCGACCTTGACGTGGAGGATGCCTTCGACTTCACGGCGGGAAAGCGGCGTGGGCTTGGTTCCCGGTCCCACGAACCCAGTGACGCCAGGGGTGTTCCGAATGACGGCCCAGCTGTCGTCGTCGAGCTCGAACCGGCACAGGAGGTATCCAGGGAAGACTTTCTTCTGGACGACGACCTTCTTGCCGTTCTTGAACTCGGTGACATCCTCCATGGGGATGACGACCTCGTAGATGCGGTCCTCCATGCTCATCGAGACCGTGCGGCTGTGCAGGTTCGACTTCACCTTGTTCTCATACCCGGCGTACGTGTGCACGACATACCAGCTACCGGGCTGATCGAACGGGCTGATGACGAACGGCTCGTCTTCTTCGTCTTCGTACTCGCTGTCGTCGTCGACTTCGTCGTCGCCAGAGGTATCGACCGGCTCAGCGGTGGCGTCCTCCCCGACCTCGGTTGCCTCGGCAACCGGGGCGTCGTCGGCTCCGGTGCCTTCAGGCTCGGTGTCGGTCGCGACAGACCCCTCGACAGCGTCGAGGTTCGGGTCGTCGCCCAGGGGCTCAGTGGTTCCGTCTTGGGTCACAGTCATACCGATCAGGGCTTGAACAGCCAGAGGACGCCTTTGGCGAAGGCGAGGTTGAGGATGAAGATGAAGGCCATGAGGGAGAGCAGGGTGACCAGGGTCACGGTGGTGTAGTTGATGACTTCCGCTCTGTTGGGCCAGGCAACCTGGCGGAGCTCAGAGCGCACCTCGCGGAGGAACTGGCCGATCCGGAAGGGCGCACGCTTCGCCGGCTTGCGAGCAGGGGCGGCGGTACGAGCAGGCGCGGTCTCCCCTTCGGGGTCCTGGCCCTGACGCTGCATCATTCGCTTCTGTTCTCGGTTCACGTGCTGCTTTCCTAACGACCACTGTTACGGGCGCAGAGCAGGGCAGGAGGGACTTGAACCCCCAACCTTCGGTTTTGGAGACCGGCGCTCTACCAGTTGAGCTACTGCCCTCTGTCGACCGCCTCGACGCGTTCGGGCTTCCGAATGCACTGACGGCTCTCTAGGCTACCACCAGGGAAGGGTGGCGTCCCAGACGAACCCTCGACCCTGAATATTGCGAGGTCGAAGAGACCGACTGGATGCTCCTAGCGAGTCTCCTTGTGGAGGGTATGACGACGGTCCCACGAGCAGAACTTCTTCATCTCGATCCGCTCGCGATCGTTCATCTTGTTCTTGGTGGTGATGTAGTTCCGCCGTTTGCACGCCTCGCAGGCCAACGTGACCTGGATGCGCTTGTCGTTTCGTGCCACGGTGACTCCCTTGTGCCCCCAGCCGACGGCTGCGGGTCCGATGGTTGTACTGCATTGGAACTGATTGCCCTGAATCCGATGGAGCTGGATCCGGTGAACTGGTAGCGGCGGCCGGACTCGAACCGGCGACCCCACGATTATGAGCCGTGTGCTCTAACCAACTGAGCTACGCCGCCACGGGCGAGCCCCCGGTGGGGATTGAACCCACGACCCCCGCCTTACCATGGCGGTGCTCTACCACTGAGCTACAGGGGCAGTACGGCTCGATTGAGCAGCAAGAAAGCAGATCATAGCCACATCTCGACGCTATGGACAATGGGACCCCCGTCTACCATCGTCAGATGCACGTACGTCTGGCCGAATCATCCGATGCCGAGCCCATTCTTCGGATCTACAACGCCGAGGTCGTGGGCTCCACGGCCACCTTTGACCTGCGCCCGCGCACTCAGTCGGAGCAGGCGGCCTGGCTGGCCGAGCATCAGGGCACGTACCCGGTGGTGGTGGCCACCGACGACGCAGGCACCGTGCTCGGTTTCGGGTCACTGTCCACCTATCGGGACCGCCCGTCGTACTCCACCACCGTCGAGAACTCCGTCTATGTCGACGAGGAGCACCGAGGGGAAGGCGTGGGTCGGGCCTTGCTCGATGAGCTGGTCCGGCTCGGCACCCTGCACGGATTCCACTCGATGATCGCCCGGGTGGGCGGCGACAACGCGGCATCTATCGCCCTGCACGGTGCCTGCGGGTTCGTCGAGGTGGGCGTCGAGCGAGAGATCGGCCGCAAGTTCAACCGGTGGCTCGATGTGGCTGTGCTCCAGCGGATGCTGGGCGGGGCCGGGATCGGCACCGAACAAGCCTGATCAGGCGGTGGCGGTGGTCGTGGTCCTGGTAGGGGACGAGGCGTTCCGGGTCTGGTCTGCACCGGACCGGGTGCGCCGCTCTAGCGAAGCGAGGGGCACGGTGACCACGGCTAGCAGCCCTAGGACGGTCAGGACGATGAGCAACGGATCCCCGTGGAAGAGGGTGCTCACGATCTGAGTGCCACCAGGCAGTTCGATGAAGGCCGTCACCATAGAGAGCCCGATGACCACTGAGCGCAACTGACCGAGGGCGACCGGTGCGAGGAGGATCAGCCCCCACGACAAGTACCAGGGCTGGACGACAGGCCCGAGGAGCACAAAGAGCAGAAGAGTGATGCCCAGTGCCTTGAGGGTTCCGATCCGGTCACTGTTGAGCAGCAGCCAGATCCCCGATCCTGCGGCCACCACCATGCCGACGAAGCGGCAGACCGAAAGCACACCACCCACTCCGATTCCCAGATGGGCCACGTGTGCGACTCCAGTGATCATGAAAGCCACGGCGGTGGTGGGCGACGCCCAGGAGCGGACCACACCTGGCGTGCTGAGGATCGAGACCCATCCCCAGCCGAGACCGCTGACGAAGGAGAAGACGGCGAGTATTCCGGCACCGATCAGCCCGGCGGTAACGACGGGCCGGATCCTGTCCTTGATCGGGACCCCTGCGCCCAGCCAACTCCAGCCGATGTAGAGGATCCCGAGGGCCGCCGGTGCCTTTACCGCTGTGGCCAGGCCGCACAGCACGATCCCGACGACGGGCCGCTTCTCCTTGGCCATGGTGAGTCCGGCCAGGAGGAGCCCCAGCATGAGTGCATCGTTGTGGGCGCCGCCGATCAGATGGAAGATCGTCACCGGATTGAGCACCATCAGCGTGAAGAGCTCGGCTCCATCTCGGTTGTAGAGGCGTGCCAGTCGGGGCACGCATGCCGCGATCAGGAGCACGCCGACGACGGCCAGGAGACGGAGCAGGACGATGGTGGCCAGTTCGTTGTGGAACGTGATGCGGGTGAAGAACCCGTCGATCTGGAGGAACATCGGGCCGTAGGGAGCTGGCGAGTTGCCCCACAGCGGGTCGACCGGCGCCGTATAGGCGTTGTTGCCGAGTTCGAACGGCCCGTACAGGTACGGGTTCATGTGATGGCTGACCATCTCACCCTGGGCGGCATACGAATAGGCATCGCGGCTGAAGATGGGGGCAATGACCAGGACCGGGAGAGACCACAGCCCAAAGACACCCATCATCGTCTTGACCGGGATGCCCTGATGGCTGCGGTAGAGCCGGAGCATCCCCCACCACACCCGCATGAACAGTAGGAGCCCGCCGTAGACCGCGGCCAGCGAGAAGTAGACGCCCCAGCGGCTGGCGGAGGACGTGCTGGGCTCACCGAAGAACCACACCCCGGGCATCTCGAGTTTGAACGGCGAACTGGGGAGGGAAGCGCCGATGGCGACGGCCAGGATGGCGACGAACCCCAGGAGCGCTGGCCGCAAGACCAGGCCGCGGGTGTCGCTACCGGTCCCGTCGAGATGTGCATCGTCCGCCGGGTCGGAGGCTAGGTCTGGGACCGGGTCGGTGGCGTTCACCAGGCGGTCACGCAGGGAATCGATGGCTGACACGGCGGAGCGAACTGCCGAACGGGTCGCCCCCGCAACCGAGGAGCGCCCGTCGCTGACGGAACTCTCTTCGGGCACTGCCGCCGCTGTGCGTTCCGATGCCATTGGGTGAGGTTCTCCTGGTTGAGCTGTCAGACGTTCTGGGTCGAATTCGGCGACCCGTCAACATGTGGATCTTGGGCGCCCCACGATCCGCCCGATCGGGGGCGACGCCGAGGGCAATATCTTCGCAACCGGAGTGTAACCAATGGGCGCTCAGAGGGTTGGGCGAGCGGGTTGGGCGAGCGGGTTGGGCGAGCGGGTTGGGCGAGCGGGTTGGCTGGCAGGGGCGTGCCGCCAGCCCGAAGTGAAGCCGCAGTCAATCAGGTTTGAGAGCGCCTTGGATCAGGGCCACTGTGGCCTCGGGGTCTTCCACTTCGACGATCAGCCGCTTGTAGTGCTCGTGGTCGAGCTCGATCACGACTGCGTGGGCTGGATC
>CAIVIS010000403.1 GCA_903906055.1 uncultured Acidimicrobiaceae bacterium
GAGAACCGGCGCGCCCTCTGATGGAAGTAGGTCTGGAAATCATCGTTGGACATCGACACATGCCTTACTGCCGTAGCGGCTGAGGATCTTCGAAAATGCTCGCTCCACCCTTCCCCGACCCACCAGTTGCTTGGCTTCAGCAACCGATCGGATGGAGCCCAGGGTGGGAAGCGTGGCGTCAAAATCGTAGGAGTGATAATACACGACGGCCGGCCCGACGGACCTGCCAACCATGCCCGAGGCCACCGATGCAGGCATCAGACGCTGGTAACTGCCGCCGCCGATGGGGAAACCGTGCATCACCAGCACCGGGAGCTCGGTGACCGGCGACCCCTTGCCCATGACGTGGGTGTCTGACACGTACTCGAACCCGGCCTCAGCCACTGCCTCTCGGTACTGCTCGAGGCTCTGCGATGTAGGACGATCGAACCTGGGCGAGCGGAATCCCCGGACCGGGACCTGGAACCGGTCCTCCAGACCCTCCTTGCCGGAGCGCAGCCACTCGACGAGGGCGGCTGGGTCCTCCGGCAGGCGCCCGTGGTCCGGACCGTGGCTGGCGATCTCGTGTCCGGCCTTGGCCATGCCGGCCAACTCTTCGGATACTTCGTCTGCGTAGTTGCCCACCACGAAGAGGGTCACCTTCGGCGATCCCTCCGTGGCTTCAAGGTGCTCGACCAGGCCGGTCAGCCCACTGCGGGCACCGTCCGGCTTCGGAACCGGGACGCCCAGGACCTCCATCCCGTCGTACCAGTCCTCGACGTCGATGGTGACGCACACCGGCGGAGTCATGCTGCCCCCGATACCGGGGCGCCAGTGCTACTGCTCTGCAGTGTTTCGGCATAGAAGTGGCGCAGACGTTCCATCACCAGGCCTTCGGAGAACTGTGTCACGACCTGCTCGCGGCACACCTTCCCCAACTCGATGCAGCGATCGGGTGCATCGATCAGGTCCGAGACGATGGCCGTCAACGCAGCGACGTCGCCACGCGGAGCGAGCAGGCCGAGTGCGGGGTCGATCACCTCGCGCACGCCCCGGATGTCGTAGGCCGCTACTGGGCGCCCCATGGCTGCGGCCTCCATGGCCGCGCGAGGGATCCCCTCGCGGTAGGAAGGGAGCACCATGAAGGTGGCCGAAGCCACGTAGGGCCGCACGTCGGCTACTTCGCCGATGAACCGCACCGTGCCAGCCGCCTCGGCGGCGGCCACCAGGGCGGGCGACAGGGCATCTTTTTGATCACCCTCGACCGGTCCGACGTGGACGAAGTCCGCCTTGTCGGACAGGCTGGCCGCTACTTCCAAGAAGTCGGCGCAGCCCTTTTCAAGAACCAGTCGGCTGACCATCAAGACGATCGGTCGCTCCGAGTGGATGGCCGGCTCCACCGGGGCCAGGAACCGGTCGAGCATGATCCCGTTGCCCACGTAGTGCAGTTTCGCCGCTGGGCAGATGTGGACCCGGGGCAGGACCTGCTCATCCTCGCGGCTCTGCACCAGCGCACTGTTCGCCCACATGCAGCACCAGAACTCGAAGCACCAGCCGAGGAAGTTGGCGAAGCGGGTGTTCCCCTTGAAGTACAGCGAACCGTGGATGGTGCACACCGCCTGGCTTCCGGCCAGCCGGGCGGCCGGCAGACCCAGGAACGACGCCTTGGGGGTGTGGGTCTGCACGATGTCGAACTTCTGGCGCCGCAGGTAGCGCCACAGCCCGAAAAAGGCAGTGAAGTCAGACAGGGCGAACTCCCGACGGATGGGGATGACCTCCACCTCGACGCCTTCGACCGGGTCGTCCCACTGGTCACCGGAGATGACGGTCCAGTCGGCTTCAGGCAAGGAGCGCAGCTGGTTGGCCAGTAGGACCCTGGCTGTCATGGACGTAGCCACGATGCGGCATCCGCGCCACCGAGGGCGTTGCCCTTCGTCTGCATCGGTTCCCGCGGCCATGGCAGTGCCTTCCGTTGTGATGGTCCCCAGGGGGGATCTTCCAGGCCTCATCTCATGACGAGCCCTGAAGGGTCAAGATTACACGCGCACCTGCAGTTGCACCATGACCAACACAGAGAAATTCACCGTCCCACCTGGGACGATCCTCCGCGTGCTGCGCAAGGGGATCCCGACCACTTGTACGCAAGCAGTTGTACGCTCCCTCCGTGAATCCGGTGGCCGACAATGCAGCAAGCGGGACTCATCCACGCCTCCGCATCCTCTCGGTCATCAAGGTCCTCGGCTTCGGAGGAGCGGAACGCCTCCTCGTGGAGACCGTGGCCACCATGGACAGGGATGCCTTCGAGTGCGAGGTGGCCTATGTGCTCGACGCCCATGACGGCCTCGCCCCCACCATCCGGGACGGAGGGACTCCGGTCCATTCGCTGGGTGCGACCAGGAGCGCGGATCTGCGCTGGGTGCTTCATCTGCGAACCCTCATCCGTGAGGGCTCCTTCGACGTCGTCCACTTCCACCTGCCCTACACCGCCGGATTCGGTCGTATCGCCGTGGCCACGCTGCCCCGTTCGCGACGACCGGCCGTCATCTACACCGAGCACAGCCTGTGGAGTAAGGCCGCCATCATCACCAAGGCCATCAACCGCATGGGGGTGGATCGGGACCAGGCGTTGATCGTGGTGTCCGAGGCCGCCCACGACGCGCTGCCCCCGGCCCTGCAAGACCGGGCCCACGTCATCGTCCACGGAGTGGACATGTCCCAGGCCGACGCACTGATCGCCCGCAGAGACGAGATCCGCCGCGACGTACGTTCGGAATTAGGTATTCGAGACGGACACGTGCTGATCCTGACCGTGGCCAACCTCCGTTCCGAAAAGGGCTACGACGTACTGCTCGATGCAGCCCGCCTGCTGATCGACCGAGGGGTGCCGATGCAGATCGCCGCCGTCGGCACCGGACCGCTGGAGGACGAGGTGCGCTCCCAGCACCAGGCGCTCGACCTCGGTGACCACGTGCAGCTCCTCGGCCAGCGGGGTGATGTGCCTCGCCTATTGGCCGGATCCGACGTGTTCGTGCTCGCCTCCCACCAAGAGGGGCTTCCGGTCTCCCTGATGGAGGCGACCAGTATGGGGATGCCGATC
>CAIVIS010000404.1 GCA_903906055.1 uncultured Acidimicrobiaceae bacterium
ACAACGTGCTGGGCATGCAGCAAGGCCGGGGCGAGGGGCTCACCCTCGACAAGCGTGGCCATCCGACGGCGGTGAACCCGTGGCCGGTGTCGTCGGCCATCCCGCCCCCGGGCCCGGGCAAGGCCGTGCGGTCCTTCCCCATGCCCAACCCGTGCCAGGTGCCGGCACGCCCGTACAACACGTGGGACGCGTACTGGACGTCGTACGCAGATGGCCAGCTCGACGGCTTCGTCAAGAGCCAGAGTGGACCGGTGGCCATGGGCTACGTCGAGCCCGACGTGCTCCCCTTCATCAACTCGCTGGCCGCCACCTTTCCGGTGTGCGACCGCTACTTCTGCTCGGTCGGTGCCCAGACCTATCCGAACCGGCGGTTCCTGATGGCGGGGACGTCACTCGGCCTGACCGTCAACGAGTTCCCCGGCGAGGTCCCGCCCAATGGCACCATCTTCCAAGCACTCGATGCTCACGGGATCTCTTGGAAGAACTACTACGGGTCGCTGCCGTCGTCGCTGGTGTGGCCCTACCAGAGCTCACTACCGGGGTTCATGTCGCACCTGGTGGCGGCCGACCAGTTTGCTGTTGATGCCGCGGCCGGGACCTTGCCCGCATTCAGCCTGGTCGATCCCAACTATGAGACCCAGTCGGAGGAGAACCCCCAAGACGTCCAGTACGGGGACCAGTTCCTGGCCCATGTGGTGAACGCCGTCATGGCCTCTCCCCAGTGGCCGCACACGCTGCTGGTGTGGTGCTACGACGAGTCGGGCGGCTACTACGACCACGTGGCGCCGCCATCGGCCGTGCCGCCGGACGCGGTGGCGCCGGTCCTCGCCCCCGGGGCCGTTCCTGGTGCATTCGACCGCTACGGCTTCCGGGTGCCAGCCGGCATTGTCTCTCCCTATGCCAAGCCGCACTATGTCTCGAGCGTCGTCCACGATCACACCTCGATCCTCAAACTGATCGAGTCGAAGTGGAACCTGGCGGCGCTCACCCACCGGGATGCGGCCGCCGACGATCTGCTGGACTCCGTCGACCTGGCCCGGCCACCGGCATTCCTGAAGCCGCCAACGCTGGCTGCGGCCGCCGATCCAGCCCTGCTGGCCAGGTGCTTGGCGACCGGACCGGGAACCATTCCACCGCCAGGATCCGTCGTCCGCGCCTAGGCGATCGGGGCCTGAGGGAATGTTGACCTCGCTGGTAGTGTTTAACCCGATGTAGCGCAGCCCATGGGCGGTGCGGAGGCCGGAAGTACGGCTGTCCCCACTGCCGAGTACGAGGAAATGAGACCGCCGTGCCCACCTTCAGAGAGATGCTTGCCACCGCTAAGGCTGGCATACGCGAGATCACCACCGCAGAGGCCGAGGCCGAGATGACCGCACCGGGCACCATCGTGCTCGACGTGCGCGAGCCCGACGAGTACGAGCAAGGGGCGCTGGCTGGTGCCGTCCACCTGCCGAGGGGGAACCTGGAGTCCTCCATCGAGGGCCGGATCCCTGACAAGTCGGCCCACGTGCTGGTCATGTGCGCCGGCGGTGCCCGGTCCGCGTTCGCCACCGACACCATGCAGCAGTTGGGCTACACCGACGTGGCCTCGATCATGGGCGGCTTCAACCGTTGGAAGGATGAGGACCGTGCGTGGTCCGCACCGCGCATGCTCTCCCCCGAGCAGCGGAACCGCTACCAGCGCCACCTCCTCCTGCCCGAGGTGGGGGAGAAGGGCCAGCTGGCACTGCTCGACTCCAAGGTGCTGATGCTGGGTGCTGGCGGACTCGGCTCACCAGCCGCCCTCTACCTGGCGGCTGCCGGCGTGGGCACTATCGGCATCATCGACATGGACGTGGTGGACGCCTCCAACCTGCAGCGCCAGATCCTCCACAACACGGATCGCATCGGTGACCGCAAGGTGGACTCGGCCAAGAAGACCCTCACCCTGATCAACCCAGACGTGAACGTGGTGACCTACGACGTGCGCCTGGGAGCCGACAACATCCTGGACATCATCGACGGGTACGACCTCATCGTGGACGGAACCGACAACTTCCCGACCCGGTACCTGGTCAACGATGCATCGTTGCTGAAGCGGATTCCGGTGATCCACGGATCCATCTTCCGGTTCGAGGGCCAGGCCACGGTGTTCAACCCATACGAAGGCCCCTGCTACCGCTGCTTGCTGCCCGAGCCCCCACCGGCCGAGTTGGCCCCGAGCTGCTCCGAAGCTGGCGTGCTCGGCGTGCTCCCCGGCATCGTCGGCTCCATCCAGGCTGTCGAGGCCATCAAGGTGCTCCTCGGGGTGGGCGACACCCTGCAGGGACGCCTCTTGGCCTACGACGCACTCGAGCAGAGCTTCCGCACCTTCAAGGTCCGGCGCGACCCGGCCTGCCCAGCGTGTGGCCCGGACGCCGGCGAGCTGATCATCGCCGAGTACGACGACCTGTGCATGCCCCATGTGGTGGCACCACCAGCATGAAGGCCGACGACATCCCAGTGGCCTACACCCCACCTGGTGGCTACGGCGACACCATGCCGCCCCCGGTGTTGACGGAATGCGCTGAGCCCCTGGTCGACGGGGCGCCTGATCTGCGTGGGACGTGGAGAGTGGTATCGCTGCAGCAAGAAGGCGTCGAGGTCGAGAGCCATCCGGCAATGGGGTCGATCCAGCGCATCGAGCAGTGTGGCGACCGACTGGTGGTCACCGGCGGCGGCATTGTCCACGACATGCGGTGCGACGGTACCGAGGAGCGTGGCGTCCACGACGTGATGGAGATGGACTTCATCACTCCGATCCACGTGGTAGCCACCTATGAGGACGACGTCCATGTGTTGAGGCCCGTCGGGATCCCTATCGAGGTGACCCGCCGGCGCGAGGGAGACCAGATGATCTGGACGTACTTCGGGTTCACGGCCGCCTTGGAGCGAGTGGGGGACTGACCCAGCAGGCCTGTCGCCCCCGGGGATTGGCGCAGGACGGATTGACCGGTGGCTGGGAGCCCAGGCTGCGTTCTGCCGGGTGGGGTGCTACAACTGCCCGATGACGTATGCCATCGATCCTGAACTCGCTCCGATCCTCGCGCTCCTGCCTGCCGGGACGATCGAAGACGTGACCGCCGCTCGCGCCATGCTCGAGACGTTCGCTGACATGGGAGGTGGAACAGTCGATGAGTCGGGACTCGACATCGACGACCGCTCTATTCCTGGCTACGACGGTGCCCCTGACGTGACGGTGCGGGTCTACCGCTCGCACCGTGCCCCGACCCCGTCGCCAGCCGTGCTCACCATCCACGGTGGCGGGTTCGCTCTGGGCAGCATCAACACCGAGCACGCACTGGCGGCGCATCTGGCCTCGTCACTCGGGATCGTGGTCGTCTCGGTCGAGTACCGACTGGCCCCCGAGCACCCCTTCCCAGCAGGCCTGCACGACTGTTTTGCCGCGTTGTCGTGGATGCACGCCGACGCAACTGCCCTTGGCCTCGACCCCGACCGGCTGGCCGTGTGCGGCGAGTCGGCCGGCGGCGGCCTGGCAGCCGCCCTGGCGCTGTTCAGTCGCGACCATGACGGGCCCCCGATCTGCTTCCAGTACCTGGGAATACCCGAGCTCGACGACCGGCTCGACACGCACAGCATGCAGCTGTTCGTCGACACGCCGTTGTGGCATCGGCGCAACGCCGAGCTCAGCTGGCAGTACTACTTGGGCGACTCGGTGGGCGGAGACGTGTCGCCCTATGCCGCTCCGGCCCGGGCCACCGACCTGGCCGGCCTGCCTCCGGCGTACGTGTCGGCCATGGAGTTCGATCCGCTCCGCGACGAGGGTATCCACTACGCCCTGGCGCTGCTGCAGGCCGGCGTGCCGGTCGAGCTGCACGCCTATCCCGGCACCTTTCACGGCTCAGCCATCGTGGCCACAGCCGAAGTGTCCAAGCGGATGCACCGCGAGCAGCGCGATGTCCTGGCCAAGGCGTTGGGGCTGAACGACCCCAGCTGAACGGAGTGGGGCTGGGTGGGGCGATTCCACGGGGACGACCATCTGCCAATGACCAAGCACCCGACACCCGGCACCCGGCACCCGGGCGGACCGTGGGCATACCCACGCTCGTCGCCCTGGGTCAGATCGTGGGACTCAGGCCGTGCGGTTCACTTGACGGGAGACCGCACTGGGTCGACGAGGGGTTCTTCTCGTCGACGCTGTCGCCTACTCGCCAGTTCACCGTAGATCCATACCGACAAGGCCGCGATCCTGTAGATCAGGGCCAGGGTGACGACCCCAGCCCAGCCGAACCGAGACCAGATCCATCCGACGGATAGCGTTCCGAGCACCCCTCCGAGGTAGTAGAAGATGGTGTAAACGGCCAAGAGCCCTGACCGAGCTTCGGGGTCGATGAGGATCACTTTTGTTTGGTTTTGGACGTGCACAGCCATAATGGACGCGTATCCGATAGCCAATGCGGCGATCAAGGCCCACAACGCATGGGAACCACGCGCCAACAAGGGGGTCGTGGCCAAGAGCACGAGCAGACCCCCAGCGGTGATCCGGCGTTCCCAACCGCGGTCAGCAAATCGACCGCTGAACATGGCCACGAGCGCAGCGGGCGCCCCGAGGAGTCCGATCAGGCCGACGACCGCAATGCTGTAGTGATAGGGCCGGCCCTCCAGAAGAAAGGCTTCAGCGGTCCACACCGTGCAGAACGAGGCGTAGGTGAACATCCCGATCAGCGCTCGGTTTCGGAGTACCGGCTGGACGCCGAAAAGCCGGAGCTGCCGATGAAGTAGAGCGCCGTACCCGACTCGAGTCTTGTCACGCTCGCGAGGAAGGACCCTGGCGAGGACGACCGCCAGGGTCACCATGATGAGGGCGGCCACCAGGTAGGTAAACCTCCATCCGTGCCATTGGGCCAGCAGACCGCCCACCGTCCGGGCCAAGAGGATGCCCGAGAGACTGCCGGTCAGCATGATGCCAACCACCTGGCCCCGGTGCTCGGGTTCCGCCAGAGTCGCTGCGTACGGCACCAAGATCTGACCCCCCACCGAACACATACCAGCGACTCCAATGGCGATCTGCAAGGTGAGGACGTTGGTAGCCAGGGTCGCGCCGAGGAGGGCCACCCCGGCCAACGCCGCCACCAACGGAACGAGTCGGTTCCGCAAGAGCACGTCGCCCAACGGAACCAGCAGGGCCAAGCCAAGGAGATAGCCCACTTGGGCCGAGGTGAAGACCAAAGTCGACTGTTGGGTGCTCACATGAAAGGTACGCCCGATGCTCACCAGGAGGGGCTGGTTGTAAAACATGTTGGCGATGAAGATTCCGTTAGAAACGGCGAAGAGCAGGAGCAGCCTCTTGGTCAAGGTCGGGGTGGCCGAGGATGCAACGGAACCGCTGGGGACATCAGTCATGGGTTCCACGTCGCTCGGCACTTACCGATCGCGGCAACCTGCCAGCATTGGCGATGACCTGCTTGGTTCTTGTTCCACCTCACGACAATGTCCACCGTTCGGGCCCGGTTGTTCTTTCCGATGATCAGCGAATCCGCAGTTGGTGCCAACGGTGCGGTCAGGACTTGGCCGTGAACTCCCACATGTGAACACCAAATACCTCGCTGGCCGTGTCTGATCCATGAGGTCGAGACCAGGTGTCGCCGTGCATCGTGTCGCCATCGATGGTCATCATGTCGTTGGCTACATCGGATGCAAGGAGCAACTTGGTGCCGTCGGTACTGAGGAGCCCTACGCGCCGGGTCTCGTGGTTGTCCGAGATGAACAGGAGTTCGACGTGTCGACCCTCCTGCCTGATGATCCGAACGGTCATTGGCACCGAGTACATCTGCAACTCGGGTTCGAGATGTCCGTGCGAGCCGTGCCGTGGGTGATGTTTGTTCGTCATTCCCCAACTGGTGCTTGTCGATGATCCGACCCACTCGGTCGGCAAGATCCGTATCTCTTCTGTGGACATTCGTTGATCCTCCCCATTTGGCCCACGCCACGATGATCAAGGGCTCATCTCGTGGTGAACTGAACCGGCAGTCTCGTGCGGGCTCGGGCGACGTTATACGGCAACGTCGTCCAAGCATTCACGTGGGTCCACCGCGGGCGGTGGCCGCGGATTCCCGTCTTGGCGGCCGAGACCGTAACCTGGGGCCCATGGCATCAGATCGCACCTCCGGCAAGCCCGCTAACGAACGGGTCACCGACTCCGGCATCACCATCAACCAGGTCTACGGTCCGTCCGATCTCGACGGCTGGGACCCGGGGGAACGACTGGGTGATCCGGGGTCGTACCCCTACACCCGGGGCATCCGGCCCGACATGTACCGGGGCCGGCTGTGGACCATGCGCCAGTACGCCGGCTTCGGCACGGCCGAGTCCACCAACCAGCGGTTCAAGTTCCTGCTCGGTGCCGGCCAGACCGGCCTGTCGTGCGCCTTCGACCTCCCTACCCAGATGGGCTACGACTCCGACCACCCGCGCTCCGAGGGTGAGGTCGGAAAAGTAGGTGTGGCCATCGACACCCTCGAGGACATGCGGCTGCTGCTGGCCGACCTGCCCCTCGACAAGGTCACCACCTCGATGACCATCAACTCCACGGCATCCACCCTGCTCCTCTTCTACCAACTCGTAGCCGAAGAGAACGGCGTCGACCCGAAGATGCTGGGTGGCACCATCCAGAACGACATCTTGAAGGAGTACGTGGCCCGGGGCACCTACATCTACCCGCCCCGCCCGTCGATGCGCCTGGTGACCGACACCTTCTCCTACTGTGCCGAGCACCTGCCGGCGTGGAACACCATCTCCATCTCCGGGTACCACATCCGCGAAGCAGGCTCCACGGCGGTCCAGGAGATCGCCTTCACCCTGGCCAACGGCATCGCCTACGTGGAGGCGGCGCTGGCTGCCGGACTCAAGGTGGACGACTTCGCCCCCCGACTGAGTTTCTTCTGGAACGCCCACAACAACCTGTTCGAAGAGGTGGCCAAGTACCGAGCCGCTCGCCGTATGTGGGCCAAGATCATGACCGAGCGGTTCGGGGCGAAGGACGAGAAGTCGCTTCTGCTGCGCTTCCACACGCAGACCGGCGGGTCCACGTTGACCGCCCAGCAGCCGGAGAACAACATCGTGCGGGTCACGGTCCAGGCCATGGCGGCTGCCCTCGGCGGTACCCAGAGCCTGCACACCAACGGGTTCGACGAGGCCCTCGGCCTGCCCACCG
>CAIVIS010000405.1 GCA_903906055.1 uncultured Acidimicrobiaceae bacterium
AAAGTCATCGACGGAGTGCGGTACTCGGTCCCCGGCGACTACGCCGAGATCCGCGCCGACGGCTCCATCCACCTGTTGGGGCGAGGCTCGGTGTGCATCAACACCGGAGGGGAGAAGGTCTACCCCGAAGAGGTCGAAGAGGTGATCAAGACAGTGCCGGGCGTACTGGACTCGGTGGTGGTCGGCATCCCCAACGAGCGCTTTGGAGAAGAGATCATCGCTGTCGTGCAGCTCTCCCCCGGCACGGCCGAGGGGTCGATCGAGGCCGACACGGTGATCGAGCACGTGAAGTCCTGCCTATCGAGCTACAAGGCCCCACGCCAGGTGCGCTTCGTCGAGACCATCGGACGGTCCCCTTCGGGCAAGGTCGACTACGCCCGCCACAAGGCCGAGACGGCCGAGTGGCTGGGCGTGCCGTTGAGCTGAGGAAGTCCAGGGTCGCCAGTGATGCTTGACAACTCTGGTGATATCATTTGGTAGCACCGAGGAGGCCTGAGTGACCGACATCTTGATTCGTGACGTTCCTGATGACATCGTGGCTGCACTCGACGCCCGGGCAGCCCGTTTGGGCCTTTCCAGGAACGAACTCCTTCGACGTCAGATCGGGCAAGAAATACGACGCTCTTCACCCCCGGTAACGGCGGATGATCTGCATCGTTTCGCTCTTCTGGCCCAGGATCTCGATGATCCGGACGTCATGGCGAACGCTTGGTCGTGAAGACCACTGAGGACCGGACGACGTGGTTGATCGACAAGTCAGCGCTCACACGGTTGGAGCGGTGTCTGGACCCTGACATCTGGGCTGATCGGATCGATCGGGGCCTCGTGCACGTGACGACGTTGACGCTCCTCGAGGTCGGGTACTCCGCCCGATCGGCTCAAGACCTTGAGCACCTGCTGTACGGCCTCCCTCTGGCGGCCATGCCGGTGGCCTACCTCACGCCGACAATCGAAGATCGAGCGGTCCAGATCCTCTCCGCCTTGGCTGGCCGAGGGCAGCATCGCGCACCGTCGTTGCCTGATCTGCTGATTGCGGCAGTGGCCGAGCGGTCCGGTTTTACCGTGCTGCACGTGGACAAGGACTTCGAACTGATAGCCGAAGTGACGAATCAAGCCTTGGAGTGGTTGTCGATAGAGGAGTAAGGGAATCTTCGTAGCTTCCTCGGAAACATCGAAGCTCTGATTCCGTGAGTGTCAGTGCAAATCACAGGGCCCCCCGCTAGGTGCGCTTCGTCGAGACCATCCGCCGCTCCCCCTCGGGCGCGGTCGACTACGCCAGGCTCCGTTTGGCTTAGGCCTCCCACCACTGGAGACCCTGCGGTCCCTGCGGTCGAACGTTCAGTGCCACCCACTCGGTGAATCAGCCAGTGGGTTCAGACGACCGGCCAATCGTGATCGGGACCACGGTCGTGACCAAGTTCACCGCCTTGACCTGCTTATTAGCAGTGACCGTGCCCACCTCCTATTGCATCACGTCAATTCCTCCTTTGGAAAGAAGGCCGGTCGAATCGCTGTTGTTCCAGGGGTCGCTGTAGGCGGACTCATAAGTGTTGAGCGATCCGTTGACCAGCGGATCCCGTTGAAGGAACCGTCCCGCCGCAGGCGAGTACTCCCGGCCGCCCTCGGCCCGCTGCGCAGGCCCTGATGACACGGGACCAACGCTAGGCCAAATCTCCTAATGAAACGTTGCCAAATCTCCTAATCCGATCTACCATCTTCTCATGCCCAGCTACATCCCTCGCCTTGTCGACGGCGTCTTGGCGGATCGTCTCCGGGCTTCTGGGGCCGTCGTCATTGACGGTCCCAAGGCATCAGGCAAGACCGAGACAGGGCGTCGATTCGCCGCTAGTGAGATCCTCCTCGACAGCGACCTCGAGCAGCGCCAACTCGCCCTCGCCGACCCCCGGCTCGTCCTCGGTGGTGCAGTCCCTCGCCTCTTGGACGAATGGCAGTCAGTCCCGGATCTCTGGAACGCGGTGCGTCGCGAGGTCGATGAACGGGCAGAGGTTGGTCAGTTCATCCTGACGGGCTCCGCTTCCCCCGCCGACGACCTCACTCGCCATTCTGGGGCAGGGCGGTTCTCGCGGATACGGATGCGGCCGCTTACCATGGTAGAGACCGGACACTCGGATGCAACGGTGTCACTCTCCGCACTGCTCCACGGGGAAACACAGCAATCGGCTGGCCAAGGATCGACGCTCGGCGATCTGGCTGAGCGGATGATCACGGGTGGGTGGCCAGCCAGTCAATCCCTCGGCACGGCTGAGTCCTTTCGGTATGCAGTCGACTACCTCGACCAGATTGCCCGACTGGAGATCGCGGGGCTGAATGACCTCCGGCACGACCCACGAAAAGTCACTCAGTTAATGCGCTCGATCGCCCGAACAACAGCCTCCGAGACGTCGAATACCACCCTTGCTCACGACGCTGGCGGTTCGGATGGGCCGTTGCATGCCGACACGGTGGCGCGCTATCTCGATGCGCTGCAACGTGCCTTCATCGTCGAAGTCCAGGAGGCGTGGGATATTCCATTGCGGTCTCGGACGCCGCTCCGCAAAGCCCCGAAGCGCCACCTCGTCGACAGTTCGCTCACTGCGGCCGCGCTGCGGATCGGAACACCCGATCGCCTCCTCGAGGACCCTGCCACGCTGGGCCTCTTCTTCGAAAGCTTCGTCTTCCAGCAGCTACGGGTCTTTGCCGACATCACTGATGGAAACGTTTATCACTTCCGGTCAAAGTCCGGACTCGAAGTCGACATGATCGTCGAGGGACCAGCCGGCTCTTGGGGTGCGTTCGAAGTCAAGCTCGGAGCAGGGCTGCTCGACCAGGCGGCGATGAATCTGACGAAATTTGCCTCGAACATCGATACCTCTCACCGCCCAGGCCCTGCGGTCTTGGGGGTCATCGTGCCCACCGGACCGTCCTACCTTCGAGCGGACGGCGTCGCAGTCCTCGCCCTGATGAGCCTCGATGCGTGACAAGGATTTCTTGACTTCGGGGCCAGTCTCATCGCCGACTACCCGAACTTCTCCATCCAAGGCCGGTTTCGAACAGGCAACCGTGACAACCACACCACTCGGGCGAGACGGCTCCGACCCGGTTCGGCGCCGTACCCCCCGACTCCATTGGCCGCCAAGCCCCTGACGAGCCAGCCAGCGAGTGCCGTCAGGCCTTGTTGGCGCCGTTCTTCCGGACGAAGTCGTTGACCGTGTAGTACGCGTCGATCGACTCGCCGGCGTCGCCCCAGAACCCTTCGAGCACGTCGAAGGCCATGGCCCCCTGGGAGATGTAGTGGTTATTGACGTCGGTGATCTCGAGCTCGCCCCGACCTGAGGGAACCAGTGTGGGGATCACGTCGAACACGTCGGCGTCGTAGCAGTAGATGCCGGTGACGCCGAAGTTGGACGCCGGATGCTCCGGCTTCTCGATGATGCCGGTGATCTTGTTGTCGGCATCGAACGACGGCACACCGAGGTGGCGCAGGTGCTCGGCATCATCGGAGGGTGTGAGCAGGATCCTGGCCCCGTTCGGG
>CAIVIS010000406.1 GCA_903906055.1 uncultured Acidimicrobiaceae bacterium
AACAACACCTCCAACCTGGGCGCTGGCCTCTACTCAGAGTCAAGCGCTCAGATGGAGAACACCACGTTTGCCGGAAACATAGCCAGCGGGGTCGGAAACGAGGGTGGCGCAGTCTTCAGCACCATCGGGATGACAAGCCTCGACTTCGTGACCCTCTCGGCCAACGTGTCCGACTCGGGAGCGGGGATCTACAGCGAAGCGGGCGGCGTGGTCGCCAGCTCGATCGTCTCGGGCAACGTCAGCGGTGGCGGTGTCGAGGCCGAGTGCGCAGTCGGGGGGGTCGGCACTCCGTTCTCCTCGGCTGGACACAACGTCTTCGGCGATGCCACCTGCACGCACAACAGCCTCGACCAGGTCAGCACCAGTGCCCACCTGGCGCCGATCGCAGCCAACGGTGGGAGCACCCCTACGTTCCTTCCCCTCGCCGGGTCGCCCGTGCTCGGGTTCGGGGGCGTGTCGTGCCCTGCCACCGACCAGCGGGGCATCAGTCGCCCCCACGTGGGCTGTGACAGCGGTTCGGTCCAGGCCCAGGGGTATCGGATGGTGGCATCCGATGGGGGCATCTTCACCTTCGGCTCAGCCGCCTTCTTCGGCTCCATGGGGGCTTCACACCTCAACAAGCCGATCGTGGGCATGGCGGCCACCCCGGACAGTCAGGGCTACTGGGAAGTGGCGTCCGACGGTGGCATCTTCTCCTTCGGTGACGCCACCTTCTTCGGCTCTATGGGCGCCATGACCCTCAACAAGCCGATCGTGGGCATGGCGGCTACGCCGGACGGCAAGGGGTACTGGGAGGTGGCATCCGACGGGGGCATCTTCGCCTTCGGTGACGCCACCTTCTTCGGCTCTATGGGCGCCATGACCCTCAACAAGCCGATCGTGGGCATGGCGGCTACACCGGACGGCAAGGGGTACTGGGAGGTGGCATCCGATGGTGGCATCTTCTCCTTCGGTGACGCCACCTTCTTCGGCTCCATGGGTGCCATGACCCTCAACAAGCCGATCGTGGGCATGGCGGCCGCGGCCGACGGCAAGGGGTACTGGGAGGTGGCATCCGACGGGGGCATCTTCGCCTTCGGCAGTGCCGGGTTCTACGGATCGATGGGCGGCCTGGCCCTGAACAAGCCGATCGTGGGGATCGCAGCCAGCCCCGGCGGCACGGGGTACTGGGAGGTGGCCACGGATGGCGGCATCTTCGCCTTCGGGGGAGCCACCTTCCTCGGCTCCATGGGAGGGGTTCCGCTGAACAAGCCGATCGTGGGCATCAGCGCCTGACCCTGACAGCAGTTGCAGGTGCTGCCCCCGACCGGGGTTCACTACCGGTCGGGGGCAGTCCCGCGTGGAGACCCGGGATCGGCCGACCCAGAGGTAGCGTCAGAGTTGATGTCTTCTGGTTACCTCGCCCTTCGCGCCCATGCCCCCCATGCATCCGATGCGCTCGATGACGTGGTCTCGACCATGTGGACACTGGTGGCTGAGCGAGGGTTCAGCGACCTGGTGGCCGCAGCATCGGACGAGATGGGTGTCATCCACCATCTGCAGCCGTTGCACGCGCGGGCGGCTGCGACCGGTTCCGTCCGCACTGGTTCCGACCGGCCTGGTTCCGACCGGCCTGATCGCACCGCCGAGGCCCGGACGATCCTCGAGTTTGCCGAGCAGTTGAGCACCGACGTGTCGGCCCTGTCTGGCGATCTGCGAGCCCGGTTCTTGGCTGCCGCTGGCTCGGCCGCAGGCGACCTGGCCGCCGCCCTATGGGTGGTGGACATGCTCCCTCGCACCAGAGCAGCGCTCGATGCGCTGTTCGGAGTCAGTTATTGGCCGGAGCCCCCGACTGACCGCGGGGGCGACCTGTGGGGTGCGCTCGATCAGATGATCCGAGTGGTTCCCGCCCTCGACAGCCTCGATCCGATCACCTCCGAGCTCGTCCGGCTGCGCGGGGCGCGCCAGCACGCCTGCCGTCTTTGCATGTCCCTGCGGAGTCGATCGGCGCTACGAGCCGGAGCCGACGACGCCACCTTTGCCGCAGTCGACGACTACCGGAGTGCT
>CAIVIS010000407.1 GCA_903906055.1 uncultured Acidimicrobiaceae bacterium
CGGCTGCTGGCCTCGTTCGGCCCGGCGGTCAGTGAACCCGTCAGTGAACCCGTCAGTGAACCCGTCAGCGCAGTCGCCAGAGAAGTCACCAGCAACACCGCCACCGATGAGGGGGAGAACCAGGGCTGATCACACACACGTCGGGACGACCCGCCACGTGCTCGAAATCGACGACCTCGGCCCCGACGGCCTCGAGGCCGTGCTGACGCTGGCCGAAGCAGAACCGGCGTCACTGCCTCGGAGCCTGGAAGGACAGGGCGTGGCCCTGGTGTTCGAAAAGCCCTCTGCGAGGACCCGCAACAGCTCAGAAATGGCTGTCGTGTCTCTCGGTGGTCATCCGGTCTACATCCAAGGCGCCGAAGTCGGCATCGATGTCCGCGAGACAGCCGAAGATGTGGCCCGCACCCTGGCCTGCTATCACCGGGTGCTGTGCGCCCGAGTCATGGACCACGGCAGCCTGGAGCGCATGGCGGCCGCCCTGGATGCCGCCGACGTGGACGTCCCGGTAGTGAACCTGTTGTCGGACCGGGCCCACCCGTGCCAAGCGCTGGCCGACCTGTTGACCGTGCGCCAGCACTTCGGTGCCGATGGTGCCCGCGACCGGACCATCACCTACGTCGGCGACGCCAACAACGTGTGGCGCTCACTGGCCCTAGCGGCGTCGATGGCCGGCATCGCTACCCGGGTGGCCTCTCCAGACGGCTTCGGCCCGTCGGCCGAGGACATCGCACTGGTGCGCTCCTTCGGGGGCGACCTCATGGTCACGAACGATCCGATCGAGGCAGCCACGGGCGCAGATGTGCTCTACACCGATGTGTGGACGTCGATGGGCCAGGAGGACGAGGCGGCAGTGCGGGCCGCGGCCTTCGCCGGGTTCTGCATTGATGAGGCGCTGGTGGCTGGGTCTGCACCCGGGGCCCTGGTCATGCACTGCCTGCCTGCCCACCGAGGCGAGGAGATCAGCGCCGGTGCCGTGGACGGCCCCCAGAGCGTGGTCTGGCAGCAGGCGGCCAACCGGATGCACGCCATGCGCGGCCTCTTGGCCTGGGTGACGGAAGCCGGAGGGGACCGATGACCAAGGTGACTCGAGTGACCAAGCATCAGCGCCAGCACCGGATCACCAAACTGCTCGAGGCGAGTGCGGTCGGAAGTCAGGCCCACTTGGTCGAGCTGCTGGCCGCCGATGGCATCGAGGCCACCCAGGCCACGGTGTCGAGGGACCTCGAAGAGTTGGGCGCACTCAAGGTGCGCCTGCCAGGAGGCGAGACGGCCTACGCCCTGCCCGAGCTTCCTTCTCACCAGGTGGCCCCCGAGGATCACCTGAAGCGTGTGCTGGGGGAGTGGGTGGTCGAAGCCGACCACTCGGGCAACCTGATCGTGCTCCGCACCCCGCCCGGCTCTGCCCATGTCGTAGGCTCGGCGCTCGACCGGAGCGGGTTTGCCGGGATCATCGGTACCGTGGCCGGGGACGACACAGTGCTGGTGGTGGCTTCCGAGGCTATCGGCGGTGCCGACGTTGCCCATCGGCTGGCCGTGTTGGCCGGCCTCGAAGCGCCTACCGGCGATGACGGGTCCGTGGTCTGAGCGGCCATGCCCGAAGAGTGATGAACGACGACATGAACCACCACATGAACGACCACACGAAGACCGAACATCTGCAACACGACAAATCGAAGAGTGACGAGACAAGGAGTCCGCGATGACCGAACGAGTAGTGCTGGCCTATAGCGGGGGACTCGACACCTCGATTGCCGTGCGGTGGCTGATGGAGAACCAC
>CAIVIS010000408.1 GCA_903906055.1 uncultured Acidimicrobiaceae bacterium
AGGTGCCTCTCGGCCGGACCGACCCGTCCGGGCTGGCACACTGTCTGTCATGGCTGCCCAGTACATCTTCACCATGCGTGACCTGCGTCGCTTCTATCCGCCCGACCGCGAGGTCTTGAAGGGGATCCATCTCTCCTTCTACCCCGGCGCCAAGATCGGCGTCATCGGAGGCAACGGATCGGGCAAGTCGTCCCTGCTCAAGATCATGGCCGGCCAAGATGACGGATTTACCGGCGAGGCTCGCCTCACCCCTGGCTTCACCGTCGGCTTCTTGTCCCAAGAGCCGGAGCTCGATCCCACCAAGGACGTCCTCGGCAACGTCTCGGACGGTATCGGCGAGGCCAAGGAACTGGTCGACCGGTTCAACGCCGTGTGTGCGGCCATGGGCGAGCCCGATGCCGACTTCGACAAGCTGCTGGCCGAGCAGGCCGATCTCCAGGACAAGATCGATGCCGCCGGCGCCTGGGACCTCGAGCGCACCTTCGAGATCGCCATGGACGCCTTGCGCTGTCCCCCGGGCGATGCCGATGTGTCGACCCTTTCCGGTGGCGAGCGCCGCCGGGTCGCCCTGTGCCGCCTCTTGTTGTCCAAGCCTGACCTCCTCCTCCTCGACGAGCCCACCAACCACCTCGACGCCGAGTCGGTGGCCTGGCTCGAGCGCACCCTGCAGGACTACCCCGGAACCGTCGTCGCCGTCACTCACGATCGGTACTTCTTGGACAACGTGGCCGGATGGATCCTCGAACTCGACCGAGGTGCTGGCATCCCCTGGGAGGGGAACTACTCCTCGTGGCTGGAGCAGAAACAAGAGCGCCTGGCCGGCGAGCAGCGGGCAGATACCTCTCGCCAGGATGCGCTGCAGCGCGAGCTCGAGTGGATCCGGATGTCTCCTCGTGCCCGCCAATCCAAGGGCAAGGCCCGCATCAACGCCTACAACGATCTGGTGGCCGAGTCAGAAGCTGCCGAGCGGCGGGCCGACAAGCTGGAGATCAACATCCCACCCGGGCCTCGTCTGGGCGATCGGGTCATCGACGCCGAGCACCTGGTCAAGGGCTACGGCGACCGCCTGCTGATCGATGACCTGTCCTTTCTGCTCCCCCCCGGTGGCATCGTCGGTGTGATCGGCCCCAACGGCGCCGGCAAGACCACCCTGTTCCGCATGATGGTGGGCGAGGAGAAGCCCGACTCGGGTGAGTTGGTAGTGGGGACCACAGTCGAGCTGGCCTACGTGGACCAGTCCCGCGATCAACTCGACGGCGAAGCCACTGTCTACGAGGAGGTCACCGGTGGCGTCGACCACATGATCGTGGGGGGTCGAGAGATCCACGGCCGGGCCTACGTCGCCAGCTTCGGGTTTACCGGAAGTGACCAGCAGAAGAAGGTCGGCCAACTCTCGGGCGGTGAGCGCAACCGGGTGCAGCTGGCCAAGGTGCTCAAGTCCGGCGGCAACGTACTACTGCTCGACGAACCGACCAACGACCTCGATGTCGACACCCTGCGGGCCCTCGAAGAAGCGCTCCTCACCTTCCCCGGCTGTGCGGTGGTCATCAGCCACGACCGCTGGTTCCTCGACCGGATCGCCACCCACGTGCTGGCCTTCGAGGGCGAGTCCGAGGTCCGCTGGTTCGAAGGGAACTTCAGCGACTACGAAGCCGATCGCAAAAAGCGGCTCGGGGTCGACGCCGACCAGCCGCATCGCCTCCGCTACAAGCCGATCCTTCGGGACTGACCGAGCCAATTCGATGACGGGACCTATGCGATGACGGATCCGGTTCGCGTGGGACGACGTACGTTCGCCAGCGACAACTGGTCCGGGGTCCATCCCCTGGTGATGGAAGCCATTGTCCGTGCCAACGACGGTACCCACACCCCCTCGTACGGAGCCGATCCGTGGACGGCGGAGGCCACCGGGCTCCTCGTCGACCACTTCGGCCCAGGCACCGAGGTCCACTTCGCCTTCAACGGAACTGGCACCAACGTGGTCGGTTTGCAGTCGCTCGTCCGCCCCCACGAAGCCATCATCTGTGCCGTCGGTGCCCACATCGACGTTGACGAGTGCGGGGCCCCCGAGCGCTTTCTCGGGAGCAAGCTCCTTACCGTCGCCACCCCCAACGGCAAGCTCACGCCCGACCTGGCGGCATCGGCGGTGACCGGTATCGGCGATGAGCACCACGTGCAGGCACGGGTGGTGTCCATCACTCAAAGCACCGAGGTCGGCACGGTCTACACCGTGGACGAAATCGTTTCCCTGTCCGAGTGGGCCCACTCACGGGGCATGTTCCTCCATCTCGACGGGGCCCGGATCGCCAACGCGGCCGCCGCCCTCGGGGTCGACTTCGGCGCCTTCGGGCAGCAGTGCGGGGTAGACGTCGTCTCCTTCGGGGGGACCAAGAACGGGGCCATGGGGGCCGAGGCGGTCATCTCCTTCCGTCCCGAGTCCGACACCGGGCTCCGCTTCGTCCGCAAGCAGTCGATGCAGCTGTCGTCGAAGATGCGGTTCGCGGCCGCCCAGTTCGTGGCGTTACTGACCGACGACCTGTGGCTCCGCAACGCACAGCACGCCAATGCCATGGCCCAGCGCCTGGGTTCGACCGCATCGGCGGTGCCAGGTGTGAAGCTGGCCTATCCGGTCCAGGCCAACGGGGTATTCGCCGTCCTGCCCCCTGCTGTCACCGAGGCGCTGCAGGCCGACTACCCCTTTTACGTATGGGACGCCCGAACCGGTGTGGTGCGGTGGATGACCTCGTTCGACACCACCGAGGACGATGTCGATCGGTTCGCAGGCCGACTGGGCGAGCTCATGAACCAGCAGACCTGAACGCTGGGGTCCGAGTCGGCATGGGGTGTGGTCCTGATGCTGTCGGATCAGTTCGGTGGTCGACCAGGTCCTGGTGGGCCGGCAAAGGCCTGAGCGATCGACATCCAGTCGTCGGCCAACGCACCCGTCACCACCAGGTCGGTGTCGGCCACATTGCGTCGCTGGGTGACGGCCAGGCAGAAGTCGAGAGCCGATCCGGTGATGGTGGCCACGGCTGGGCCTCCGGTCTCTCCATCGGTGCTGCCTCCCCCGTCGGTTCCGATCTCCCAGCGCCATTCGTCGCCACCGGGGCCGGTGACCACCACGTCGATCCGCCCTTCGGGTACCTCCCGGCCCCGCACCATGTACGAAAAGGGTCGGGCCCGCACTCCTAGGTGAGCAATGTGGCGGAGTCGGTCGGTGGCTGGGCGTTGCGCCCCCAGTGCATCGCACACATCTTGGCCATGAGCCCAGGTCTCCATGAGCCGAGCCGAGATGAACGACAGCACGCCCATCGACGGCCCGTACCACGGCACCCGTGCTCCAGGGTCGGCGACTGCGAATGCATCCACCATGGCCCGGTGCGCACCTCCCCACCACGCGAGCAGTTCGTCGCCACCCATGGCACGGCCCCGCGACAGGTGGACCTCCATGGGATCGCCCGTGGCCGCCAATACTTCGTCGACGGATCGGGCGAATGCCTCGGGGTCGACCATGGCCAGCCGGCCGGCATCATCGAAGTAGGCGAGATGACTGATCTGATCGCGCACGGCCCAGCCCTCGGCTGGAGTGATCAGATCCCACTCGGGCGCGGTATCAGCCAGTCCGCCCACTATGGCGCGGATGTCGTCGTACTCGGCGTCCAGGTCGGCCAGCAGGTCCGGGAGCGTGGTCATACCGTGAGGCTACGACACGTCGCCCCGCCAGGTGGCTTACTGCTCGGTCTCCAACCAGGTCCGGGAGGCGGCGACCACCTCGACCTCGGGTTGGGACCACACGAACCGCTCGACCGAGTCGAGCACGGTCTCCACCTGGCCCGGGGTGCCCGACACCGCAGCAAACCCGAGCGCACAACGCTGCCACTGATCCTGATATCCGACCTCAGCCGCGGCCACGGCGAACCTGGACCGGCACCCCTCGACGAGGTGCTTGACCGTGGCCCGCTTGGCCTTGAGCGAGTGGCTGTCGGGAATACGGATATCGATCTCGAGGGCGCACACGTGGAGCATCTACCCAGGATGGCCCACGGCTGTGACCGTGTCGATCGGCCTGGCGTCGCGCGGCCTGCCCGTCGATCGGCCTGCCGTCGAGCCGACCGGGCCCCCACCTATGCAATGGGTGCGGCCTCAAGGCGGAGCCCTGGACGCGACGGATCCCGCCACACCCGTAGTGGGCATGACGGGATCCGTGACGACCTCTGGGGCCGCCGCGGTCGGAGCGAGGGGGGGGTTTCGCTCCGACCTCGACAAGACCCCCCGGGAGAACTCGCCAGGGTGTCCTTGCCGACGTACCGGGTCAGGACATGGGGGACATACCTGAATCCGGCGCTGCGGTGTCGGGTGCCGGAGGCATACCGCCATCACCGTGCATCGAGGGTGCGATTCCGACCTTGGTGGCGGTCACCGTGTTGGCCGTGTCGGTTCCGAAGACAGCCACATGGGCGCCGACTGTCACATCACCCAGTGCGGCCGAGGTGGAGCCGAACTTCAAGTAGCTCGTGGACGAACTGACGTCCACGGTCACGGTGGTTCCATCCCTCGTGGTGAGGGTGAAGCTGTTCGTCCCCATCGAGGCGACGGTACCCATGGCTGCCGGCGGGGTGCCGCCCATTCCACCGGGTCCACCAGGGCCACCCTGCCCATCGTGTCCGCCCATTCCACCGGGTCCACCCATTCCACCGGGTCCACCGATGGCCACCTTGGTAGCGGTAACCGTTCCAGCACTATCCGTGCCGAAGACGGCCACGTGGTCGCCCACCTTCACATCGGCGATCGACGGCGACGTCACATCGTGGTCGAGGTAGGTGGTGGACGAGCCCACATCTACCGTCACAGTTGTTCCGTCCTTCGCCGTGAGGGTGAAGCTGTTCGTACCCACCGAGGCAACGGTGCCCATAGCTGCCGGCGGGGTGCCGCCCATGCCGCCGGGTCCACCCTGCCCGTCGTGTCCACCGGGTCCACCGGGTCCACCGGGTCCACCCATTCCACCGGGTCCACCGATGGCCACCTTGGTAGCCGTAACCGTTCCAGCACTATCCGTGCCGAAGACCGCCACGTGGTCGCCCACCTTCACATCGGCGATCGACGGCGACGTCACATCGTGGTCGAGGTAGGTGGTGGACGAGCCCACATCTACCGTCACAGTGGTTCCGTCCTTCGCCGTGAGGGTGAAGCTGCCCGTGCCCACCGAGGCAACGGTGCCCATGGCTGTTGGCGGGGTGCCGCCGAAGCGTCCGAATCCACCAGGTCCACCCGGACCATCGCTATGAGGCCCCATTCCTGAGGCAGGTGGCTGGGTCGAGGTAGATGTGGATGTGGCCGCGTTGGCAATGGCTCCACCGCCTACGGCCAACCCGAGTGCCAGGGCGGCAGCAGAAGTGATGCGGACGCTGCGACGATGACGGAACGGGGGGATCGGGTTCGAGCCCGGGGCTGCTGCACTCTGGGTGCTGGGCCCTTCTTCTTCGATAGTCATGGGTTGCTCCTCTTATCGGTTGGGGGAATCTGTGCTGTCTCGTACTGCTTGACGGAATACAGCATTGATCTCCCACCTGTGGGCGACCTGGGAATCCGGGTAGTGGTTGCTGGTAGTTCGGATTCGCCGGTGCCGACCCTGTCGACGGATAGTTGCCCTCCCATAGCCTACGACTGCGACCGTCATTTCTGACGGCAGGGAGCCATGCCCGGGGTCGGTGTCGCCTTGGTCCGCATTCTTGATGTCGGCGTCGTCGTGGAGGTCACCACCGGGGATTACGCCGCTGGGAGCAAGCACCATGCCCATGGTTCCGGTCGAGCCTGATTCGGTGCATCCGCTCGTAACGCTTGGTCCGACTCGAACGGCTCGGAACCGCTGTCCGCTTCGTGCGTTCCGGCCGATTCGGATGCCGCTGACTTGTACTCCTTTCGGAGCCGGCCGACTGAGTACTCCATGGTCGATGTCATGGTCCAAGACTTTCGGGGGGGGTGTCACATGCACGACGAACAAGGCCCCGAACTGGAGGTTCTGCCACCTGTAGGCCCTGGCCGCTGAACCTGATGGCCTCGCTCCAGATGGCCTGGCTCCCGGTAACGTGCATACGCAATGGAAACTCGCACGCCAGGCGGACCGAACCCATGAAGACCGTGATCGCAGAGATCCTTCCCTTCGCCATCGTGGTGGCCGTATCTCCCATCAACATCGTGGCTGCCATCCTCCTGATGTTCAGCAAGAAGCCGGTCCTCAATGCCTCGTGCTACCTAGCCGGCTTCATGACTGGAGTGGCCCTGGTGCTCGCAGCGGTCACAGTGATTGCCGACTCGGCTGGCCTATCAGGGGACGCACAGCGGTCCCGATGGGCATCGGCCCTACTTGTGGCCCTCGGGGTCTACCTCTTGTTCGTTGCCGTGCAGACATTCCGGAAGCGGCCGGCTCCGGACGAGAACCCGCCGGCCCCGGCATGGATGGACGGCATCACCGGGTTCGGCCCGCTCAAGTCGATCGGCATCGGACTGACCATCGGTGCCCTCAACCCGAAGAACATCGCCGTCGCTGTGGCTGCCGCCATCACCATCGCCTCGGCCGGGCTCACGCCTGGAACGACCATCAGTGTTGTGGCGATCTACACGGTGATCGCCTCAATCGGTGTGGCCGCTCCTATCGTGACCACGCTGATCCTGGGCGACCGTTCCACCGAGGTCCTCGAAGACTGGAAGGCGTGGCTCGACCGCAACACCGCAGCCGTAATGGCCGTGATCTACCTCATCTTCGGCGTCATCCTCGTTGGCAAGGGCATCGGCGGCATCTGACCCTGAGCGACTGATCCGCTCACCGACCGAGCCGGCGGCACACCAGGTAGAGCTCGGAGTTGACGAACCGTGGCCCCCGTCGGATCGGGCTCCCATGAGCCGATACCACCTCGAACCCGTGGTGCTCGAGATCGACCAGTGTCGTGCGGTAGTCGAATCCGGTGTGCGGGTAGATGAACGGCAGGCCGTCCAGATCGTGGACGGGGCGATCCGTTCGAGGGTGCCCCTGGGCCGCGGGCAGGACGGTGTCCCAACGTGCGTCGTACTGGCCGTTCCGGCGAGCCATCCGGAACAGGCCCTTACCCAGCGCCATCAGATAGAGCTCGTTGGGTACGCCGATGATCAGGAGACCGCCCGGCGACAACAGCCGGGTGAGCTCGCACATCGCCTCCTCGATCTGTGCCGCAGGAAGGTGTTCGAACACCTCGCAGCACGTGATCACGTCCATCGAGGCCGCATCCAACTCGGTGGTCGACCCGATGACGGTGAATGCGCGATCACTGGCCGCGGTGCTGGCCGAGGCGGCAGCCTGACCGAACATCGACGTGCTCGGGTCGAAACTCGTCACTGACGCCCGAGGAAACCTGTCCAAGAACCGGCGGCACAGGGCACCGTCCCCACCGCCATAGTCGAGCATTCGACCCGAAAATCCGGTTCCGAGCTGCGCCGACACATGCCAGAGGGCGTCGTCCAGCCGACGGTTCTGCAACCATCGCTTGACGACGTTCGGGTCATCGGTGGTGATGTCCGCATAGGACGGCATGGACCCGGGCTCCTGTCTGGCCACCGGCCAACGGGCGGCTCGGCACTGGCCGCACAGCCTACCCACCGGCTACCACCAGCAGCGGGCGAAACGCCGGCCCCGGACCCGTCGACTAGCGACCCAGCCCCAAGGCCAGCACGGAGGCCACATCTGTCCACCCGAAGCCGACTGACTCCGCCAGGATCTTGCGCGACGCCGGATCGATCAGCACCAGGAACGGGTAGCCGGTGACGCGGTAGTCGGCCCACGCCTGGTCGCTCATCACCACGCCGGTTCCTTCCAGACCCGAGGCCAGCATGCGGATCTCCTCGACGGACACGGCGTCCGGCTCTTTGGTCACGACGACAGGAACCACGCCAACAAGTGCCGGGTCCCCAACTGCGGCCAATCCCTGCCAAAACGTGTCGCAGCCGTCACACCGGGTAGTGAGGAACACGAGCAGGACGGGGCGATCCTCGGCGTCCAGCCGGATCTCCACCGGGCGGCCGTCTGGTGCGGTGCCCACGACGTCGGATGCTTTCCACGTTGGCGCCTCGCCCGCAAGGCCCGAGCCGATCGGACGCAACCCGGACACGAACGACGGATCGTCAAACGGATTGACAGACGAGCCGGCCGACGAGCCAGCGGACCGATCGACAGACGAGTCGGCCACCGCTGCCGCCGTCAGGACGGGTCGGGCGAGCCCGGCTCGATGACCTCGACGGAGCCACCGTTGCCGCACCAGCGGCACGTCACACTCTCCACCGTCTCTTCCAGTACTTCTACGTCCTCGATGGACAGGTCGCCACCCACCGAGAAGTGGTGGAAGGCGCTGGTGCGCCGCGTGGTCACGACATTGAACCGGGTGAGGTTCCCACATGCCGCACAGCGGTAGCGGATGACATCCGCCCCGGCCCCTCCGGTCCCACTGGTGGTTCCATCGGCGTCGATAGCGCCAGGGGCTTCAGATGCGGTGGTTGCAGACGATTCGGGAGTCACGATGGCAAATCTACTCGCGCCCGCCACAACCTCCGTCCCCCGGGCCGAACATCTGTTCGCTACAGTATCTCCATGGCCCTCGCCGCCCAGCCGTCGCTAGCCGCCGCACGCCCGGGCATGGCCGTCCAAGGGTCCTTCGATGATCTCGGCACTCCGCTCAGCCAGGTCACCTTCGTGGTCCTCGATGTCGAAACCACCGGCGGCTCCCCCGCTACGGCCTCGCTGACCGAAGTGGCAGCCGCCCGATACCGGGGTGGCGAGCTCCTCGGCACCTATCAGAGCTTCGTGCGGCCCGACGAGCGGATCCCGCCGTTCATCACGGCACTGACCGGAATCACCGACACCATGGTGGCCGACGCCCCCCGAATTGGCGAGATGCTCCCCTCCTTCCTCGAGTTTCTCGGGGGCAGCGTGGTGGTAGGCCACAACGTCCGGTTCGATCTCTCCTTCCTCAACCACGCCCTCCAATCGACCGGGCGCGACCGCCTGGCCAACGCCACCGTCGACACCCTGGCCCTGGCCCGCCGCCTGGTGCGCGACATGGTGCCCAACTGCAAGCTCGGCACGTTGGCCGAGTCGCTCCATCTTCCCCACCAGCCGTCTCACCGAGCGCTGACCGATGTATTGGCCACCGGGGACCTGCTCCACGCCATGTTGGAGCGAGCTGGCTCGTACGGCATCGTGAGCCTCGAAGAACTCCTCGACCTACCCCGGCTCGTCGGGCACCCCCAGGCGGCCAAGCTGCGGCTGACCACCCGGCTCCCCCACCGTCCCGGGGTCTACTGGTTCACCGATGCGGCTGGCCACGTCCTCTACGTGGGCAAGGCCACCGACCTGCACAGCCGGGTCCGCTCCTACTTCTCGGGCGACTCCCGGGCCAAGGTCGGCCGGCTCCTCCGCCAGATGGACGCCGTCCACCACCGGGTCTGCCCCGGCCCGCTGACCGCCGCCGTACTCGAGGGCCGCTTGATCCGCTCGTGGGCACCGCCCTTCAACCAACAGGGCAAAGTCCGCCGCAGCTCGCCAGGAACGACCGTGCGCGACCTGGGGCTGCCAGCCTCCGTGGGCGGCTCCGGGATCCCCGCCGATCCGGCCGGAGCGATGGCGCAGGCTCCCTTGCCCCGCCGCCGACGCAACGGCCGGCGTGCCACGTGGTCGGCCGAGGACCTCGAGCGCGACCCTCGCGAGTTGCTGGCTCCCTACGCCGACCAGGTCACTGCCCTGGCCCGGTCCGAGCGGTATGAGGACGCGGCACGAGTTCGGGACGATGCCGAGCGCGTCCGACACCTGCTGGGGCGGCACCGCCGGGTGGAGTCACTCCGCCGGGCCGGCCGGATCGTCCTCCTCGTCGAGGGCGAAGGGACCGTCGAACTCAATGGTGGCCTGCTGATCGAGACTGGTTCCCTGTTCAACCAGATCGACGGCGCATCGGGCACCACCGACCCGGCGTTCGCCGTGACCGCCGACGGCCATGAGAACGAGCGGATCATCGTGGCCCAGTGGCTCAAGGCGCATGCCGACCAGGTGCGGGTGCTCGAGGTGGAGGGCACCGACGACACCGAGGGCATGTCCATGCCAGCCGACCGGATCCCGCGCCTCACCGAACTCTGCACGGCCATTGCCTCGCCCGCCAACACGGAAGCCGTCGCCGACGCAGAGGGGTAGCATTCGCCTTGTGTGAGATGACGCTGACGCACCGTGCACTGGCGATCAACTCCGAAAGGCGGACGATAACGATGGCTGACGAGAGCGGGCTCGGGCAACTTGGGCAGAACCCTGAGAGCAGATCCTTGACGATCGCCGACCTGGCCAGATCGCTGGCCTCGGAGCCGACGGTCCAGGCCACCCTGCAAAGGATCGTGGACATGGCCGTCGAGGAGATCGACGGCTGCGAGGGTGCCGGAATTCTCCTCATCGACAAGGGGACGATTGCCGTCGGCGCGTGGTCGAACGATCTCGTACGGCGCATCGAGCATCTCGAGTTCGAAGTCGGCGAGGGACCGTGCATCGATGCCATCTGGCAGCGACCGGTGTTCGAGTCGGCGGACCTCCACGATCAGATCCTGGAGTGGCCGAAGTTCGTGCCCGGAGCCATCGAATCCGGCATCGAAAGCATGTTGGCATTTCGACTGTTCGCCGTCGAAGAGACCCTCGGCGCCCTCGATCTCTACAGCGGCCAGCGTGGCGGTTTCGACGAGTCGGCCCGGGCCTTCGGTGCAGTGTTCGCAGCCCACGCCGCGTTGGCGCTCGTTGGCGCACAGATCCACGAGCGTGACCTCGCCACGGCAGCCAACCTGCGTGAGGCACTAGCCACCAGGGACCTGATCGGCCAGGCCAAGGGCGTCCTCATGGCCAACCAGCACATCGACGCCGATACCGCCTTCGCCCTGCTGCGCACTACCTCACAGCTTCGCAATGAGAAGCTCCGCCTAGTGGCGGAGTACGTGGTCGAGACCGGCACCCTGCCTGATCACTGACTCGTCGCTGCCTGATCACTGACTCGTCGCTGGCCGTTGCGACAGGGGGCGAATCGCCCCAGTGGGGACGAAGAATCCGCCGGGGCGACTTGAACTCCGTCGAACCAGCCCGTACAATTCATTCCAGCGGTTGAGAAGCTAGCCGACACCAACGAAGAGACTGACCAGTTGGAGGTCGCAGTGCGCCAATCGAAGGGCTTGTTTCCGTACCCCCTTGATCGCCCATGTGATGGGAGACAACCCCAGATTTCCAGGGCCTTCCATGCCGCGCTCGGAGCGGCGTGCAAGGCCAGTTCGCAACAGGTGTCCGACTCTTGGGCACCGGTTGCGGCGAGCAGGCTCCAAGCCGAAGCAGGCCGAGGATGACCCCGCTCGGGACGGCGTCGCGGACTGCTGGTGTGGCCAGCCCTCGCTCGAGCGCATCCACCCCCATGCACGCAGGTGTACCGGTCGACCCAGCACTTCGGGGGCCAGTCCACTCAGCACCGTCGCCCAGCCGCGCTCGCCACGCGTCCACCCCCATCCAACCGATGACCGTAGTGCTGGCCACCGACAGCTTCCTCATCGGTGACGGGCTGGCCAGCCTGCTTGCTGGCGTGGACGATGTGTCGGTGATCGGCCGCGTCCGCAGTGATGAGGAACTCGTCGAGGCGGTGCGCGAGCTCAAGCCCGATGCACTGCTGATCAGCATCCGCACACCGGTCGTGGCCAGCATGGCCACGGTCATGGCGGCCCGGAGCCTCCGTGAGGCCCATCCGGAGATGGGGATCGTGGTCATCTCCGACAGGGCCAACGGTTTCGCCTTGGAGCTGTTGCGGGGTGGGGCGGCCAAGATGGCCTACCTCCTCGACGAACGACTCCCCAGTATGGATGCCGTCTTGGGGGCCCTACGCGAGGTCCGAACCGGGCAGAGCGTCCTGGATCCGAGCATCGTGGATGCGCTGATCAGCCGACGGGACGCACCGGCCATCGACGATCTCACACCCCGCGAAACCGATGTCTTGGAGCAGATCGCCCTGGGCCGGTCCAACCGCGGCATCGCCGACGAGCTCCACCTATCGGTCAAGGCCATTGAGAAGCACGTGACCGCCATCTTCCGCAAGCTCGCCCTTCCCGAGCAGAACGGACTCGACCGCAGAGTTTCGGCTGCGCTCACATTCCTGCGGGCCCAGGACGGCCCGCTGGGGCGCACGCGGTAAGTTGCCGAGATCGACCGGACACTTTCGGCATCCGGTTTGGATCGAGGATTCGGATGTTCTGCAAGCACACCACTGTCGACGATGTCCCTCTCATAGCCGCTGCCGTCGTGGGTGCCTGCCGAGGTGAGGAGTGGGCCGATCCCATCCAGCCTCGCATCCTTGAGGCACTCTTCGATCGGCTCATGGGCTATCCGTGCGACTGCACCACCTTGACACCGGCCACCATCGATGACGTGCTCGGGGCCAGCCTCAGCCAGGCCGCCCGGGCCGAGATCGTCGACCTGATGGTGATGGTCGAGCTGTTGTGCAATCCCATCCCGGCGTCGATGTCCGCCTCCGTCGACTGCTGGGCTGCCGGCCTCGGAGTGGAGTCTGATGAATTGGTGGTGGCCAGGGACCTAGCCCGAGGGGCCAAGATCGAGGCCCAAGCCGACTTCTACCGCAACGACTACATCGGCCACGCCGATGCTGAGCTGCCCGGATTCGACCGGCTTTTCGAGCAGTACGGCCCCGCCGCCTATGTGCTGACCATGGAGCCCGACCCCGCGGAGGAGGCCCGCCACGAGGCTCTCCAGGACTGTGCGCCGGGCAGCCTGGGCCGTAGCCTGTGGGAGTTCTACAAGGTACGCAAATTCGCCTTTCCTGGCGTCCTGGGGGGAGCCAATCTGGCGTTGGCCCAGCACGACTGGCTCCACGTGCTCTACGGCTACGACACCGACGGTATCGGCGAGGTAGAGGTGGCCGCCTTCCGGATGATGTCCACCGACTTCCCCGGGGCCGGCCTCGGATTCCTCGGGACCCTGCTCTTCTACCAGAGCGCTCTCCTGACCAGCCTGGTCAGCGGCCCCCACGTCGGCCATGAGCTCGAGGTTTCCGGCGCCCCGGAACGAATCGCTGATGCCCTACGCCGAGGCCGGGCGTGCACGTTGGACCCCTACGACGGCATCGACTTCTTCGACTACGCCGTCGTGCAGGTCGACGAACTGCGGGCGGGCTGGTCGATCCTGACGCCAACGGCCGATTCTACGATCGACACCACAACCAGCCCTGCCTAGTCAAGCGGCTCGGCCCAGCGCGATCAGCCAGCCTCGGTGGCAGCTTCCTCGCTGGTGACCGCTACGAAGCGCTCCAGCACGTCGGCGGCCCGGCCGTCGTCGATGAGCGAGCCGGCCAGGCTGATGCCCGACTCGAGGCTGTCGCACCGGCCGATCACCATCAGGGCGGCGGCGGCATTCAGCACGGCGATGTCCCGGTGGGGAGATACGTCACCGGCCACTACTCGGCGGATGGCCTCGGCGTTGAAGGCGGCATCGCCGCCGCGCAGGTCAGCCAACGTGGCCCGGGCCAGTCCGAAGTCGGCCGGGTCGATCCGATAGGTCGTCACCGACACCTCGCCGTCATCGGCCGAGTCGGACCCGCCGGAAATGCGGATCAGCTCGTGGACGGTGGACGGCCCGGTGGTCGACAGCTCATCGAGGCCGTCGTCGCCGTGGACGACCATGGCCCGGTGGGCACCGTTGGCGGCCAACACCCCGAGCATCTTGGCGGCCATGGATGGATCGCTCACCCCGACCACCTGGTACTGGGCCCGGCCCGGATTGGCCAGCGGCCCGAGGTAGTTGAAGATGGTGGGGATCCCGAGCTCCCGTCGGACCGGGGCAGCAAACCGCATGGCCGGGTGGAACCGGGGGGCGAAGCAGAATCCGAGGCCGACCTCTTGGATGGAGCGGACCACGCCGGCCGGGTGCAGATCGGCCACCGCACCGAGTGCCTCCAGTACATCGGCTGCACCGACGGCGGACGACGAGGCCCGCCCCCCGTGCTTGCACACCTTGGCGCCGCTGGCGGCCACCACTAGCGAGGAGATGGTGGAGATGTTGATGCTCTGGAGGCGGTCGCCGCCGGTCCCACAGGTGTCGACAACGTCGATGTCGGCGGGCAGGTCGAGCGGCACGGCGTGGGCAACCATGGCCCTCACGAAGCCGGTCATTTCGGAGACCGACTCGCCCTTGGCCCGCAGGGCTACTGCCAGGCCAGCGATCTGTGCCGGAGTGGCCTCACCGGCCAGCACCTGGCCGAGGACCTCTTCGGCTTGATCGGCAGCCAGCGACTCCCCATCGAGCAGGCGGCTCAGCACCCCGGGCCAGCCCCCCATGTCGCCGAAGGAGGACAAGACGTCCGAGGATCCTGGGGTCGGCCGTGATGCCGACAGCTCAGCGGCAGCCACGACTCAGTCCCACCACAGGTCGTGGTTGAGCACGCCCCGTCCGATGAGTCCGAGCTGCACCTGAGAGGTGCCCTCGACGATGGTCAGCTGGCGAGCGTCGCGATACCAGAGCTCGGTCGGATGGTCCTCCATGTAGCCAGCCGCCCCGAGCAGTTGCACGGCCAGGCCCGAAGCCCGCACGGCAAGCTCGGTGGCGTGGTACTTGGCCATCGACAGATAGGGCACGTACTCCTTGGTGAACTTACCCTGGTCGGCCATCCACGCCGAGCGATAGGTGAGCAGGCGAGCCGCTTCGATGTCCACGGCCACCTTGGCGATCTCCCACTGGATGCCCTGGAAGTCGGCGATGGTGTGGCCGAATGCCTCACGGCTCTTGACGTACTCGGTGGCGTACATGAGGGCACCTTCGGCCAGGCCGATCCCGCGGGCGGCCACGATGGGGCGCATGGCGTTGAGGCCCAGCATGGCCAGGCGGAAGCCGCCCACTTCGCCGATCACGTTCTCCTTGGGCACGTGCACGTTGTCGAGGATCAGCTCGCCAGTGTCGACGCCGCGCACGCCCATCTTGCGATCGGTGCCCCCGACCGAAACGCCGTCCCATGCCCGCTCGACGATGAAAGCAGTGATGGAGTCGTGCGCCCTCGATGCCGGGTCGCCGGTCTTGGCGAACACGGTGTACCAGTCGGCCTGGACCACACCCGACATCCAGCACTTGGTACCAGACAGGACCCAGTCGCCATCGTGGCCGGGTCGCTCGTCGGGGACGGCCCTGGTGCGCATCCCGGCCACGTCGCTCCCGGCCTGGACCTCGGACAGCCCGAAGCCGGAGCGCAGGTCGCCGGTGGCGATGCCCGGCAAGTAGCGCTGCTTCTGCTCGTCGTTGCCGGCGATCAGGATCGGACCCGAGGGCAGGCGAGTGAGCAGCAGCATCAGTGCGGCCGTATTGGAGTACTTGGCCACCTCTTCGATGGCGATGGTGAGGCCGAGGATGCCGGCTCCGGAGCCGCCCAGTTCGGTGGGCAGGCACAGCCCGAGGAGGTCAGCGTCACGGAAGGCGTCGAAGATGTCCTGGGGGTACTCGCCGCTGGTGTCGATCTCGCGAGCCCGGGGCTTGATCTTGTCCTGGGCCAGGCGACGGACCGATTCTTGCAATGCGGCGAGTTCAGGTGAGAGGTCGAAGTCCATGGGTGGCAAGGCTAGTGGAGGGAGGGATCGGACCCCAGAGACGCGCAGGTCAACCGCCTGACCGGATCAACCGTCAGGCAGCCCCGGGCCGAGACCGGCCGCACCCAGTCCGGGCCGGCCCACCCCCTCGAAGTGCTCTGCCCACTGGCCCCGCCCGGTGTCCCGCAGGCGCTGGAGATACCACGGCACGTCTACCCGGGTGTGCCACGGTCCACCGCCGTTGACCACTGTCCACAGCGGGTCGATGCCGTCTGCCGTCTTGCCGAGCGCCTCGCTCCTCCACTCGGACAAGATGGCCAGTGCGGCGGCCACTATGTCGGGGTGCTCGGCGGCGACGTCGTGCTGCTCATAGGGGTCGGTCACCAGGTCGAACAGCAG
>CAIVIS010000409.1 GCA_903906055.1 uncultured Acidimicrobiaceae bacterium
GAGATCGAGCAGTGGAGGGCCGCGCTGGAGTTGGTCCGTGGCCGTCCCTTCGACGGGCTGCGGTCGGCTGATTGGGCGATCCTGGACGGAACGTCGCCGGCCATCGAGTCGGCGGTGGTCGACTTGAGCGGCCGGCTGTCCGGGGCCTATCTGAGGGCTGGGGATCCACGAGGAGCGGAGTGGGCGGCACGTCGTGGCCTGATGGTCAGCCCGTACGACGAGCGGCTGTACCGGATGCTGCTGCGGTCAGCAGACGCGGCCGGCAATCCGAGCGGGGTCGAGTCAGTGATGGCAGAGCTGGTCCGTGTGGTGGCCGACGAGATCGAACCGATCGAATCGGTCCACCCCAGCACGTTGGCGCTCTACCGGTCGCTCAGTCGCCGCCAGGTGGCAGTTCTCTAGGGGTAGCGCTGCTCTACAGCGCCAGTTCGGCGATGGCCCGCAGGGTGTTCACGTCGCCGGAGACCAGCAGCGATGTGGCCATCGACTCACGCCAACGCTCGATGTCGTCCCGGATCTTCTCCTTGGGCCCGATCAGCGCGGTGTCCTCGATGAGCTTGGTCGGGACGGCGGCTGCCGCCTCGTCCTTGCGGCCAGCCAGAAACAGCTCCTGGATCTTGGTGGCCTCGGCCTCGTAGCCCATGCGGGAGAAGACGTCGAAGTGGAAGTTCATGGACTTGGCGCCCATGCCCCCGATGTAGAGGGCCAGCATCGGCCGCATGAAGTCGGCCGCGGTCTCGATGTCGTCGTGCATGATCGTGGCCGCGAAGGCGATGACTTCGAAGTCTTCGGCGGTGTGGCGTGCGCCCTCGCGGGCAAAGCCCTCGTCGAGGTAGGGCTGGTAGGCATCGACCGCTCCGGGAGAGAAGAAGATGGGGAACCAGCCATCCGCGATCTCGGCGGCCAGGGCGATGTTCTTCGGCCCCTCGGCGCCCATGATGATCGGGATCTCCTTGCGGAGCGGGTGGGTGATGGGCTTCAGGGCCTTGCCCAGCCCGGTGCCGCCTGGGTAGGGGAGGGGATAGTACGGTCCCGCACTGCTGACGACGTCGTCGCGGGCGATCACCTGGCGGACGATGTCGATGTATTCACGGGTGCGGGCCAGCGGCTTCTCGAAGTTCTGGCCATACCAGCCTTCGACGACCTGGGGACCGGACACGCCGAGTCCGAGGACGAAGCGCCCCTGCGACAGGTGGTCCATGGTCAGTGCGGCCATGCCCATGGCCGTCGGCGTGCGGGCCGACAGCTGGCACAGGGCGGTGCCCAGGCGTACCCGCTCGGTCTGCGAGCCCCACCAGGCCAGCGGGGTGAGGGCGTCGGATCCATAGGCCTCGGCCGTCCAGATCGAGTCGTATCCCAGGCGCTCGGCCTCGGCTACCAGCTCCACGGCGTTGGGCGGGGGGCCCGAGCCCCAGTAGCCCAGCTGCAGTCCGACCTTGAGATCCTTCATGGGTTCCTCCCCGGGGGATGTGGTGTAGCGACCTTAGCAATACTGATTGTTTGACAACTGTACAAGAAAGCACTCGACCAGAGAGACGGACCTACCGCATGGGTGCGATGAAGTCTTCGGCGAAGCGTGCGCACTGCTCGAGGCGCTTGGCCCGGAAGGTCTCCGGCGTGTCGTCCTCGGCGGTTTCAGCCAGCATCCACGGGGCGCACAGCAGGTCGGTGACCCCGGCGTCTTCGAGCTTGCGGTAGAGGTCGAGGTCGGGGAAGGCCTTGACGGCCAGGTAGATGGCGAACTCCTCGTTCTGCCGCCCGGCCTGCTTGAGAGCCTCGGTCACCGTGGCCACCTGGGCGAACGCCTCGTCGGGGAAGGCGGCTCCGGTGTTGATCCAGCCGTCGCACAACGTGGAGGCCCGCCGCAGGGCAGGGGCCGAGTCGCCACCGCCAAGGATCGGGATCGGTGCGGTCGGTGCCGGGTTCATCTGGCACTCGGGGACGTCGTAGTGGCTGCCGTGGTATTCGACCCAGCCGCCCTGCCACAGTGCCCGCAGGGCCGGGATCATGTCGTCGAGGCGCTTGCCCCGGTTGTGGAAGTCCTGTCCGGTTTGGATGAACTCCTCTTTGCACCAGCCCACGCCCACGCCGAGGCGCACCCGGTTGTCGGACAGCACGGCCGCCGTCCCCACTGACTTGGCCACGGTGATCAGGTCACGGACCGGCGCGATGTAGATGCCGGTGGTGAATGTCACCTTCGTGGTGACGGCAGCTAGTGAGGAGATCAGGCACATGGGATCAGGCCACTCGGTCTCCTTCTCCCAGAACGGCGCCCCGTCGGGAGCGGTGGAGTACGTGTACTTGGACTCGAGTGCACGAGGGTTGAACAGGTGGTCGGACAGGTAGACGCCGTCGTACCCCATCTGGTCGGCGGCGAGCGTCAGGGCCCGCACGTCCTCGAGGGGGAGGAACTGGATGGCCTGGTGGAAGCGCATGGGCCTCGGCTTTCAGAAGTCGGAAGACGGAAGTCGGACCGGACGAGCGGCCCCACTTGAGATACAGAACGAAGAAGTACTGACCAGCAAGTGTGCGGTCAGCCCAAGGGTGCCGACGGGGTGAAGGCGACCGGGATGTGCTTGATCCCGTTGATGAAGTTGGAGCGGAGGCGCTGCACCTCGCCGTCGAGGTGGATGTCGGGCATCCGGTCGAGGAGCCGGTCGAACATCACCCGGATCTCCATGCGGGCCAGGTTGGCGCCCAGGCAGAAGTGGGGTCCACCGCCCCCGAAGGCCATGTGGTTGTTGGTGACCCGGCCTATGTCGAACCGGTCGGGATCGGCGAAGACCGACTCGTCGCGGTTGGCCGATGTGTGCCAGAAGACCACCTTGTCGCCTGCGGCCATCACCTGGCCTCCGATCGTCACCTCCGAGGTGACCTGGCGGCGGAAGTGCATCACCGGCGACACGTAGCGCAGCATCTCCTCGATGGCCGAGGGGAGCAGCGACCGGTCGGCCCGGAGGCGCTCCCACTGGTCGGGGTTGTCGAAGAATGCGACCATCGCCCCCGAGATGAGGTTGCGGGTCGTTTCGTTGCCGGCCACCGACAACAAGAGGAAGAACATGTCGAGTTCGAGCTGGCTGAGGCTGTCGCCTTCGATTTCAGCCTGGGTCAGCACGCTGAACAGGTCGGTGTGGGGATCGAGGCGCTTGACCTCGCACAGCTGGTCGGCATAGGCGTAGAGCTCCATGGCCGCCTGGCCCGCAGCCTCGGCGGATATCTGGAACTCGGGATCGTCGGCCCCGATCATCCGGTTGGACCAGTCGAAGACCAGGTGACGGTCCTCTTGGGGGACGCCCATCAGGTCGGCGATGACCTGGAGCGGCAGCTCGGCGGAGATCTGCTCGACGAAGTCGGCCGTGCCCTGCTCGCAGACGCTGTCCAAGATGGCGTCGGTGGCCACCACTACCTTGGCCTCGAGGTCGCGGATCATCCGAGGGGTGAATCCCTTGGACACCAGCCGCCGGTAGCGGGTGTGCATGGGCGGGTCCATGTTGACCATCATCATGCGCTGCTGCTCGATGAGCTCGTCGTCGAAGTCGGCGAAGAGGGACGTCTTGGCCGCCGAAGAGAAGTGCTCGTAGTCCCGGTTGACCCCGACGCAGTCATCGAAGCGGGTGACCGCCCAGAACCCGTCGGACTGCCCATCGGGATCTGGATGCCAGTAGACGGGGGCTTCCTTGCGGAGCAGGGCGAACCACTCGTGAGGCACGCCGGCGACGAAGTTCTCCGGGTCGCACAGGTCGATGTCGGCCAGTTCCATGTTGTTTCCCCCTGGGTGAACGTCCGTGCGCACAGCCGGCGGCCGGGCGGGTGGATCCAGGTGGTGTGCCTGGCCACCAGTGACGTTACTAGAACGTGTATCAGTTATCATAGGACAGCTGCACCCGGGCCTCCATCCGCATGGAGTCCGGTGGCACGTCGAACGACGGCCCGAACGAGCCGGATGCAGGGGATGCACGTGGTAGTGAGTTGACCGCGACCGGCCCCACGCAGTCCGGCCCCACAGGAGCCCGAAGAACGGCGGAGCCGAACCGACGTCGACCGACGCCCGAATACGATCCGCAGGGTTGCGTATCCGGACGCCGCACAGTGGAGGGAACCCACCGCATGCACCTCGAAGAGACTCCCGAACAGACGGCGCTGCGAGCAGAGCTCCGGGCCTACTTCGCCCAGCTGCTGACCCCCGAGGTGCGCCGCGAGATCGACACCGAGTCCGAGGGCGGCGAGGCCTTCCGTCGGATCGTTCGCCAGATGGGCTCCGACGGCTGGCTGGGGATCGGCTGGCCGGTGGAGTACGGCGGCCAGGGACGACCGGCCACCGACCAGTTCATCTTCTTCACCGAAGTACAGCGGGCCCGGGCGCCGTTCCCCTTCGTGACCCTGTCCACGGTGGGCCCGATGCTGATCAACCACGGCACCGAGCAGCAGCGGAAGTTCTTCCTCTCCGGCATCCTGGCCGGCGAGATCAACTGCGCCATCGGCTACACCGAGCCCGAGGCCGGCACCGACCTCGCTTCGCTGCGCACCCGTGCTGTCTTGGACGGCGATGAGTGGGTGATCAACGGCAACAAGATCTACACGAGCGGCGCCGACCAGGCCGACTACATCTGGCTGGCGTGTCGGACCGACCCCGATGCACCCAAGCACAAGGGCATCTCCATCATCATGGTGCCCACCACCACGCCCGGGTTTTCGTGCACGCCCATCGTGACCGTGGGCGGAGTGGCTACCACGGCTTCGTACTACGCCGATGTGCGGGTACCGAAGGACGCACTGGTCGGCGAGCTCCACGGTGGGTGGCGGCTCATCACCGGCCAGCTCAACCACGAGCGGGTCGGCCTGGCTGCGGTCAGCGCCCTGGCCTTCCGCCTGTGGGACGAGACGGCAGCCTGGGTGGTCGAGCAGGGGCTCACCGAGGTCGGATGGATCCAGAGCGACCTGGCTCTGACCTATGCGTTGTTGGAGGCCCAGAAGCTGCTGACGTGGCGGATGACGGCGGCGGTGGCCAACGACACGTTGGGAGCCGCCGACTCGTCGTCGGTCAAGGTGTTCGGTACTGAGTCGACAGTCGAGATCTACCACAAGCTTCTTGGCATCGTGGGCTCGGGTGGCTACCTCAGCCCGGGCTCGCCAGGGGCGATCCTCCAGGGCGACCTCGAGCGGGCCGGCCGCCAGGCCCAGATCAACACGTTCGGCGGAGGGGTCAACGAAATCCAGCGCGAGATCCTGGCCATGGCCGGACTCGGCATGAAGCGTGGTGTCCGATGACCGACACCTTGGAGACGACCCTGCAGGCCTTTGTCGGCCAATCCTCGGGACCAGCCAGCCGAGGTCGGCACCCGATCAACGAGCCGATGATCACCCACTGGGTGGAGGCCATGGGCGACCACAACCCGGTCTACGTCGACGACAAGGCTGCCCGCGACGCTGGGTTCCCCGGCGTCATCGCCCCGCCCACCATGCTCCAGGCCTGGATCATGCGGGGATTGCGAGCCAGCCTCCAATCCGACGCTGCCCGCGACGCTGGTCAGGCCTCCGCTGACTCGCCCACCGATCAGGTCATGGGTCTGCTCGACCAAGCCGGGTTCACCTCGGTGGTGGCCACCAACTGCGACCAGCACTACGAGCGTCCGCTCGTCCCCGGTGACCACCTCGAGGTCTCCTCGGTGATCGATGCCATCTCGGGAGAGAAGCAGACCGGCCTCGGGCTCGGCCACTTCATCACCAACCGGCTCGAGTACCGGGATCAGAACGGCGATCTGGTGGCCACCATGCTGTTCCGCATCCTCAAGTTCAAGCCGGGCACAGGCGCTGGAGCCAAGGCGGCCGCCGCCGCCGAGGTGGATGAGGAGATGGAGGCGCCTCGGCCGCTTCGTCCCCGTCCAGCGCTGACCCAGGACAACTCCTTCTTCTTCGAGGGGGCCAAGCAGCACAAGCTGCTCATTCAGCGATGTGCGCAGTGCGGTGTGCTGCGCCACCCGCCCCGGCCGTCATGCGCGGCATGCCGTTCCTTCGAGTGGGACACCCTCGAGTCATCCGGTAAGGGCACGATCTACAGCTTCGTGGTCAACCACTACCCGCAGGTCCCCGCCTTCGACTACCCGCTGGTGGTGGCTCTGGTCGAGTTGGAAGAGGGCACCCGCCTGATCGCCAACGTGTCGGGCATCACCCCCGAGACCGCAGCCATCGGCATGGCCGTCGAGGTCGACTTCGAGGACTTCGACGACGAACTCTCCCTTCCGGTGTTCCACCCCGCTACAGACGCCACAGCAGCAGCAGCAGACGAGACGAGGACGAACTGATGGACTTCACCTTCAACGACGAGCAGACCGCCGTGCGCGAGGCAGCTGACGGCATCCTGTCTGGCTTGGTCGATCCCGACCGGGTCCAGGAGATCGAGGGTTCCGACGACCGGGTGGACCGGGCCCTGTGGGCCGAGTTGGCCAAGGCCGACCTGCTGGGCATCGCCATCCCGACTGCGCACGGTGGCGGCGGCTTCGCCATGGTGGAGCTCTGCCTGGTGCTCGAGGCCCAAGGCAAGGTCGTCGCACCGGTGCCGCTGTGGGCCACGTTGGTGCTCGGGGCGTTGCCGGTGGCCGAGTTCGGCTCCGACGCGCTGCGCGACGAGCTGTTGGAAGCGGTTGCCGCTGGCGACATGATCCTGACCGCGGCCCTGGCTGACGTGGCCGATGACATTGCCGTAGGCGGACCTGGTCGCCCGTCGGTGTGTGCTGGCGCTGGTGTCGACGGTGGACTGGTGATCTCGGGCACGGCGTTCGCCGTCCCCTACGCCCACGTAGCCGACCGGGTGCTCATCCCGGTGGCGACCACCGAGGGCACGGTCGTGGCCGTCATCGACCCGACGTCGGCCGGAGTGACCATCGAACACGCCGTCACCACCAACCGCGAGATCCACCCCCATCTCCATCTCGATGGAGTGGCCGTCGCCTCCGATCAACTGCTGGCTGGCGGGGATGCCTCCCGCGGTGGCGAGGTCCTGTCGTGGATGCTCAATCGGGCATGGACCGGGCTGTGCGCCCTGCAGGTAGGGATCACCGAGGCGGCCGTGGCCCAGACTGCTGAGTACCTCAATACCCGCGAGCAGTTCGGACTGCCGCTGGCCACCTTCCAGGCCACCAAGATGCGAGCGGCTGATGCTGCCATCGACACCGAGGCCATCCGGGTCACCACCTGGCAGGCCGCCTGGCGTCTGGACAACGGCCTCGATGCCGACCGGGCCGTCAACGTGGCCGCATGGTTCGCGGCCGAGTCCGGCCAGCGAGTGGTCTTGGCCACTCAGCACCTGCATGGGGGGATGGGGGCGGACATCTCCTATCCGATCCACCGCTACTTCTTGTGGGGCAAGCAGATCGAGCTGATGCTGGGGTCACCTAGCGCCCAACTGGCCCGGTTGGGTCGCCAGGTGGCAACCGGACTGGCTGGCGCGGAGTTGGCCACGGCTGAGCTGGCCACCTCGGGGGCGGTGCCGGCATGAGCAAGGCCATCATCGAACACGACTTCCGTCCCACCACCCGCACGCTGGCCGAGGTCGCCGTCGGGGACGCGCTGCCCGAACTGGTGATTCCGCTGACCCGGACACTCATCGTGTCCACGGCCATGGCGTCGCGTGACTACCAGGACGTGCACCACGACAGCCAGTTGGCCGTCGAGCGTGGCTCCCAGGACATCTTCATGAACATCCTCTCCACCAACGGACTGGTCGGCCGGTACGTGACCGACTGGGCCGGCCCCGGGGCCGTGCTCACCGATGTGAACATCCGCCTCGGCGCGCCCAACTACCCCGACGACACCATGACGCTGACCGGATCGGTGACGTCCAAGGACGAAGCGGTCGACGCAGAGGGACGGGGAGCGGTGATGGTGACGCTGCGAGGTGCCAATCGACTGGGAGACCACGTCACCGGGACAGTGCGGCTGCTCCTGCCGGTCGGAGGTGCCTGATGAGCGGATCTGCGCACTCCTTCACCGGGAAGACAGCCATCGCCGGCATCGGCGCCACCGAGTTCTCCAAGGACTCGGGACGTAGTGAGCTGCGCCTGGCCGTCGAAGCTGTCGACCTGGCCCTACGTGACGCCGGTATCGAGCCGTCCGAGGTGGACGGCCTGGTCACCTTCAGCTCGGACACCAATCCCGAGATCGAGATCGCCCGCAGCCTCGGCATGGGCGAGCTGTCCTTTTTCAGTCGCATCCACTACGGGGGCGGTGCCGGTTGCGGCACCATCCAGCAGGCCGCCATGGCCATCGAGTCCGGGGTGGCCGATGTGGTCGTCTGCTACCGAGCGTTCAACGAGCGCTCGGGCAACCGGTTCGGCGCTGGCGTTCAAGGCCGGCTCCCGGCACCCAACGCCGAAACGGCCCACTTCGCCTGGTACGCGCCCCAGGGTCTGCTGACCCCGGCCCAGTGGGTGGCCATGGCCGCCCAGCGCTACCTCCACGTGACCGGGGCTACCTCGGAGGACCTCGGTCGGGTGGCGGTGGCTGACCGGAAGCACGCCGCCACCAACCCCAAGGCGTGGTTTTACGAGAAGCCGATCACGTTGGAGGAGCACCAGGCATCCCGGTGGATCGTCGAGCCGCTGCACCTGCTCGACTGCTGCCAGGAGACCGACGGCGGCCAGGCCCTGGTCGTCACGTCGCTGGAACGTGCCCGCGACCTGCCCAGTACCCCGGCCGTCATCCGGGCCGCTGCCCAAGGGGCCGGCCCTGGCCAGGAGATGATGACGTCGTACTACTACGACGACCTCACCGTGCTGGGCGAGATGGATGCTGTGGCCCGCCAGCTGTGGGCCACGTCGGGTCTGTCGCCGGCTGACATCCAGACAGCCGTCATCTACGACCACTTCACCCCCTATGTGCTGTACCAACTCGAGGAGCTCGGGTTCTGCGGCCGGGGCGAGGCCAAGGACTTCATCCGCGACGGCAACATCGAGCTCGGTGGTGGACTCCCGGTCAACACCCACGGTGGGCAGTTGGGCGAGGCCTATCTCCACGGCATGAACGGCATCGCCGAGGGCGTCCGCCAGGTCCGGGGCGATTCGGTCAACCAGGTCCCCGACGTCGAGCATGTCCTGGTCACCTCGGGCACCGGTGTGCCCACCAGCGGGCTGATCCTGGGCGTCGACCGGTGACGGCGAGGGCTGCACGCCATCTCCACTGGCGCTGAGCACCCCACTGCCCACCAACCCACTCCCCAACACTTCCCCGTGACCGACCGTCTCCGACACGTCTTTCCCGCGCCCCTGGCCGCCAAGGTGCCCGAGGTGACCGTCCTGTTCTGGGTGGTCAAGATCCTCACTACCGGCGGGGGAGAGGCGGTCTCGGACTACCTGTCGCTCGGGAGTCATGTGGTGGGAGCCGCAGTGGAGCTCGGCCTGTTCGCCATCGGGTTGATCTGGCAGCTGCGGACCCGCCGCTACGTGGCCGCTGCCTACTGGTTCTTCGCCTTCGCCATCGCTATCTTCGGGTGCGGCGTGGCCGATGTGATGCACAAGATCATCGGCATCCCCTATGCCGGCACGTCGCTCTTCTGGGGTGTCGTCCTGGCCGGCATCCTCGTTGTGTGGCACCGCCGTGAGCACACTCTGTCGATCCACAGCATCACTACCCAAACGCGCGAACTCTTCTACTGGGCCACCGTGTTCGCCACCTTCGCACTCGGTACAGCAGTGGGGGACTTCACCGCCATGGCCCTCGGGTTGGGTTATCTGGCCTCGGGCATCTTGTTCGGGGTCTTGATCCTCATGCCGTGGGTGGCCTGGTCGAAGTTCCGACTCGGTGAGGTGGCCGCATTCTGGTGGGCCTACGTGCTGACTCGTCCGCTAGGCGCGTCGTTCGCTGACTACCTCTGCAAGCCCACCCATCACAGCGGACTCGGACTCGGCGAAGGGGCCATAGCGGCTGCCTTGACGGCCGCCGTCGTGATCCTGGTGGCATACCTCTCGATCGCCAAGAGCGACATTCAGCCAGAGCTCGAAGTCGCTTCGGGCTGACCGGCAGCTCTGGACACGCAGCACCCGTCTGGCCACGCCCGCGGCTCAGCGCTCAGCGATCACCCGGTCCAACTCGATGATGTCGGACTCCTCGAGTCGGCGATAGGGGCCGTCCTTGCCGGTGCGCCACCACACGGGCTGGGTGCAGTGCCATCCTTCGTTGCGCAGCACCCGCTTCATCACCTTGGTGGTGGCCGTCACTGGCAGCTCGTCGGTGACGGCGATATAGCGAGGCGCCCACTTGGTCCCCATGTCGGACTCGCCGGCCAAAAACTCGGCGAACCCGTCCGGGTCGAAGGTGCGGCCTGCATGCAGCAGCAACGTGGCCATGACCTGGTCGCCCACCACCGTGTCGGGCACGGCGTAGACCGAGGCCAGGATCACATCAGGGTGACGCTGGAGGATCTCCTCCACCGGAGCCGAAGCGAAGTTCTCCCCATCGACCCGCAGCCAGTCGTAGTCCCGGCCGCCGAAGTAGAAGAAGTCGTCGGCGTCCCGGTAGGCCAGGTCGCCGGTCCAGTACCAGCCGTTCTTGACCCGGGCCGCCTCGGCGTCGGCGTTGCGCCAGTAGCCCTCGAACCCGGCCCCTCCCGTTTCGCTGACCATCTCTCCGATGGCCTCCTCGGCATTGAGGAGGCGCCCGTGCTCGTCGAATATGGCCCGTGGGCACTCCTCGCCGGTTTCGGCGTTGATGATCTTGGTGCCCGGCATGGCCCGGCCCAGGGCCCCTCGGGGGGTATCGGGCGTGCGCTGCACGGCGGCCCCGCCTTCGGTCGAGCCGTAGGCATCTTGGACGGTACAGGCGAACCGCTCGGCGAACCGGGCCACATCGGCCTCGGCCGCCTCGTTGCCGAAGCAGCGCCGCAGGGTGTTGTCGGCGTCGTCGGGATGCTCGGGTGAGGCCAGGATGTACGACAGCGGCTTGCCGACGTAGTTGAAGTAGGTCACCCCGTAGCGCCGGACGTCGATCAGGAATTGGGAGGCGCTGAACCGCTCACGCAGTGCAGCGGTAGCCCCAGCAGCCAGTGCTGGCGCCCATCCGGCCATCAGCGCATTCGAGTGGAAGAGGGGCATGGCCAGGTAGCAGACGTCGTCTTCGGTGATCTCGAACATCTGGGTGACGATGGAGCCGATGCGGGCCAGCCGTCCCTGGCTGCACAGGCAGGCCTTGGGCGCACCCGAGGTCCCCGACGTGAACAACAGCAGGCCGAGAGTCTCCTCGGTGACGCCCACCGCTTCCTGGTCGGGGAGCGGGCTTGCGGCCACCGAGGCCAACAGCGCGCCATACGCGGTGCTGGCCGCGGGATCGAGGTCACCAGAGGGATCGTCGACCACCAGGATCCGGTCGGACGGAAGGGCCGGTCCGAGGTCGTAGCCCTCGACGAGGGGCCGGTACGAGGGACTGGTCACCAGCAGCTGGCACTCGGTATGAGACAGGTCGCGGGCCAACTCGTCGCCCCGATGGGTCGGGTTGCCCCCGACCACTACCGCCCCGGCCAGGGCAGCACCACCCATCCAGAACACATATTCGGGCACGTTGTCCATCAACAGGGCCACGTGGAACGGACCGGGACGCCGCAGCGACAACAAGAGTGCCGCTCGCTCGGCCTGAGCCTGGACGACCTCGGCATGGGTCCACGTCCGGTCCGCCCAGGCCAGGCCGACGCGGCTGTCGCCGGCCCGGTCCCGGATCAATTGGTCGATCGTGAGCATCGCTTCCCCCTGGGTCTTGGTCCGACTGCGACAGTAGGCCGAAAGTGGACGACCGGGTCTACCGGGACCGTCCTAGGCACAAATATGGAACACGTTGCAATTTATCAGGGGCACTGTTACCGTTCGCCCAATTGGTCCGTGCCGCACTGGCGGCGCACTGAGAGGAGCCCTGTCATGGAGTTCGGAGTCTTCCTGAACGGGTATCTCCCCGGTCCGGCGTCCCGCGACACCGACGCCGAGCACCTCATGCTCAAGCGTGAGATGGAGTTCGCCATCAAGGCCGACCTCTACAATTGGAAGTACGCCTGGTTCGGCGAGCACCACGGCCTGACCGAGTACTCCCACCTATCGGCCCCCGAAGTCATGATGGGCTACGTAGCGGCGCGCACCTCGCGGATCCACCTCGGCACCGGCATCAACAGCCTGAGCCCCCGCAAGGAGCACCCGATCCGTTATGCCGAGCGGGCCGCCATGCTCGACCACGTCACCGAGAACCGCTTCGAATGGGGTACGGGCCGCGGGGCGGGCAGCCACGAGATGAAGTCGTTCAACATCATGGACAAGGACTCCACCAAGGCCGAATGGAACGAAGTCGTGCGTCAGATCCCTCGTATGTGGGAGCAGCGCGACTACATGTACGAGGGGGAGAGCTTCACCGTCCCCACCCCGCACAACGTCCTCCCCAAGCCCTACGGCAAGGGACACCCGCCGATCTGGGTGGCGTGCGGCAATCCCGGAACCTTCACCACGGCTGGCGAGATGGGCATCGGCGCCATCGCCTTCAACTTCGAGCCGGTGTTCTCCATGAAGGGGCGCATCGATGCCTACAAGGAGGGCATCGCCAACTGCACCCAGCCCATCGGTCAGTTCAAGAACGACAACGTGATGATCACCAACGGGGTCATCTGCCTGGCCGACCGCGACCGGGCCCGGGAGATCGCCCTGCGCCACTATCGCGGCTACCTGTACTCATTGGTGTGCCTCTACCACGACACCATGCCCAAGCCTGACTACGCCCCGACCTGGCCAGAGTCGATTTCCGGTGTGGGTGACTACGACACCCTGGACCGGCTGATCGAAGACGGGTGGATGCTGTGCGGCAACCCCGAAGAGGTGTCCGAGCAGCTGGCACGGTTCGAGTCGGTCGGATGCGACCAGGTCGTGTTCGGTCTGCCCAGCGACTCGCTGGAGCACGACGAGGTCCTCGAGATGATCGAAGTCTTCGGCACCAAGGTGATCCCCGAGTTCGACAAGGACGAGGTGCACTCGACCACCCGGTACCGGGCCACGGCCGAGCGGAACTATCCCGACTTCGAGTTCGACGTGCCCGACATCACTGTGGCCGGGCTGCCCACCAACGCCATCATTCAGCCGGACGGCACCCGCAAGATGTAGCTACGGGGCGGACGGTTCCGCCCCCTCAGTTGGTGGGCTTGGGCACGGTGGTCGGGATGGTCTGCATCCCGGCGGTGCCGACCACGACCTTCCAGGAGCAGGTGGTGGCCACCGCGAACGTGTAGGTGCCTGACGTGGTGAACGGGTGGTAGCCGCCGCCTTCGAGGCCGGTCTGCTTGGTCACGGTGGTGGCCTTGGCCCCCGAGCGGGTCGCCGTGAGCTTGAACTGCCTGCGGGTCGACGGCTTGGTGCAGCTGAAGTGCCAGATGATCGTCCACTTCGACGGCAGCGCAATGGTGGGAAGTGTGGCGTTCCCGGTTCCCGATCGCGTCAGATAGGGCACGCCTGCTGCATGGGTGCTCGCCGGGGCTGGAGCCGGGGCCGGAGCCGGGGCGGAGTCCGCGCTGCAGGCAGCCAGTAGTGCCGAGCAGATGATGACTGCCGCCAGAGGAGCCAAGCGATTGCGTCGCACGGGTGACACGGGCGACGGTGTCGACACAGTCGGCATGGGCAGCATGGATCTCCTCTGAGAAGGACGGGTGCACAGCGGGGTGGGCGCGGCTCTCGGAGTGTACTGCGCGCCGTTCGAACCGCAGGGGCGATCTCGGTTCGGTCCAGCGAAGTGCCACCGCACGCGACATCCCACTATGCGTTGTCGACGGTGGACCGGTCGGAGGGCCCCAACCGGTTCACCATCGACCTATCTGAGTGGTTGATGGCTTCGCCAGCTTGGTGAGATGAGATGTATGCAAAATCGTGCCCTGCTGCTGTCCGTGAGGGACAACCAACGGCATGACTGGGGATGGCGCCGAGGAGTACCTGACCCGGGCCGTGTTGGTCCCGCTCGGCCCCACCCCGGCCCATGAGCGCCTGCCCCCCAAGCAGGGCACCCGCAAGGGGCGGCCCGTCGGATTCCCCCGGTGCAAGCCGAGAGACCGGTCCAAGTCGTCGGTGACCTTCGTCGAGTCCACCCGCCGCCTGTCCAAGAAAGAGGCCGCCGGTGAAGCCGCCATCCAGAAGGTCACGATCTCGCATGTCGGTGGGCGCTGGCAGGAATCGGCGCTGGAGCGTTATCTGATCCGATACCACATAGGCC
>CAIVIS010000410.1 GCA_903906055.1 uncultured Acidimicrobiaceae bacterium
CGGGACCTATAGGGTAGCGTATACGATGCCACCGCAGCTCGGGTTGGGGGTCCCAGTGGGTCCCACCCGACGGCGGGTGTGCAACCATGACGCTCAGATGGAGTACGGGCACGGTGTTGAGGGTGAATCGGCCCAGGCGATCCAGGTCGCGGCCATCCGGGAGTCCATGACGTTACGGGCGCAGGCCGCTACCGTGATCCCCGCCTTCGGGATGTGCGAAGTGCCGGCGACAACGGTGCGGCTGATGGGTACCGACGCGGGCGACGTGTGCTGGTCGTATGTACTTCCTGGGGACGCCAGTGTGGGATGCACCCCGGCGTTCGCGCAGATCTTGTGCATGGACGGTACTCCCACCCCCATCGTGCTCTCCAACACGACGTCCGAGGAGATCACGATAGAGGCGGGCGACGAGATTGCATCGATGGCCTACACCCCCCCGGAGGGCAGCGATGCCACCGGGGTCGGTGACCTCCCGATGCTGCTGGTGCACGACGCTTTCGTGGGCACGGTCATGACGCTGGGGGAGCGGCATCCTGACAAGTCGGTGGCGCACCTGCTCGAGGCTGTTCGAATGGCGGTGGACCCGGGCGAAGGGCGCGGTGACCGCCTGCAAAGGGAGGCGCGTTCTGTGTTCTGGAACGTCCTGCAACGTCGGCACCATAGCGAATTCGAGGTGGCTCTGCAAGTGCTATGCGAGCAGGGTCTCGATGGGTGGTCGCCGGCGGAGGTGACTGCGGTGTCGGATTCGGTCCGCTCTGGATGCCGGTGGTGCGCGAATTGTTCGCTTCCAGGGCAATCTTCGAACGACCCCACTGCGATCGCGGCATGTGGTCTGCGCTGCTTCCGCCGCTCACCTCTCAACGGCTCAATGCTGGAGGGTGATGAGCGGCAGATTGCAGCATGGACCGCCGGGGTGCACACACCGGTGAACCCTCGGCTGTCGGCGAAGCAGATGGTGCTGATCGAGTTGACACGCATCAGACGCCTAGTGTGGCCGGGCAGGGAGGAGCTGGGCGCGTACGGCGATCGCTTCTCGGATCCCGAAGCGGCAGATGCGGCCCTACGGATGGTTTCGGAGGTGCTGCTGGTGGATGTGCTGTTTATGCAGGAGCTGCAGTGCGCGGCCCCGAGCGAGGTAGAAGTGCTGGTGGTAGAGGGGAACGCGGACGACCCCGAGGTGGTGTCGCGTCACCGCTCCGCTGCCTATCGCTCCTCGGGACCGAAGCGTCGGCAGCAGGTGCTGTCAGTGGACACCACGGGGGTGGCGAGTACGATCCCGCTGTGTGACATTGACGAGCCACCGGAGGTAGCACCGCATATCCTCGAGTTCGAGAATGCGGCCGCCGCGGTGGACAATGACGCCGCTGAGTTCGGGAAGGATATCGACTTTGACTCAATCGAGATCGGGGATGAGGGCACGGATGCTGACTTCGACCACGATCCGGTTCTCATAGCCGAGTTCCGCAAGGCCTGGCGGGACATGCTGCGCTCGGTTGCACCAGTATTCGACCGCGCTCCGGGGTTATTGAAGCTACCTTCGGAATTTTTGTTTCGTATACCGCTGGTCGAGGGGTCGTCGCCGTGGGCTACGGGACGTCGCCGGTATACCATGGCGGAGAACGTTGAGATAGAGCGGCAGATTCACGAACTCCTTAGGTATAAGCTGATTCGACCATGCACCAGTGCCTTCGGCGCAGGGGTGGTGTTGGCGAAGAAGGCTTGCGGGGC
>CAIVIS010000411.1 GCA_903906055.1 uncultured Acidimicrobiaceae bacterium
CTCCCGGGTGGTCACGGCGATGAATACTGATGCCGACTTTAGAATATGGCGGGCTCGCTGACAAAAGATGCCGCCAATCGGTCACCGCGGATCGGGCCTGAATTGTGATCAGTTCATCGGCGGACAAAGCGGGAAGGGCCGGTATCCAATGCCCTGGAGTTTCGAGGGCACAGCGAGTTCGAAGATCTGCAGGCAAGAAGAATCCAGCAGGCCAAACTGCCGTGACAAGTGATCCACTGGATGGTGCCTAGCGCACTAGGTGGAGGTAATGGGACTATGTTCGAACCCCTCCTGGGGCCAGAAACTACTTAGTTTCAGGGGTTTCTGATGAGCCGCGCCGGCCAAAAAGGATCAAACCCGGCAATTCTCCGCTAGCAGCGGAAGAGATGGGACAACGTTCGAACCCCACGTCCTTGCCCCAAGTTTGAGTGAGCTGCTCGTAAAATGAGAGCACACAACGAAGGAAGGACTTCCGTGCGTCCCATTTTTCATCTTTCGATTCCTGTCCGTGATCTGAGTGAGGCAGTCGACTTCTACCGAAGCCAAATCGGTGCCGAGATTGGAAGGAGAACGGACGACTTTGTTGACGTACTTGTCTTTGGCGCCCAAGTAACACTTCAGAACGATCCCACCAGCGTGACGGCTCCGATGCCGAGAACCCGACACTTCGGTGCGACCATTTCATGGGACGCGTGGGAATCAATCTCAGCTCGTCTTCGCGGAGGTCCGCTGATTGTTGAGCCGCCAACTCTTTCGTATGTGGGCGAGCCCACAGAGCAAGGAAAATTGATGATCAAAGATCCGAGCGGAAATCTCATTGAAATCAAGGCATACCGCCAACCTGACAAGGTTCTCGGCTCCCTGGCACACTGATCAGATAGTTCCAGAGGAGCCCTTCCTCTCAACAGTCTTGAGGCTCAATCCCGAAGCGTCTCCTGAGTTAGCTGCTTGTACTGTCGGTGTTCTTCCAAGAGCGAGGGGCGAATCCGTCGGACATCTGCTATCCTTACATTTAGAAAAAAGTAAGGAGAACAACATGGACGTGGCCGCTCGCTTGAGCTCCAAAGGGCAGGTAACGATTCCGAAGGCAGTACGTGATGCCCTCGGTGTTGAAGAAGGCGACTCCGTTATTTTTCGCATTGATGGCAACCTGGCGACGCTTCAGCGGACACCAGATTTTCTTGAACTGGCGGGAACACTCGCCGCGCCGGCAACAAAGAAGAGCGCCAGCTGGGACCGAGTCCTCGAGATCTCACGTGCGAGTAGGGCCAAGAAGTTTCAGTGAGTTCGTTTGTCGACACCAACGTTCTGGTTCGTCATCTGGTTGGTGATCCACCCGACATGGCGAGGCGAGCCACCGCCTTTTTGAGGAATGAAGAGAGTCTCTACCTCGCTGATCTCATCGTTGCCGAAACGGTGTACGTACTCGAATCGTTCTACGAAATCAACCGTTCTCGCATCAGTGAAGCAATTCGATCCTTGCTGGCGATGGAGTCGGTCCGGGTGATTGACGCTCCGCTACTGCTGCGAACGGTTGGCCTGTATGAAGGCGAACGGCTTGATTTTGCCGACGCCTACCTCGTGGCTTGCGCGGAAACTACCGGGGTAGGCAGAGTCGCTTCTTTCGACAAAGCCATCAGTCGAATACCCACGGTCGAAAGAATCGAGCCCTAAGGAATCAATGGATTGTCGTGGTTTTGACAACATTGGTGGAGGTGATGGGACTCGAACATCACACGTGGTCTCGCCGTCGATCCGTTGGCCAACACCCTCACATCCGTTGCGTGCGCCCCAGGCTCGGGTAAGAGTGAGCACATGCCCATCCTCGAGCCGCACCACGATCTGGCCCACGGTGTCGAAGCCGACACTGCTTGGAGCGAGTCGTACTACTTCAACGCTTACGACCCGGCCACGGACTCGGGGTTCTTCACCCGGGTCGGGATCCGCCCCAACGAGGGGACGATGGACGTCGGCCTGTCGATCTGGCTCCCTGGAGGCGAACTGGCCGAGTACCGCCACCAGGTCGAGTGCACGCAGATGCTCGAGGCGCCCTTGGTGGTCGGCGGCGTCCGCTACGAACTGATCGAGGCCATGCAGCGGTGGCGTCTGGTGGCCGACGTGGATGCCCAAGCCAGGAAGTGTCATCCATCGACCGACGAGCGCCGTCCGGTGGCCATAGAGCTCGACGTGACCTTTGAGGGACTTACTCCGGCCGTGGGCAGTGACGGCAAGGGTGGCAGCGGGTCAGGTTCGAAGCAGTCGGGAGAGGCAGCCACGACGACCGGCAAGGGCCACTTCGAGCAAGCCGGTCGGTGGACAGGCTCCCTTACCGTCGACGGGGTCGCCCACACCTGGACGACCACCCGGGGCAACCGCGACCGGTCCTGGGGGCCCCGCCATTGGGGCGGGCCGCCGATGTGGCGCTGGTTCTCCATAAATATCGGCGACGGGCTCCACTTCGGAGGTATCAGGCTGGGCACGGACGCCGGCGATCTCCACCGCGGCTGGGTCAGCCAGAACGGCCGGGTGACATCCATCCGGAACTGGGGGATCACCACCGAACTGGCCGATGACGACCTGACGCAGCGGGTCATCCACCTCGAGGTCACCGACAAGTCAGATCAGACATTCGTCATGACCGGCCAGGTCCTTCGAGTGGCCGACATCGGACGTCCCGGTGGGACGATCATCAACGAGGGACTGACCGAATGGACCTACCACCGCGACGACGGCACCACCGAGGTCGGCTACGGCATCGGTGAGTACCTCCACCAGGTCGATGCACAGGGGAGGCCCCGGGTAGCCGTCTCGTGAGCGAGTCGGACGACGTCGCCGATCGGCTGGGACAGGTCATTGGCGGCACCGTGACGTCGATCCGGAGGCTCTCAGGTGGCGCGTCCCGACGCACGAGTGCGGTGGACATGGAAGGTGTCGAAGGGAACACCCGAGCCCTGATCCTGCAGCAGCAGCGGGGGGGCGGACTCACCAACAGATCCAGTGTGGCACTCGAGGCCGCTCTCCTGCGGGCAGCCGGAGAGGCGGGTGTCCCCGTCCCCGGGGTGGTGGCGGCCGGTGAGGCCGACGGCCTGGACGCCGGTTGGCTGGTGGTCGAGCGGCTGGAGGGCGAAGCGATCGCCCGGCGTCTGCTGCGCGACGAGGCTTACGAAGAAGCGCGGCGCAGACTCACGGCCAACGCGGCCGAGGCGCTGGCCCGCATCCACACCATCGCGCTCGATGGCCTGGCCGGCCTGCCCAGGTCGGACCCCTTGGCCCGACCACTCGAGTTCTTGGACATCACCGGCGAGGTGCGGCCCGTCCTGGAGCTCGCCGCCCGGTGGCTGGATGCCAACCGACCGATCGCCACAGGACGGACGGTGGTCCATGGGGACTTCCGGATGGGGAACCTCTTGGTCAACACGTCGGGGTTGGTCGGTGTCTTGGACTGGGAGCTGGCGCACGCGGGGGACCCGGCGGAGGACTTGGGATGGCTGTCGGCCCGGGCCTGGCGGTTCGGTGGCAGTGGCGAGGTCGGAGGGTTCGGCCAGCTCGACGACCTTCTGACCCGATACGGCGAAGCGAGCGGCCGGGTGATCGACCAGGCGACCGTTCGGTGGTGGCAGGCCTACGCCACCATGAAGTGGGCCGTCATCTGTGCGCTGCAGGCCTCAGCGCACCTCAGCGGGGCCGCCCGGTCGGTAGAGCTGGCCGCAATCGGCCGTCGGGTGTGTGAGAGCGAGTGGGACCTGCTGGGGCTGATGGGCATCGAGCGGCCCGAGGCCGCCGACGGGCTTGTGGTGCCTTCGGACCGGTCGCACGCCCCCTCGCCGTTCGGACGACCGAGTGCTGGCGAGTTGGTCGACGCTGTGCGCGAGTACGTGGTGGACAAGGTGATGGCGACGGCCGAGGGGGCGGAGCGGTTCGACGCCCGGGTGGCTGGCAACGTCCTGGCCATGGTGGCCCGGGAGATCACCTTGGGTCCGGCCATGGAGGAAGCCCACCGGGCCCGTCTGGCCGGGCTCGGGTTCGCATCGGACGCTTCGCTGGCGGCCGCCATTCGGGCTGGCCATCTCGACGATCGACTGGTCGAAGTAGGCACGGTACTGGCCGGATCTGGCGCCGACCAGCTGCGGGTGGCCAACCCCGGCTACCTCGAACCTGCCACCAAAGGGTCGTGAGCAGCCAGCGTTCGCGCACCGGCGCATAAGGTTGCCTCCGAGCCCTGGCTCACCAACCCCTGAACTTCGAGGAGTCCCATGAGCCCCGCTGTCGGTCCCTACACACCCATCGTCGCCGCCGGCCCGTGGCTCATCTGCTCGGGCCAACTGGGCCTTGCCCCTGGGGCTGACGGCGGTGCACCGGCGCTGGTGGATGGCGGCACCGGGCCGCAGTTGACCCAGGCCATTGCCAACGCCAAGGGCCTTCTGGAGTCACAGGGTGGGTCACTGACCGACGTGGTCAAGTCGATGGTGTTCGCCACCGACCCGGCCGACTTCCCCTTGATCAACGAGGCCTATATGGCTGCGTTCGGGGACCATCGCCCCGCTCGCTCCATGGTGGCGGTGTCCGCGCTGCCCATGGGGGCTGCCGTCGAGATCGAGGTCTGGGCCTTCCGCGACCCGTCGTAGGAGACCGGTCGACCGCCAGTGCCTTACGGGGTCCAGCTACGGGGTCCAGCTACGGCGTCCAGCTACGGGGTCCAGCTACGGGGTCCAGGTGGTCTGGCCGAAGCGGTAGCCGACCGAGCGCACTGTCTGGATCAGGTGGGCGTGTTCCTCGCCCAATTTTGCCCGCAGCCGACGGATGTGGACGTCCACCGTGCGTGCCCCGCCGTAGTACTCATAACCCCAGACCCGGCTGAGCAGCGTCTCGCGGGTGAAGACCTTGCCGGGCCGGGCGGCCAGGAACCGGAGCAGCTCGTACTCCATGTAGGTCAGGTCGAGGACCCGTCCGGCCACTGCGGCCTGATAGGTCTCGAGGTTCAGCACCAGCGGCCCGTGCTCCATCAGCTCAGGACGCAGACCGCGGCCGGTCCGCCAGAAGAGGTGAGCCAGGCGGGCCGCCAGCTCATCAGGGTTCACCGGCTCGAGGCAGAGGTCGTCGAAGAGGTCCTCTCGGAGTTCGAGTCCGGCGAGCTGGTCCACGGGGACGATGACCAGCACCGGGGCCAGCGGAACTTCGCGAGTGCGCAGATGCCGGCACAGGGCGTAGGCCGCAGCCGGGTCGGAGCTGGTGCAGACGACAGCTCCAGACCAGCCGCCCTCGGGTTCGTCTCCTTCGATGGCCTCGACCCGATCGATGCCCAACCACGGGTAGCCAGCACGATCGAAGACACCGGTCACCGTGGTCGGTGGGATCTTCGGGAAGCACAGCAGTGGTTCCATGACGGTGCTCCCCTCTCCTTCGATCGTCGGGTTGTCAGTAGTGGTCGGTCAGTAGTGGTCGGTCAGTAGTGGTCGGTCAGTAGGTGGCGAGGGTGTCGCTACAACAGGGGCAGATAGCGGTCGAGCTCGAACTGGGTGACATGGGCCTTGTAGCTGGCCCATTCGGCCCGCTTGTTGCGGAGGAACCACTCGAAGACGTGGTCGCCCAGGGTCGTTGCCAGCAACTCGGACGACTCCATCTCGGCCAGTGCCTCGTGCAGGCTCCCGGGGAGATGCAGGATGCCCTTGGCATCGAGCTCCTCGGGGCTGAGGGAGAACAGGTTGGCATCGGCCTCGGGCGGCAGTTCGTAGCCCTGCTCGATGCCCCGCAGGCCAGCGGCCAAGATGACGGCGAAGGCCAGGTACGGATTGCAGGCGCTGTCCGGAGCCCGGTACTCGATCCGGGTCGACTCGGACCTACCGGGCTTGACTACGGGGACCCGGACCAGTGCCGAGCGGTTGTTGCGGGCCCACGAGACGTGGATGGGGGCCTCGTAGCCCGACACCAGGCGCTTGTAGGAGTTGACCCACTGGTTGGTGATGGCGGTGATCTCCCCGGCATGGTGGAGCAGGCCGGCGATGAAGCCCTCGGCCACCTCGGAGAGCCCGCCTGGGCGCTCAGGGTCGACGAAGGCATTCTGGTCGCCGCGGAAAAGGGACATGTGGGTGTGCATGCCCGATCCCTGCACACCGGCCAGCGGCTTGGGCATGAAACTAGCGAACACGCCCTGCTGGCGGGCCATCTCCTTGACGACGAGCCGCACCGTCATGATCGTGTCGGCCATGGTCAGCGCGTCGGTATAGCGGAGGTCGATCTCGTGCTGGCTGGGGGCATCCTCGTGCTGCGCGTGCTCGACGGGGATGCCCATCTCCTCGAGGGTCAGCACCGTGCGCTGGCGGATGTCGCTGGCCCGGTCGGCCACGGTGAGCTCAAAATACGAGCCGGTGTCGAGGGCGGTAGGGGGATGGCTCGGGTCCCCGTCGGCAAAGTAGAAGAACTCCATCTCCGGGGCGGCGTAGAAGGTGAAGCCCTGATCGCGGGCGCGCTCCAAACTGCGCTTGAGCACGTGGCGCGGGTCCCCCTGGAAAGGCGAGCCGTCGAGGTCCACGATGTCGCAGAAGACCCGGGCCACCTGTGGGTCAGAGAAGTCACCGCGGGAGTCATCAGTACGGTGCCCGTGCCCGTGCCATGGCAGGAGTTGGAACGTGTTGGCATCTGGTCGGGCCAGGACGTCGCTTTCCTGCACACGGCTGAACCCGTCGATGGCCGACCCGTCGAACGTCATCCCCTCGCCGAGGGCGTTCTCGAGCTCGGCTGGGGTGATGCTGAACGTCTTCGGTGTGCCCAGCACGTCGGTGAACCACAACTGGACGAATCGGACGCCACGCTCTTCGACCGTGCGCAGGACGTACTCCTGTTGACTCTTCATCAGAACCTGCACCTCCGCTGGATCGGCGCCCGTGATTTGGACACCAGATGTGGTGTCTCCAGTGTCGCAGGTGTCGGGCGTCCCAGTCGAAGCGGCCGCCCTCAGGACAGACCGCCAATTGCACTGCGCCGGGTCCCGCAGGACCCGGCGCAGTGGACGTCAACTCATGGTGCAGGCCAATAGCGCCTGCGCCTGTCAGCTCCCGGCGGCATCCCCGCAGACGGTCTCGACCATGACGGCGGTGACCTCGTAGGGATCCATGTTGGCATTGGGACGGCGATCCTCGAGCCAGCCCTTCTTGTCCTTCGCCACCTTCCACGGGATGCGGATGGAGGCACCGCGGTCCGAGGTTCCGTAGCTGAACTTGGTGAAATGGGCGGTCTCATGAGCGCCGGTCAGGCGGCTCTCGATCCCCACGCCATAGACGGCGATGTGCTCGTCGACCCGCTTTCCGATGGCCTCGCAGCCAGCGATGATGGCATCCCATCCGCCGTCCTCGCGCATGGCCTTGGTCGAGAAGTTGGTGTGCGCACCGGCACCGTTCCAGTCACCGAGGATGGGCTTGGGTTCCAAGGTGGCGAAGACGCCGAAGTCCTCGGCGATGCGGAAGAGCAGCCACCGGGCCACCCACAGCTGATCGCTCATCTCGAGCGGGGGAAGGACGCCGATCTGGAACTCCCACTGGCCCATCATGACCTCGGCGTTGGTGCCTTCGATGCCGATGCCGGCATCGATGCAGGCCGCCGTGTGCATCTCGACGATCTCACGTCCGGGCATCTTGTCGCCGCCCACGCCGCAGTAGTACGGCCCCTGGGGGGCGGGGTAGCCGACGGCCGGCCAGCCCAACGGGCGACCATCCTTGAAGAAGGTGTACTCCTGCTCGATGCCGAACATCGGCTCCTGATCGCCAAACTGCTCGGCGATCTCGCGCAACCGAGCCCTGGTGTTGGTCGGGTGGGGCGAGTAGTCGGTCAGCTCGACCTCGCACATCACGAGGATGTCGCCGGGGCCGCGCAGGGGGTCCGGGCAGGACCAGACCGGACGCAGCACGCAGTCCGAGTCGTGACCCATGGCCTGGTTGGTGCTCGATCCGTCGAAGCCCCAGATGTTCGGAATCTCGCCATCGGGGATGACACGGGTCTTGCTACGCAGGAGAGGGGACGGCTCGGTCCCATCGATCCAGATGTACTCAGCTTGATACGGCATGTGCACTCCTCGTCAGTAGTTGCTGCTTGTCGACATCGCTCCGGCGGAAAATACCACCGGTTCCCGGTCGGGGCTCCGGTTAGACCGGTCGCTCCTCGGATACAGCACTATTGCAGACCGGAGTTTCGGTGCTGTTGCCCCACTGTGAACAGCGCATGAACAACCGGATTGGGGCGTCCCAGGCTCACCGGTAGGCTGGCTGGATGCCTCGTATCCGGGTGGCCGCCTGCCAGATCAATACGGTGGTGGGCGATCTGTCCGGCAACGTGGCGCGGACGCTCGGGGCACTGGCTGAAGCAGAGGCGACAGGGGCCGATTTGGCCGTGTTTCCGGAGCTGACCGTGACCGGATACCCGCCAGAGGACCTGCTGGGGCGTCCTGCTTTCGTGGCCGACAATCTGGCTGCCTTCGCCGAGGTGGCGGCGGCCACCGGCAGGTGCGCGGCAGTGATCGGGTACGTGGATAGAGCGCCTACCGGTCGGCTGTTGAACGCCGCCGCCCTGTGCTGGCAAGGGCAGGTGCTCGGGCGCTACGTCAAGCGGCTGCTCCCCAACTACGGCGTGTTCGACGAGCAGCGCTGGTTCGTGCCAGGGGAGGGTGTTCCCACCCTGTTCGAGGTGGCCGGGGTGCCGGTCGGAGTGAGCGTGTGCGAGGACATGTGGTTCGCCGATGGGCCGATGGCGTGGCAGTCCGAGGAGGGGGCCCGATTGTTGGTCAACCTGAACGCCTCGCCGTACTCGCGTGGTCGACGCAGCGAGCGCCTCGCCGTCCTGGCCGAACGCGCCGCCGAAACCGGGTGCGCCATCGTCTACGTCAACCAGGTCGGAGGACAGGACGAACTGGTCTTCGATGGCTCGTCGTGCATGGTGGACTCCTCCGGTTCGCTGGTGGCATCGGCCGTGCAGTTCGCCGAGGAGATCCTGGTGGCCGATCTGGACGTGTCCGTCCCCACTCGGGAGTCCGCGATCGCTCCGCCGATGCGCGTGCTGGTCACCACCGACACACGGGCATCGGATCGTGCCCCGGTGGCCCCCACGGCCGACGTGCTCGACCCGGTGGCCGAGGTCTACGAGGCGCTGGTACTCGGGACGAGGGACTACCTGGCCAAGAACGGGTTCACCGATGCCGTGATCGGCCTCTCCGGGGGGATCGACTCCTCGCTGGTGGCCGCCATCGCCGTCGACGCCCTCGGGGCCGGCCACGTACACGGGGTGGCCATGCCGTCGCGGTACTCGAGTGAGGGGTCGGTGTCCGATGCCGAGGCCCTAGCTTCGAACCTCGGAGTCGACATCGACACCGCCCCCATCGAGGCCGCCCACACGGCGCTGTCCGACACGCTGTCCCCTCTGCTGGGTGGCGAGCCGGTCGGCCTCACCGACGAGAACCTCCAGAGCCGGATCCGAGGCGTGCTGCTGATGGCTCTGTCGAATGCGCATGGATGGATCGTGCTCACCACCGGCAACAAGAGCGAGATGGCCACCGGCTACTCAACCCTGTACGGCGACTCCGCCGGTGGCTTCGCCGTGATCAAGGATGTGGCCAAGACGCTGGTGTACGAGTTGTGCCGTCACAGGAACACTCGGGCGGGGTTCGATCTCATTCCGCTGACGGTCCTCGACAAGGCGCCTTCCGCCGAGCTCCGTCCCGACCAGCGTGACGACGAATCGTTGCCGCCATACGCAGTATTGGACCCGGTCATGGCCGGCTACGTCGAGGACGATCTGTCGGCAGACGACCTGGTGGACCGGGGCTTCGACGCGCATGCCGTCGCCCGGGTGGTGGGCCTCATCGACCGGGCCGAGTACAAGCGCCGCCAGATGCCGCCGGGGGTCCGGATATCGGGCAAGGCTTTCGGCAAGGATCGTCGCATGCCGATCACCAACAACTACCGGTCGGTGGGCAGCCCTGCTGCTGCCCCGCTCGCAGACACGAACCTCTCTTCTGGCATCCAGCCTCTCGACGACGGAGTCGGATCCGGTGTCTGAGCAGCACTACGACGGACTGTTCAATGCTGGCCCCGACGTGGCGGTGGGGGATCCGCTGACTTCGCTCCCCCTGGCCCGCACTGCGGCCATCGTGGGTGAGTACCGCTGGATCGAAACGAGCCTCTTCGCCATGTTGGGCACCTGGGTGACCGAAGTGCCCATCGCCTCGGTGCAACTCCACCTGGATGGGCAGAGCATGCGCCATGCGTGGCACGCCGAGCTCTGGGGCGATCGGCTACCCGTGCTCAGCGGTGTCGATCCCGACGGACTGACCTGCCCGTCTCCGGTCACCGCTGCCCTGCTGGCCGCCCTCGACGGGGTGGAGCCGGTGGCCGAGGGCCCGGGGTCGAGCTGGCCACCGGCCGATAGCGCCGCCATGCCCCGGCCGGCAGCCCTCCCCAGGCTGGCCGGGCTCTACCGTGTCGTCCTCCCGCGGCTGGTCACCTCGTATACCCGCCATCTGCGGGTGGTCGCCTCGGTGGCCGACGCCCCGCTTCGCCGGGCCATCCAGTTGGTGTTGAACGACGAGGTCGAGGACTGGCTGGCTGGAGAACGGATGATCCAGCGCCTGGTCACCCGGCCACATGACGTAGTAGCGGTCCACGAGTTCCAGCAGCATCTCGAGTCGGTGGCCGTGGCTGCGGGCGCTCGCTCCGGCCTGGTCGACTTGCCAGACTGGATTCCGAGCGACTGAATCTCTAAAAAAGGCCGCGTAATAGCCCACATTACGGCGAAGGGGATCGGGGGGCTTGACGCGTCCGGTAAACTGTCGAAGCAACGATAGTTGCGCCCGAATTCGCTCGACCAGCACCGTGGACCCCGCTTGCGGGTGATCGGACCGCACGGTGGAGCGTTCCCCACGCAAGTGGGAAAACGAAGGACCTGGTGAAGTTGGCAAAGGAGCGGCTCGAGCGAGACGACGAAGATCTGGTTCGTCTGTACCTGACCGATATCGGTCAGTACCCCCTGCTGACCAAGGACGACGAGGTTCGCCTGGCCCAGGCCATCGAGGCGGGCCGTGAGGCAGACGCCCAGATGCAGGCGGCTCCCAAGGGTCTGACGCCGGCCAAGAAGCGCGAGTTGCGCCGAACGACGCTGCAGGGCGAGTCGGCCCAGCAGACCTTCGTGCAGTCAAATCTCCGCTTGGTCGTCTCCATCGCCAAGAAGTACCAGGCCTCCGGACTGCCGCTGCTGGATCTGATCCAGGAGGGCAACCTCGGCCTGATGCACGCCGTCGAAAAGTTCGACTGGCGCAAGGGCTTCAAGTTCTCGACCTATGCCACCTGGTGGATCCGCCAGGCCATCACCCGTGGTATTGCCAACACGGGGCGGACCATCCGGCTCCCAGTGCATGCCGGCGACACCCTGGCCCGAGTGCAGAAGGCCCAGGCCCGGTTGGAGCTCAAGTACGGCCGTCCGGCGACGTTGGCTGAGTTGGGCGCCGAGGTGGAGATGCCCGAGGACAAGCTGGTGGAGGCCCTCCGCTTCCGAGCCGAGCCGCTGTCGCTGTCCGAGCCCCTCCGCGAAGACGGTGACGCCGAACTTGGTGACGTGGTCGAGGACCGTTCGGCTGAGTCCCCCTTCGAGGTTGCTGCCGTCTCGCTACTCCCTGATGAGATCGGACGCCTGCTGTCGCCGCTTGACGAGCGCGAACGTGAAATTCTGCGTCTGCGGTTCGGACTCGACCGGGGCGAGCCCCGGACCCTCGAGGAAGTCGGCGAGCACTTCAATCTGACCCGCGAGCGGATCCGCCAGATCGAGGCTAGGGCCATGTCGAAGCTGCGCCATCCGTCTTCGGACACTGGGGCAAGGGACCTGCTCACCGTCTAGACGGACATGGCCGTGGTGGCCATGTCACGGCGTCAGACGAGAACCGACTGGATCAGAGCACCGGGGTAGTGGGTATGATCTACCCCATGAAGAAGCTCGTGATCCTCATCGTCATCATCGCCCTCGGTGCCGTGGCAGCACAGCGCCTCCGCTCGGCCTAGACACCGGAGTCTCCGACGGCTCAGTCAGGTTTGACGGCTCTGTCAGGTTTGACGGCTCCGTCAGGTTTGACGGCTCCGTCAGGCGTGCAGTCGGCGGGACATCCTCCACGCCAGCAGCGCCCCGGCGGTGGCCAGGGCGGTGACGCCCGCGGCAGTAGTCGTCACGGACAGGCTGGGAACGCTCACGCGGTCGCGCAGCCGCACCGGCTTGGTGAACTGCATGACCTCCCACTCTCGTTCGCGCGCCACCTTGGCCAGCACCCGGTCGGGATTCACGACCACCGGGTGGCCCACCGTCTCCAGCATGGGCAGATCGGTGTAGGAGTCGGAGTAGGCCGATGACTCCGCTAGGTCGATCCCCTCGGACTCGGCCAGGGCTCGGATGGCGTCAGCCTTGAACGGTCCATACGCGTAGAACTCCATCTCTCCGGTGTACCGGCCCTCATCGTCCACCACAGCCCGGGTGGCGATACAGCCGTCTACCCCGAGGTGCTCGGCCAGGGGCTCCACGATCTCTTCAGGTGAGGCTGACACCAGGTAGACCTTGTGACCAGCGGCCCGGTGGGCCTCGATCAGGTCGAGCGCCTCGGCGAAGATGATCGGCTCGACGGTCTCCTCGAGCGCTTCGCGGACGATCTCTCTGATCTTCTCGCGGTCCCAGCCCTTGGTCAGGGCCAGCATCGACTCACGCACTCGAGCCAGTTTTTGCTCGCTGGCCCCGAGGTGCAGGTAGATGATCTGGGAGACGATGGACCGAGCGATGAGGCGCCGGTTGATCAGCCCACCCTTGTAGAAGGGGCGTCCGAACGCGGCGATCGATGCCTTGGCGATGACCGTCTTGTCGAGGTCGAAGAAGGCTGCCCTCATGGTGCTCAGCGCCCGACGAGCAGGCGCTGCACCTCTGGTTCGGCGTCCCCGGCGATGAGCACCAGCACCTCGTCGCCGGCAGCCAGGTGGGTGTCGCCCCTCGGCACGATCAGATGACTGTTTCGCACCACGGCGACGACGGTGGCATCGCGTGGGACGCCTAGGTCGGCGATGGACTTTCCGTTGGCCGGCGAGTCGTCGGCCAGGGTTACTTCGACCAGATGGGCGTTGCCACCTTCGAAGCGCAGGAGCCGCACCAGGCTTCCGACCGAGACGGCCTCCTCGACCAAGGCGGTGAGGAGCTGCGGGGTCGAGACCGACACGTCGACTCCCCAGGACTCGGTAAAGAGCCACTGGTTCTTCGGGTGGTTGACCCGAGCCACCACCCGAGGGACGGCAAACTCCTGTTTGGCCAACAGCGACACGACCAAGTTGTCCTCGTCGTCCCCGGTGGCAGCCACCACCACATCGACCGTGGCCAGTCCGGCGGCATCGAGCGAGGCGACTTCGCAGGCGTCGGCCACCACCCAGGTCACATCGAGGTCGCCACGCTGACGGGCTACCAGGTCTGGATCCCGCTCGATGAGCAGGACCTCGTGGCCGGCGGCGTGGAGATCGCCGGCGATGGCCACGCCCACGCTGCCCGCCCCGGCAATGGCTACTTTCATGCGAGCTCCCTGGTGGTCGAGGTCGGTGATCCGGTCAAGTGGGTCTGGAACTGGGCCAGACCGTCCCGAGCCACCATGAGGTGGAGGACGTCCCCTTCTTGGCCGACCAGATCGGCGAAGTCCAATCGGACCACTCCAGCCCGGGTGACCGAAACGAGGGTCACCTCACCGGCGACGTTGAGGTCGACCAGGCGCTTGCCCGCCCACCGTTCCGGTAGGTGACGCTCCAGCAGCGAGAGCCCACCGGTCGGATCCGACCACTCGCTACCCACCTCGTCGGGGAGCAGGCGGTGGCGGACCTGGTCGATGGTCCACGAGACAGTAGCCACGGTGGCGATGCCGAGGCGGAGGTAGATCTGGGCTCGACGGGGGTCGTAGATCCGGGCCACCACGTTGGAGATCTCGTAGGTTTCGCGGGCGATCCGGGCAGTGAGGATATTGGAGTTGTCGCCGCTGGTGACCGCAGCGAGTGCGGAGGCCTCCGTGGCGCGGGCCTCGTCGAGATCATCCCGGTCGAAGCCGGAACCGACGATGGTGGCACCTGGCCAGTCCTCGGGGAGGCGGCGGAAGGCCTTGGGGTTTCGGTCGATGATGGCCACCGAGTGACCCTTGTCTATGAGTTCCATGCCGAGGCCGGAGCCGACTCGGCCGCAGCCGACGATGATGATGTGCACAGGCACCATGCAACACGCATCGACACGCCGGCACAACTCATAGGGCGCCTCAGGCACTGGGGCGGTCGAATCCGGGCGTAAAGCACAGGAGTGGGCATGTTCTAATAGAGCCATGGATCCCGGTGTCAGCGAGGTGGGCGGTCCCCATGTCGGCACCGGTCAGCCCGCCGACGGCGAAGCGGATCCATACGCCCCCTCGATGGCCCCGCCGCCCCGTCCATCGCCTACGCCTTTCGTCGATGTGGATCTGCCCGAGACACTGCTCTACCGGGCGAAGAACGCCCTGCTCGGTCCGCCGCTGGTCAACGAGAAGCTCGGTGATGAGCGCCTCGGGCGGCCCTCAGCACTCGGTGTCCTCGCTCCGGACTGCATCTCGTCCTCGGCCTACGGCACCGAACAGATGCTCACGGTCCTGATCCCGTTCTTCGGCCTGGCCGGCTTCGTACTGGTGGTCCCGATCACCATGGCCATCCTCGGTGTCTTGTTCTTCGTCACGCTCTCCTACCTCGACGTCCTCGCCTTCTACACGAAGGCTGGAGGCGCCTACGTGGTGGCCCGCGAGAACTTCGGCCCCAAGGTGGCCCAGGTGGCGGCGGTGGCGTTGCTCATCGATTACACGGTCACGGTGGCTGTCCAGACGGCAGCAGGCACAGCCGCCATGACCAGCGCCGTTCCGTCGCTGCTGCCCTGGACGGTCCCGATCACCATCGCCGTGATACTGCTGCTGCTGTACGGGAACCTGCGGGGCATCAAGGAAGCCGGACGGTTCTTCGCCTTCCCCACCTACTTCTTCATCGCCAGCCTCGCCTTCGTGGTGGTGTCCGGGTACGTCAAAGAGGCCATGGGCACCTTGGCCGTCCATGCCATCCCTGCACACGTCGGATCGAACCCTCCGGTCCCCGTTGGCCTGCACGGGTCCGGCCTGCTCTACGGGGCCGCCTTCATCATCTTGTTGAAGTCGTTCGCCAACGGCGGCTCGTCACTTACCGGCCTCGAGGCCATCTCTAACGGAGTCGGCGCCTTCCGCGAGCCCACCAGCCGCAACGCCAGTCAGACCCTGGTCATCATGTCGAGTGTCCTAGCTTTTTTGGTGCTCGGGGTCACCCTGATCGCCCACTGGACCCATGCCGTGCCCTTCGTGTCGGGGTCGCCGACAGTGGTGTCCCAGGAGGTCCAGTACGTGCTGGGCACGGGCCAACTGGGCAAGGTCCTGTTCTACGTGGTTCAGCTGGCCACGATGCTGATCCTGTACACCGGAGCCAACACCAGCTTCAACGGGTTCCCATTCCTGGCCAATTTCGTGGCCGAAGATGCCTATCTCCCCAAGCAGCTAACCCGCCGAGGCCACCGGCTGGCCTTCTCCAACGGGATCATCGTGCTGACCGTGGTGGCCGTCGTGCTGATCATCGCCACCGAGGCCAAGCTGTCGGCACTGGTCGCCCTGTATGCCATCGGGGTCTTCACCGGCTTCGCCATGGCCGGCTCTGGCATGATCAAGCACCACCTGGTTGCCCGAGGTCCGAAGTGGCGTCGTGGTGTGGTGGTCAACTCGATCTCTGCCTTCCTTGCCGCCCTGATCGTGGTGATCTTTGCCACGGTGAAGTTCACCGAAGGTGCCTGGGTCGTGGTGATCGTCGGGCCGCTGATGTACTTCGGCCTGGTCCGGCTGCACCGCCAGTACGTGGTGGAAGACGCGCAGCTGGTGGAGGGTGCTTCGGAAGCGGCCGAAGTACCCGTGCTGACCCACCACGCCGTGGTGGTCCTGGTCGACCGGCTCGACATGGCCTCGGCTCGCGCGCTGCAGTACGCCCGGACCCTCCGACCTGACGACCTGCGGGCTGTCCACTTCGCCCTCGATCCCCTGGCATCGGAGCAACTCGAAGAGGAGTGGCGACGGCTCGGCCTGTCCGATCTCCCCCTCGACATCCAAGAGTGCGAGGACCGCCGCCTCACCCGGGCCGCCCTCGAGTTGGCTGCCGAAACGGTGGCGGATCAGAAGACGGAGCTCACCATTCTGCTGCCGAGGCGGATCTTCTCCTCGGCCTGGCGGCGGGTGCTCCATGACAACACGTCCGAGCGCATCGCCTCGGCGGTCGGACAACTCGAACACGTCAACGCCACCATGGTGCCCTATCAGCTGACCGGTGGGTGGTGGACGAACCGTCAACAGGGGAAGCACAGCCAGCACGTGGGGATCTCCACGGCTCAGAGGAGTCAGTCCTCACACATGGATTCGTCGGAATCGGTTGGCGACCGTCATGCAGCGGAGCGAGAGCGGTTGCGCCATGAAGTCTTCGGCGATCGGGCCGACGCGACCACGCCCATCGGCGAGGTGGAGTGGCGTACTCGAGTGCGGATCGCCGGACGGGTGCGCTCGGTGCGCATCCAGCCCAGGGCCGGGACGGCCAACCTCGAATGTCTGCTCGCGGACGACACCGGGATGCTCCTCCTGGTCTTTCAGGGACGCCGCCGCATCCCTGGCATCCAGGCTGGTGCTCGGCTGGTGGCCGAGGGAATGGTGGGCGACTGGACCCGCCGCCAGGCCATGCTGAACCCCGATTACGAGCTCATCGCCGGCCCAGATGCGGACGTGGAACCGACGTAGTCGAGGGCCCGGCGAGCGCCCATCCTTGCCCCTGGCCCCGGTTGTCGGTATGTTCTCCCCGATTGCCGTAAATGGCTGGCCACTTGGTGAGCCTCGGTACTCGGCCGCACAGCCGTGACATCACAGGGGGACGTCGTCCTCCGTTTTCGGTGATGTAGCGCGTCGGCACGTCGTGAAACTGATCGCCGTAACCACGCCATAACCACCTCGTAACCATGCAGCACACCGAAGGGAGCCACACCGATGACCCACCTCCTGGCCGAAGGGGGATACCAGTCTTTCTTGCTCTCGAGCAATGAAAAGACCTGGCTCTACTTCGCAATCTTCTGCTCAGTCCTCTCGATCGTGGTCGGGTTGATCCTGGCCCGTGGCGTCATCGCCGCCGACCAGGGCACCGCCTCGATGCAGGAGATCGCCAAGGCGATCCAAGAGGGTGCAGAGGCGTTCCTGGCTCGCCAGTTCAAGACCATCGCCATCATCGTGGTCCCCCTGGCCGTCCTGATCTTCTTTACCGCAACCACGGTTACCCACGTCGTAGACGGGCAGACCGTGACCGACCTGACCCGGTCCCAGGCCGGCTTCTACCGGGTGATCTGCTTCCTGGCTGGCGCCGTCTGCTCCGGACTCACCGGCTTCATCGGCATGAGCCTGGCCGTCCGGGGCAACGTCCGCACCGCGGCCGCTGCCCGTGAGGGCAAGATGGCCCCGGCCCTCAAGGTCGCCTTCCGCACCGGTGCCATCACCGGCCTGCTGTGTGTCGGCCTCGGCCTGCTGGGCGCCACCGTGATCGTGCTCATCTTCCAGAACACGGCCACCGCCGTCCTGATCGGCTTCGGCTTCGGAGCGTCCCTGCTCGCACTGTTCATGCGAGTGGGCGGCGGTATCTTCACCAAGGCCGCCGATGTCGGTGCTGACCTGGTGGGCAAGGTCGAAGCCGGCATCCCCGAGGACGACCCCCGCAACGCCGCCACCATCGCCGACAATGTGGGCGACAACGTGGGCGACTGTGCCGGTATGGCCGCCGACCTCTTCGAGTCCTACGTCATCACCATCATCGCCGCCATCATCTTGGGCGTCACCGCTTTCGGATCGATCAACCGGGGCGGCGATGCCGCCAAGACGGTGATCTTCCCGATCGCCATCCCCGCCATCGGGATCCTGGCCACGATCATCGGAGTCTTCGTGGTCCGAGCCGGCAAGAAGGACCGCAACGCCATGGCCCCCATCAATCGGGGCGTGTGGACGGCCGCCATCTTGACCGTCGCCGGTTCCGCCGTCGTGGCCGGTGCCTACCTCCACTACTGGAAGGCGTTCTACGCCGTCCTGACCGGTGTGGTCCTCATGCTGGTAGCCAGCCAGATCACCGAGCACTTCACCTCCACCGAGCGTGGCCCGGTCAAGGAAGTCGCCGAGACGGCTCGCACCGGCCCGGCCACCCTGACCCTGTCCGGCCTGGCCCTCGGGCTCGAGTCGTCGGTGTGGGCGATCATCGCCATCGTCGTCGCCATCGCCGTGTCGGTGGGCCTGGGTGGCGGCAACATCCAGCTCACCCTCTACCTGGTAGCCCTCACCGGCATCGGGCTCCTGTCGACGGCAGGAATGATCGTGTCCGAGGACAGCTTCGGTCCGGTGTCCGACAACGCCGCTGGCGTGGCCGAGATGTCTGGTGAGTTCACGGGTGAGGCCGAGCGGGTCATGGTCAGCCTCGACGCCGTGGGCAACACCACCAAGGCCGTCACCAAGGGTGTGGCCATCGGCTCTGCCGTCATCGCCTCGGTGGCACTGTTCGCCTCGTTCATCGAGACGATCGGAAGCCAGCTCAACCTGCACCCCACGACGTTCAACCACGGCATCAACTGGCTCTTCGACGCCACGGAGACGTCGATCAACGTCTCGCACCCGACGGTGTTCATCGGCATCCTGCTCGGTGGCTCCATCGCCTTCATATTCAGCGCCTTGGCCATCCGTGCGGTGGGCCGCTCGGCCGGAACCGTGGTCCAAGAGGTGCGCCGCCAGTTCCGCGAGCACCCCGGGATCATGGACTACACCGAGAAGCCCGAATACGGCAAGGTCATCGCCATCTGTACCGCGGCCAGCCAGCGTGAGCTGGCCACCCCGGCGCTCTTGGCCATCTTGACCCCGGTCATCGTCGGGTTCGGCATCAACTACTACGCCCTCGGCGCCTTCCTGGTGGGGGCCATCCTCACCGGTCAGCTCATGGCCAACTTCCTGTCCAACTCCGGTGGGGCATGGGACAACGCCAAGAAGTACATCGAGGACGGGCACGAAGGCGGCAAGGGCTCCGAAGCCCACAAGGCCGCCGTCATCGGTGACACCATCGGCGACCCGTTCAAGGACACTGCTGGCCCAGCCCTCAACCCGCTGATCAAGGTCATGAACCTGGTGGCCCTCCTCATCCTCCCCATGGTGATCTCCATGCGCCACGAGACGGGTGCCCGGCTCGCTATCGCCGGTGTCTCCCTGGTGGTACTGCTGATCTCGATCGCCTTCTCCAAGCGCAAGACGGAGAGCATGGACGACGGTGCGCCAGCCGCAGTCGCCGTTCCGGTAGCCGCACCCTGATCGACTCCCGGTCCGGGGCCGACCAGCCTCGAAACCGACCGGGAGACACCGTCGAAAAGAAAATCCACCGGGGCCGTAAGGCCCCGGTGGCGCGTCACCGGGGTTGACAAGGCCTGGTGGAGCGTTCACCCTTTGCCAAAGCGATGCCACCAACAGACCTGACAGAGACGCCAATCGAAGCCGACACCGATGACGGTGCCACGACCCCCAGCCGGGGCCGAGGCGGCCGCAAGTTGGTGATCGTCGAGTCACCGGCCAAGGCCAAGACCATCGCCGGCCTGCTGGGCCCGGACTACGTGGTCGAATCATCGATCGGGCACATCCGGGACCTGGCCACCCGCAAGGATCTGCCCGAGGCGTTCAAGCACGAGTCGTGGGCCGACCTGGCCGTGGACGTGGACAACGGGTTCAAGCCTGTCTACATCGTGTCGCCCGAGAAGAAGTCCCAGGTGGCCACGCTCAAGCGTCTGGCCCGCAATGCCGACCAGGTCTATCTGGCCACGGACGAGGACCGCGAAGGGGAGGCCATCGCTTGGCACCTCGCCCAGGTCCTCGGGCTCCCTGAGGACACCCCGCGCATGGTGTTCCACGAGATCACCGCCCAGGCCATCGAGCGGGCCGTCGAGGAGTGCCGGACTATCGACGCCCACCTGGTCGAGGCCCAGGAGGCTCGTCGGATCTTCGATCGGATCTATGGCTTCAAGCTCTCTGACGTCATGCGCCGCAAGACGAACGGACGCAGCGCTGGCCGGGTCCAAAGTGTGGCCACCCGGATGGTGGTCGACCGGGAACGCGATCGGATCGCCTTCCGCTCCGCTGGCTGGTGGGGCATCGACGTCACGGTGACGGCCGAGGGCGAGGCGGCCAGGGCCGCCGAAGCCGACGTCTCGCGGAACTTTGCTGCAGCGCTGGTGGCTGTGGAGGGAACCCCGTTGGCCGGCGGTAAGGACTTCGATTCCTCGGGCCACCTGGCTCACCCGGACCGGGTGGTCGTGCTGGACGAGGGCGAGGCGCAGGCCTTGGCCGCTGGGCTCGCGGGTGTGGCTCTGTCCGTGTCGTCGATGACCCACAAGCCGTTCCGACGCTCGCCCCGGGCGCCCTTCATCACCTCCACGCTGCAACAAGAGGCCGGACGCAAGCTCCGGTTCAGCTCCAAGCGCACGATGTCGGTGGCTCAGCACCTGTACGAAGAGGGCTGGATCACCTACATGCGGACCGACTCGACCACGTTGTCGAGCCAGGCCCTGACTGCCGCCCGAGCCCAGGCCACCGCCATGTATGGGCCGGCCTACGTGCCCTCGGCCCCCCGGCTCTACAACAAGAAGGTCAAGAACGCCCAAGAGGCGCACGAGGCCATCCGACCGGCGGGAGAGACCTTCCGCACCCCCGACGAGGCCGCCCGGTCGCTGTCCGGAGACGAACTGAAGCTCTACGACCTCATTTGGAAGCGAACCTTGGCTTCACAGATGGCGGATGCCACCGGAACCAGCGCCCAGGTGCGACTGACAGGAACAGCCACCGTCAACGGTGCCGGGCGTGGTGTCGAGTTCGGCGCCTCGGGAACCGTCATCGAGTTCCCTGGCTTCCAGCGGGCCTACGTCGAAGGGGAGGACGACCCCGAAGCGGAGTTGGCCGATCGCGAAGTACACCTGCCACCCATGGCCGAGGGCGATCCGGCCTCGTTGTCCGGGGTCGAGCCGGGCGGCCACTCCACCCAGCCGCCGGCCCGCTACACAGAGGCCTCCTTGGTCAAGGCCATGGAAGAGATCGGGGTGGGCCGACCGTCCACCTACTCGAGCATCGTGTCCACCATCCTCGACCGTGGCTACGTCTGGAAGAAGGGACCAGCCATGGTGCCGTCGCTGACGGCGTTCGGCGTGGTCGGCCTGCTCGAGCAGCACTTCGCCGACCTGGTCGACTACGGCCTGACCGCCTCGATGGAGGACGACCTCGACGAGATCGCCGGCGGCAGCCAAGACATGGTCCATTGGCTGGGTGACTTCTACTTCGGACCGGGGGGCACCGGGGGCCTGCGCGACCAGTTGGAGCGGAACCTCGACGCCATCGACGCCAGCGCCGTCAACGCCGTACCCATCGGGACAGCCGAGGACGGCCAGGAGATCGTGGCCCGGTCGGGCAAGTACGGCCCGTATCTGAAGAAGGGCGAGGAGACAGTCTCCATCCCCGAGGACCTGGCCCCCGATGAGATCACCGTGGAGAAGGCCGAGGAGCTGCTGGCGGCCCCGTCGTCGGACCGGGTGCTCGGCACCGATCCCGAAACCGGCGAGGACATCCAGGTCAAGGCTGGCCGGTTCGGCCCATACGTGCAGGTCGGCGAGTTGGTCGATGGCGGACCCAAGCCCCGGACCTCGTCGCTGTTCGCCTCGATGACCCCGGCCACCATCACCTTCGAGCAGGCGCTCGAACTGCTCCGCATCCCCCGCACCGTGGGAGCTGACCCCGCCACCGGTGAAGAGATCGTGGCCTACAACGGCAAGTTTGGTCCCTACCTGAAGAAGGGGACCGATACCCGCAGCATGCTCACCGAGGATCAGATCCTCACCGTCACCGTCGACGAGGCGTTGGCGTTGTTCGCCCAGCCGAAGACGCGGGGTCGCAACGCCAAGGGGCCGCTGCGCGAGATGGGCAACGACCCGGACACGGGGCTGACCATGGTGGTCAAGGACGGAAGGTTCGGTCCTTATGTGACCGACGGCACGACTAACGCCTCGCTCCGCAGAGGCGACGACGTCGAAGAACTCACCGTCGAGCGGGCATCGGAGCTGCTGGCCGAGCGGCGGGCCGCGGGACCCTCGAAGAAGGCAGCCAAGAAGAAGGCTCCGGCCAAGAAGAAGGCAGCCAAGAAGAAGGCTCCGGCCAAGAAGGCTGCGGCCAAGAAGGCGCCGGCCAAGAAGGCGGCCGCTACGAAGTCCGTTGCCACCAAGGCTGCCGCGGCGCAGGCGGCGGCACCGGTGGTTCCCGCACCCCCGAGCGCCAGCGCTGACGGTTGACCGGAGTGAGGGGCCGACTCATCGCCCTCGAGGGGATCGACGGCTGCGGTAAGTCGACACAGGCCCGCATCCTGGCCGAACGGCTCGGTGCGGTCTCGACGTTCGAGCCGGGGGCCACCGCGTTGGGGAAATCGCTGCGTGCCCTCCTGCTGGACCGCCAGGAGGCCCCAGTGTCGACTCGGGCCGAGGCGCTGTTGATGGCTGCCGATCGAGCCCAGCACGTGACCGACGTCATCGTGCCGGCGTTGGAATCTGGTCGGTGGGTCGTGACCGACCGCTACAGCCCATCGACGCTGGCCTACCAGGGGTTCGGTCGAGGACTGGACCGAGAAGCGCTCGAGGCATTGGTGGGGTGGGCCACGGCAGGACTGCGACCCGACCTCACGGTGCTCTTCGATGTTCCCGTGCTGGTGGCCGCCACGCGTCGTAGTGGTGAAGATGACCGCATGGAGGCAGAGGGCGAAGCGTTCCTCCAGAGGGTGGCCGACGGTTATCTGACCCTGGCGGCGGAGTCGGCCGAGCGGTGGTTGGTTGTCGATGCCACCGGAACGGTCGAGGCCATCGCCGAGACGATCTGGGAGGCGGTAGAGGCCTTGGACGGGCTAGATGGCCTGCCCAACCCTGGCTCTGGGGGCATCCGGTGAGCTCCCCTGAGGGTCCCGTGAGCCGAGTCTCGCCCGTCCTGTTCGACACGGTGGTGGGCCAGGACCGAGCTGTCTCCCGCCTGATGGACGCGGCTCGCCGGCCTGTCCACGCCTACCTCTTTGTCGGCCCAGCCGGGAGCGGCAAGCGGGCGGCAGCGCGGGGACTGGCCGCAGCCCTGCTCTGCCCCGACGGCGGCTGTGGCCAGTGCAACTCGTGTCGCCGGGCCCTGGCTGGCACCCATCCCGACCTCGTCACCGTGGAGCGCACCGGCGCCTCACTCGACGTGGACGATGCCCGGGAGATCACCGCACGAGCCCAGCGGCGGCCACTCGAGTCTGATCGCCAGGTCCTCTTGGTCCCCGATGTGCACTTGGCGGCCAAGGCGGCCCCGGCGCTGCTCAAGACGGTGGAGGAGCCGCCCCCGTCGACGGTGTTCATCTTGTTGGCCGACGATCTGCCGGCAGGGCTCGCCACCATCGTGAGCCGGTGTGTGCAGATCCCGTTCGCAGCCGTCCCTCCGGTGGTGGTGGAGGAGTGGTTGGTCGCACGAGGCGTGGCCAGCGACACTGCGGTATCGGTGGCCGCGGCGTCTGGGGGGAACCTGGAGCGGGCCCGCTTGCTGGCCGACGACCCCGGGTTCAACGACCGGCGCCAGCGCTGGCGGTCGGTTCCTGGCCGGTTGGATGGCACCGGGGCCATGGCCGTGATCGTGGCCGACGATCTGCTCGGTTTGGCCGATGGGGCCCTGGCGCCACTGCGCGACAGTCATGCCCGGGAGATGGCGGCACTGGAAGAGCAGGCCGAAGCCACCGGGGCACGCGGCATACCCGGGCGCAAGGCCGTGGAAGACCGCCACAAGCGCGAAGAGCGCCGGTGGCGGACCGACGACTTGCGCATGGGCCTGTCGGCACTGGCCGATGCCTACCGCGACCGGCTGGTGGCCACCGTCGAAGGAGGCTCGCCGGCGGGTTCGCCAGGAGTCGACGCCGAACGACGAGAGGCCGCGGCCCACGTCGATGCGGTGGGACGGGCATCCAAGGCGTTGTCACGCAATGTTCGAGAGGATCTCCTCCTCGAGTCACTCATGGTGGAGCTGTCCGGGATGCTCGAGTGAGGTTGGTGCGCCGCATCCGATAGATTGATATGCACGCCTGGGTAGCTCAGTCGGTAGAGCAACGCACTCGTAATGCGTAGGTCAGGAGTTCAATTCTCCTCCCAGGCTCCAATGGCGAAAGGCGGCGTGGGGACGACGGCCAATGTTGGGGACGTTCTTGGCGTGCTAAGAGAGTGCAGTGTCATGGCGGCGGGTTGTTCCAGTTATGCGGGGTTCACAGCGCTTCCGTTCGGCATCCTCGATGCCGTGGACGGCAGTGGTCGGCCACGGTGACTGATCCCTCGATGAGCAGGCCGGAGCACGGGATCTGGCTGGTCGGTGACGATGCGTCCAGCGACCCCGAGCGCCGTACCCGGCCCGGCGTCGATCGACGGTTCATCGTGGCCGTGCTGGCTGCCGGCCTGACGATCGCCGCCACGTATCGCCAGGGCGGGTTCTATCGGCCCGACGCATTGGCTGTAACGATCGCCGCTCTGGTGCTGGTGGTGGTGAGCTTGTTGATCGGTGTCGATCGTCGGGGATTGGCGGTCGCCGCATCAGTCGGAGCCCTGGCCGCCTGGTGGCTTTGCACGGCTGCGATCCATCACCATCCCATGTCGTTCTTGCCGCTGGGCGCAAGCATCGTGGGGTTCCTGGCCGTGTTCTTGGCCATGCGCGGCCTTGCGACTGAGAACCGGGAATCTGCAGCACTCGGGCTCGCCGTGCTTGGGGCGGCGACTGCCGCTGCCGGCTTGGTGGCAGTGGCGCTGCGCTGGTATCCACTGGCCATCCCCGACCAGAGCCTGTGGCGGGCGGCGGCGACGCTCACCTACTCGAATGCTGCGGGCTCGCTCATGGCGATAGCGCTGCTCGTCGCAATGGGCCTGGATCTGCGGTCACGCTGGCCTCGGGTGCTGGTCTGTCTGATGGCAGCCGGCCTGGTCGCATCGGAGAGCCGAGGTGCTGCTCTGGCCGGCCTGGTCGCCCTCCCCTTGATTCCGCTCGGCTCCCTGAAGCAGGCGGTGCGGCCGGTCGTGCTCGGGGTGATCGCCGGACTGCTCGAAGTAGCGACTTCATTTGGAAGCACCCTGCAACCGGTTGTACTGGGTGTTGTGGTGGTCCTGGTCGTGTTGGCCGGAGTGGTTCCTCCGCGCAGCAGACCGCTGAAGATCGACCGACGGGTCGTGGTCGTGGTGGCTGGGACCTCGGTCCTCGCCCTCGTGCTCGCCGTGGTGGCACTCCACAGCGAAATCGCACTTCGCCTCGATCCGGCCAGCACCCAGGTGCGGGGATACGAGTGGTCGGCCGCACTCGCCCAGTGGCGCACCTCGCCGCTGATCGGTGTCGGCCCCGACGCCCTGCTCATCCTGCGGTCGATGGGACGGGCGTCTGGGCACTTCGCCCACTTCGCCCACAACGAGTACCTGCAGGTACTGGCCGATGCCGGTCTGGTGGGGCTGAGCTTGCTGGGCCTGGCTGGCATATGCGTCGGCCGGTCTGTGAGGCGGATCGATGTGGGCACCTCGTGCGCTGCCGCAGCGCTGGTGGCTGCAGCTGTGGCTGCATGCTTCGACTTCGACTGGCACCTGCCGGCACTGGCACTGGCCGCCGGGTGGGCCGCTGGACTGGCCGGTAACGGCAGCGACGCCGTGAAGCACAAATAATGCTATCGATCATTGCAATTGATGATCGCCAAATAGGCGACTGGCAAGGGCTACTGGCTCACTGCCTCTGACGGCGGCATCTTTGCCTTCGGTGATGCCGCCTTCTATGGATCGACGGGTGCCATCAGCCTCAACAAGCCGATCGTGGGGCTGGCCAACTAGCCACACCGGATGGATCAGGAAACTGGCTGCGCTCAGGCTCGGCGCTGGCCCGTCTGACGCCGCGTCGGAGGCCTATGTCGACCCGACGGCTGATCGGTAAAGGGCTGCACTAGCCTGCCTGCGACGCACCGATGTCGGTCCTGCTCGCAGTGGGCACCGGCCGGGCCGATCATCGAGTCCCCGGGGGGGAACCTGTGTCTAGTCGTCGATCGATAGCAGTACTGCTGGTCCTGTGTGTGGCTGGTGCAGCAGCGGGCGTTGCCTCTGGCGGTGCCTCTGGCGGTGCCACCGCCGGGGCCGACGTAGTCCAGCTGCCCACCCCCACGGCGACCGCCCCGTTTCCCGGGCACGGATCGATCGGACAGGCCTACGTGGCCGGCGCCAGCCCGGGCTTGGCCTTGGTGCTGGCCGACCACGCCGGTCATCGGGTCGGCTCCGGTACCACCGACGCCCAGGGCAGTCTGGTCGTCCGAAACGTGGCGCCCGGTAACGGGTACACCTTCCGGGTGGAGCAGTCCGGTGCGACGGCAGCCACCCCGCCCTTCCGGGTCTTGGCCACTACGGACACGCCGCCATCGTCGCTCTACGCCGGCCAGACCATGCACGCCGGGCTCAACTACATCACCATGCGCGATGGAGTGAAGCTGGCCGCCACGGTCCGGCTGCCGTTCGGCAAGACGATGGCTGATGGTCCCTTCCCCACGGTCATCGAGGACTCCGGCTATGCCATCGCTGGCCCCCACAGCCTGATCGATGCCGTCCTGCACCTGAACGGCGAGACAGCCACGGATCCCCTGCTGCCGTCGTCGTCCACCGCCGTGGGCTCGATCGTGGCCCCGCTGCTGGGCTTCGCCACCGTGAGCCTGCAGATGCGGGGCAGCGGCTGCTCGGGCGGAGCGTTCGACCTGTTCGGTCTGCCCACCACCTATGACGGCTACGACGCCGTCGAGATCGCCGCCGGCCAGTCGTGGGTGGCCCACCACAAGGTCGGCCTCGTCGGGATCTCCTTCTCGGGGATCTCTCAGATGTTCGTGGCCGGGACCCGACCCCCCGGACTGGCGGCGGTCGCACCCATGAGCCTCACCGACGACCTGTACGCCACCGGGTTCCCTGGTGGGATGTTCAACAGCGGATTCGCTGGTTCGTGGTTGTCCGATCGGGTGAACGATGCCAAGGTGGCACCGGCCGCGGGCCAGGGCTATGCCAAGGCGCTGATCGCCGGCGGCGACACCACCTGCCTGGCCAACCAGGACCTCCACGGCCAAGCCCAGGACCTGAACGCCCTGCTGAACCAGGCGTCACACCGTGACCCGAGTCTCTACGACCAGCGGTCACCGGCGGCATGGGCGGCCAAGACCCAGGTGCCGGTCTTCTTGTCCGGGGCGTTCCAAGACGAGCAGACGGGGGGACAGTGGCCGGCCATCGTGTCCGCGCTGTCCAGCGATCCCAACGTTTGGGTGACCATGATCAACGGAACCCATACCGACTCGCTCGGTCCGGGGACGATCAGCCGCTGGCTCGAGTTCCTCGACATCTTCGTGGCCCAGAAGGTCCCGCAGAAGTCCGCGCTCCTGACCACGCTGGCTCCGCTGCTGTATGGCCAGTTGGCCAGCGCGCCGTCGATGACGCCTCCACCGTTGCAGTACACGGACGCACCCAATGTGGCCGCGGCCAAGAAGGCCTTCGAGGCTCAGCCTCGCGTGCGGGTGCTGATGGACAACGGAGCCGGCGACAAGGGCCCCGGGGCGCTGCAGCCGGTATGGCAGGCCCAGTTCTCCACGTGGCCCCCACCGTCGGCGGTCCCGACGACGCTCCACCTGGGCTCAGGAGGCACACTGGCCCGTGCGGTGCCCGGCTCCTCGGCCGTGGCGTTCCAGCCCGACCCGTCAGCTCGCCCGGCCACCGACCTCCCCAAGGGGAACGTCTGGTCCGCCACGCCCCCGTATATCTGGAAACCGGTCACCGGCCCCAGCGGACTCGGATTCGTGAGCACTCCCCTGGCCAAGCCCCTGACCGTGATGGGGCCAGCCAGCCTCGATGTCTGGGTGAAGAGCACCGCGGCCGACACCGATCTCCAGGCCACGGTGTCCGAGGTGCGTCCCGACGGTTCCGAAATGTTCATCCAGAGCGGCACACTTCGGGCCAGCGACCGGGCCCTTGATAAGACGGCATCGACGGCCACCCATTCGGTCCCCACCTACCTCGCCTCTACCGCTCGGCCTCTTCCCAAGGGGACCTTCACCGAGATGCGGGTCCCGATCCTTCCGTTCGCCTACTCGTTCCGCTCCGGATCGCGAATCCGGGTGACGGTGACGGCACCGGGTGGCGACCGCCCGGCATGGGTGTTCGACACCCGGTCCACCGGGGGCACAGTGACCGACACCATCGGTATGGGTGGATCGACCCCGTCTGCCCTCGTGCTCTCGGTAGTGCCGGGGATCAACCCCCCTGACCCTCAGCCGGCATGCCCGTCGCTTCGGGGCCAGCCATGCCGGAGCTACGTGGCTTCGCAGAACGGCGGCTGAGCGCAGGGCCCTGATGGGCAGATCCTCGACGCCGACCTATCAACGCAAGTCCGACACCGCCAACATTGCTGGCGCGTCGTCATGTCCCTGTCAGGTTCGGTCGTGATCATGCCTGCATCGGTTCGGAGCCAGTTCCGACCCAGAACCACGAAGTGGTCACAGCCGAATAGGGGCAGACGTGCGAATGTCAGCAATGAAGGCAGGAGCGCTGGCCCTCGGGATCGGGGCGCTGGTCCTGGCGTTTCCTGGAACTACCCATGCGGCACCGGCCGGGTCCAACTCCGCCGAGTCGGTGGATACGACAGGATCGGCCCAGTCCGTGGCTCAGTCCCTGGTCGGACCGGGTGTGGCCATCTCCAATGTGCAGTACACCGGGGCTCAGGACGCTCGGGGGACCTTTGCCTTCAACGACCCCAACGTGCTGGACATGGCCAACGGGATCGTGATGTCGAGTGGGAACGCCAACGAGTTAGTGGGACCCAACACCTCTGACAGCACCTCCACTGACTGGGGCCTCGCCGGCGACCAGCAACTCTCGGACCTTTCGGGCTATCCGACCCAGGACGCCGCCGTGCTGGCCTTTGACTTCGTGCCGACTACGAACCAGGTGGCATTCCAGTACTCGTTCGCATCTGACGAGTACCCCGAGTGGGTGAACACCCAGTTCAACGATGTGTTCGCGTTCTGGGTGACCGATGGTTCCGGCAATGCCACCAACTGCGCCCAGGTGCGACAGGTGGCCGGGGACCCGACCTCGCCGTTCGTGCCGGTGGCGGTCAACAACATCAATCAGTCCAACCCGGTCCAGTCGCCCATGCCGACGGCCATGCGCCCGGACTTGTTCCGGCCCAACTACTACGACCCGGCTGGCCCCAGCCCCATCGCCCTCGAGATGGACGGGATCACCAAGGTCCTGACCTGTCAGGCGCCGGTCACCCCGGGCGTGACCAACCACATGCGCCTGGCCATTGCCGACTCCTCGGACGGCGTTTACGACTCGGCCGTGTTCTTGAAGGGCACCTCCTTGGTCTCCAACGACAATCCGACGGCCGGTATCGGGCTCGACCCGTCTGCCGGCGTTGCTCCGCTCGACGTGTCGGCTTCCGTGGAGGGCCACGACCCGAACGGGACCGCCCTCAGTTACTCGATCGACTGGGGCGACGGCTCCACCACCGGCCCGGCGGCCCTGCCTGGTGACACTGCGCTGCCCACCCACACCTATCAGTACGCCGGGAGCTATGCCGCCGTGCTCACAGTGTCCAACGGAACCAACATCGGGAAGTCCTGCGACGAGGCCACAGTGAGCGGACAGGCCAATCCAGGCGGTCCGGTGAACCAGTCGTGCGATCTGAGCGCGGGTGGTGGAGGAAGCACCGGCGGTGGTGGATCGAGCGGGTCTTCGTTGACGGTGACCACGCTGACTCTCCCGGACGGAGTACTCAACCACAAGTACAAGTGGTCGCTGCATGCCAGCGGCGGCAATCCGCCCTACAAGTGGGCCCTGGCCACCGGATCGGCGGCACTGCCAACCGGTCTGAAGATCTCGGGGGCAGGAGTCGTCTCGGGTAAGCCGACCGCTTCGGGGTCGTGGACCATCACGGTGTCGGTGTCCGACAAGAAGACCAAGGCCAAACCGCACACCCAGAACACGGCCACCCAGGTAGTGACCATCAAGGTCTCCTGACCAATCTCCGATCCCACCCTCACCGGCCTGGCCACCGGCCTGTGTATGGTGACCTAATGGCCGACCAGGAGCAGTTCTCCGATCTCGCCATGGAGTACATGCCTGCCCTGTACTCGGCCGCCCTGCGGATGACCCGGAACCCGGCTGACGCCGAAGACCTCGTCCAAGAGACGTATCTGAAGGCCTACCGGGCCTTTGGTTCGTACCGGGATGGGACGAACCTGAAGGCCTGGCTCTACCGGATCCTGACCAACACCTATATCAACACGTACCGGGCCAAGAAGCGCCGACCCGAGATCGCCGATGTGGAAGATGTGGAAGCTCTCTACATGTACCACCACCTGGCGGGTGATCCCTCCGCGGGTCTCGGACGCAGTGCCGAAGACGTGGCCCTCGAGCGGTTTACCGACACCGATGTGAAGTCCGCCGTCGAGTCCCTGCCCGACACGTTCCGAATCGCTGTTCTCCTGGCCGACGTCGAGGGGTTCTCGTACAAGGAGATCGCCGAGATCACCGATGTTCCCATCGGAACGGTGATGAGCAGGATCCACCGTGGAAGAAAAGCGCTGCAGAAGGCGTTGATGGATGTGGGGAGAGCACGTGGCCTGGTCGCAGTTTCTGACGAGGCGAAGTAGGGGAGACGGCTGATGGAACCACAGACAGATGACGGTAGAGATGCTGCCCGAGCCGAAGGATCCGTCGATCCACCGGCCGGTTTCGTCAGTTGTGACGAGACGATCGAAAAGCTCTACGTCTACCTCGACGGCGAACTGACCGAGCAGCGGCGCATAGAGATCGCTCGACATCTCGATCTGTGTGGTCCGTGCGTCGGGGCGTTCGGGTTCGAGGCCGAGTTGCGCAAGTTGGTGGCCGACCGCTGCCAGGACCGGGTTCCCGATGCGTTGCTGGCGCGAGTGGCTGCCGCCATCCAGGCCGAAAGCGGCCCATCATCGGCCTCTGCGACGTGATCCTCGCCCTCATGGCGAGCGGCGTCCTGGCGAGCGGCGTCCTGGCGAGCGGCGTCCTGGCGAGCGGCGAGGTACCGGCGGGCGTTGGCGTCCGTACACTGGGACCGTGACAACCGCCGACGCGTATCTGCCCCTCGTGGATGCCGGACTTCCCGGTGCGGCATCGATCGATGCCGTGTCGACAGTGCGTGGGGCGGCCACGGTGA
>CAIVIS010000412.1 GCA_903906055.1 uncultured Acidimicrobiaceae bacterium
CGGGCGCTGAGCGGGGCAGGTGGAAGCCAAGCCCCGAACGGAGCACCGATGGACCCAGAGGCAGCGCCCTGATCACCTCGGCCACGGCCGACTGCTGATCGGCCACCCTCAAGTCCGTTTGGTGACCGCACAGGCAACTCAGCCCAGGGCCGAGTGGGCAGGCCCCGTGATCAGGGCCGAGCGATCAGGGCCGAGCGATCAAGGCCGAGCGGTCGCCTTGGACGTCGAGGCCTTGGACGTCGACGACTTGGACGTCGACGACTTGTTCGGCGTGGTCGTGTTCGGCGTGGTCGTGGTCGGAATCGTGGTGGCCGGAGGCGGTGCCGCGGTGACGGTCACCGTGACCCCCTGGGGCGCCAACTCCTCCCACGTGTTGCCCGGTCGCAGTGTGATGGGCGTGCCATCCGTGGCGGTAAGCACAGCTGGCTGCGTGAGGCTCGAACGCGTCCAGGTCCCGGTGATGGCCACTCCGTCACGAAGGACGACCAGCGGCCCCGATCCGGTTGCCGTCACCTCGACCTCGCGGCCACCTCCGGCGTTCTCCACCCAGCTCCCGATGGCCGTCGGCACGGTCATGATGACGACGTTGGCTGACGAGGTCTGGGTGCCGTCGAGCAGCTTGTCCGGAGCACCCGAGTACGACCGGAGGTAGGCCGAGGTGGTCGGATCCCACGTCCACGTCACGTCAGAGGCCGTGGAGAACGGGATGTGCGCGCTCATCCCTGATCCGGGCACCGACCCGACCGCTGGGGCCGGGCTGAAGGTGAACAAGGGTGCCGGAGGCGACGTGTCGCCGGGGTTCAGCGCCCACGCCGGGGTGGTATCGGTGAACGTTGCATATGGGGCATAGCGACCGGAGGGATGGACGGTGACCGATCCGAAGCCTCCATTGAGGACGTTCTTGTCCTGGATAGGAGCGCCGGCGATCAGGTTCAGCACCTGGTTGATCCCGCCGGCGTGGACAAAGAGCGGATTGGAGAGCTGGGACAGGATGCCGACATCGGGTTGGCGGGCCGACCGGAGGTCACCGACCAGGGCCGCCCCCTGGCACTGGAACACTGCCACCAGACGGGTGTAAGAGCCCTCCACCGGCTCCTCGAACACGATGTCGGTCTGGTTGAGTCCGGCCGACGGGCGGTCGTCGGTGTAGTTGCCGATCTTGGTGGCTAGCGCGGGCCGTGGGGGAACCACGCCACCGGGGGCTGGGGTGCCGGTGAGCGGACACAGGACAACCGGGGGCGGTACCGTCGTAGTCGTGGTCGTCGTCTTAGGAGGAGCAGCAGCAGCCTTCTTGGTCGCCGGGGCGGTGAGGACCACCGCGGCGGCCATGCCCCCGATCAGCAGGACCATGACTGCGGCCCCTGCGTACCACTTCACCTTCGAGGAACCTCGGAGCTCCGCCTGGACCTCTTTGCGAGAGAGTGCTGACGGGGCATCCGGGCCGTCATCCGATGATCCGTCGGAGGTACCTGGTTCGAGATCTGGAGACTCGGGAATGGGGGCTTCGTCGTCCGGCATCGGCGCCACAATACCTTGCTGACGGCCGGATACCGAGACACCTCGACGAGCGGCCTCGGTATCCAACATCGAACATGCGTTCGGGTCTACAGTGGCCGAGTGGCACCCCGACAGCACGCAAACAGCCCCGTTGGACGAGTCTGAACGGTCATAGCGGGGGTGGCCGTCACACCCATTTCGTACGGTCCGCAGGGTCAAACGAATGACAGCAGCAATCGACAGCACAGAGGAGAAGCAGACAAGACATGGAACGTGACAAGGCACTGGACATGGCCCTAGGGCAGATCGAGAAGCAGTTCGGCAAGGGCTCGATCATGCGGATGGGTGAGAACCTGAACATGAACATCGAGTCCATCCCCACCGGGGCGCTGGCACTCGACCTCGCCCTCGGTATCGGAGGACTCCCCCGAGGCCGAGTCGTGGAGATCTTCGGCCCGGAATCCTCCGGTAAGTCGACTCTGGCCATGCACGTGGTGGCCGAGGCGCAGCGCAACGGTGGCATCTGTGCCTATATCGACGCCGAGCACGCCATGGACCCGGTTTACGCCAAGGCGATCGGCGTCAACATCGACGACTTGTTGATTTCTCAGCCGGACACGGGCGAGCAGGCACTCGAGATCGCCGACATGCTGATCCGCTCAGGGGCGCTCGACGTCCTGGTCATCGACTCGGTCGCCGCACTGACCCCCCGGGCCGAGATCGAGGGGGAGATGGGCGACACACACGTGGGCCTGCAGGCCCGGCTGATGTCCCAGGCCCTCCGCAAGCTGACCGGAACACTCTCGAAGTCCCAGACCATCGCCATCTTCATCAACCAGCTGCGAGAGAAGATCGGCGTCATGTACGGCTCGCCCGAGGTCACCCCTGGTGGGCGTGCGCTCAAGTTCTACTCGTCGGTCCGACTCGACATCCGACGTATCGAGACCATCAAGGACGGCGCCGACCAGGTCGGCAACCGGACCCGGGTCAAGGTAGTGAAGAACAAGTGCTCTCCGCCGTTCAAGCAGGCCGAATTCGACATCACCTTCGGCAAGGGGATCAGCCGAGAGGGCTCGCTCCTCGATGTCGGTGTCGAACTTGGCTTCATCAAGAAGTCCGGGGCCTGGTTCACCTACGAGGGTGAGCAGCTCGGTCAGGGCCGGGAGAACGTCAAGAACTTCCTGACCGAGAACCCTCAGCTGATGGCGGAGGTCGACGAGCGGATCCGTGGCTACCTGGCTGATCAGAACGCAGCCAAGGCCGCCGAGGCAGCCGGCGAACAACTCCCACCCATGGAAGACCTCCTCCTCGACGACGAGCCGATCTCGTTGAGCGAGTGACCTGACGTACCCGTCGTCGCACGGATCGGGCCTGGCTCTGGTCGGCCCGATTCGTTGCCTCGGCCTCTGACTGCCGGCCCGGGCCGCACTCATGCGTCCCGGGCTGCTGCATGTCCCTTCCGATGCTGACCGACGAGGGTCGGCTAGCTGAAGTTCTTGGGCACGTCGTAGACGGCCCGCCATGTCCCAGTGGACGAATTGGTGGTACTTGCCGGTGCAGTCCCGAGCACCGAGTACACGTTGAGCATGATCCGCAGTAAGTGGTCGGTGACCCCGGGCACGGGGGCTGGCAGCACGTTGGACGGGATGAGCGGGGCATTGGACATCTGGCCGATCCACGAGGCGTTGCCGGTGTCGAGCACACCGCCACCGCCGGAGACCGTGTACCAGGTGATGTCGGCGTAGTTGTTCTTACGGTTGGGGATCACCGAGTGGGCGATGATGTCCACGTTGTTGGGAGACGACGGCCCGGGTGTGTACCGATCGAACTCGCCGATCATGGCATGAGGCAGGTGCTGGCCCGCGGTGAGTCCGGTACCGGCCAGCAACCATGACTTCGGGTCGACGATGACCACGTCGGCCTGGGCATCGATGTCCTGATAGGTGGCCCCAGTCAGCTGCGACTCGGGATTGTTGACCGGCGACTGGTTCCAGTTGACCGTCACCACCGAGTTGTCCTTACCCGTCATCGGGTCCTCGGCCGCCGACTTGTAGCAGACGACATGTCGATCGGCCCCGAGTGGCGACGGCTCGAGGCGGATCTGGCGGTAGCAGGCGTTGGCTCCCAGAAACGCAACATTGAGCCCCTTGGCCACAGCACTCTGTACGCCATTGCGCATGGGCGCCGACCAGTACTCGTCGTGGCCCATGCTGAGCACCACCCGGTGATTGGCCAACAGCTGAGGCCGTTCGTGCAGGTCGATGTCGGTCCAGTACGAGATGTCGAGACCGAGCTGCTCGGCCTGGAACACGACAGGAAGCTCGTTGCCGACGAAGTCGGTGGCCCCCGATGCCCAGTCGTGACTGTAGGGACGATCGAACGACACGATCCGGGCCCGGTTGGCGTAGGTGCCGCCACCTGGGGTCTGGATGTAGGAGAGCGCCCCTGCTTTGTTGCCGTAGTAGAGCGAGTAGCCGCCCCACCGGTTGTACGCCTGCCAACTCGTGACTCCCTCCATGAGGAGGATGGCCGAAGTGGACGCGTCGTCGCGGATGCACAGGGGGACGAACCCTTGCTCGCCGGTTGCTCCCACCAACTTCAGCAGGTAGGTACCCGGTGGCCAGGTCTGGCCGATGACGATCTGGATCGAGGGCGTCCACGCGCACTCGATGGTATTGGTGGGTTGAATGAGGGAAGGTGGAGCCTGGCGCACCCCGGGGACCTCAGCTGACTGCCACACCCTCCTGGCGCCGATCCCCTGGTAGTACCCCATCCGGAACGCTTCGACATGGAACGTGGTGGCCTTGGTATTCACCCGCAGCGTCACAGTGTCGCCCACCTGAGCGCTGACGTGGTCGGCGTAGCCTTCGATGTCTCCGGCATTCTGGGCGGTGGTTACCCACCAGGCGGTGCCGGTCCGAGCGTTCTCGGCGATGATCGCCCGTGAAGTGGGGAGCGACACCCCATCGACGGTGGCCCGGGTCGCATGTGGTGCCGTGGTGGTCGTGGAGGATCCCTTGGCGGCGTTGGTCCCTGACGTACCTGTAGAGGAAGTTGGTCCTGGTTTGCTCGACGAATCGGTCACCACCGCAACCGCCACCACGGCGGCAACGGCACCTCCGGCAGCAGTCCAGCCGAGGAACTTCCGTCTGCTCAGCGTGTGACGTGACGTTCCTGCCATC
>CAIVIS010000413.1 GCA_903906055.1 uncultured Acidimicrobiaceae bacterium
ACGCATGATGACGCCTGGAACTCGAGTCGACGGGACCGGCGGGCGCCCGCACCACCACCCACTCTCCATTTGAACTCTTCGACCGATCTGGTATCTGTTCCGATACCATTATTTCGTGAACGCAGGACTGGTCATCCGCACAGCTCGGAAGCAGTCGAACTTGAGCCTCCGGGCCCTGGCCGCCCGAGCCGGCACCTCGCACGCCACGCTCTCGGCCTACGAGCACGGCCGGGTGGACCCGACGACCGCCGTGCTGTCGCGGATCATCAAGGCCACCGGCCACTCGTTGGAGACCACCCTCCTCGGGATCCCCACCGACATCGAAGGACTTTCGCGAGGCGACGAGCTGATCGCCGTGCTCGAGCTAGCCGAGCACTTCCCCGCCCGCCATGCCCCTGCCCTCGAGGTCCCTCGGTTCGGCCCGACATGACATCGATCGTCGACAAGATCGTGGCGCTCTCCATCGCCCTGGACGACAAGGGCCTCCCCCATGCCTTCGGTGGCGCACTGGCGCTGGCGTTCTGCACCGAGCGAGCCCGGGCCACCATCGACATCGATGTGAACGTCTTCGTCGGCCAGTACAAGGCCGCCGTTGTGCTGTGGGCGCTCCCTGAGGCGCTGGTCCGGACCGATGCCGACCTGGCGGCCCTCGCACGTGACGGCCAGATCCGGCTGTGGTGGGACCAGACGCCGGTCGACATCTTCTTGGACAAGACCGAGTTCCACGTCCAAGCGGCACCGCGCCGGCGACTCCATGAGTTCGCCGGGCATCAGATCCCCTTCTTGGGCTGTTCGGATCTGGCCGTCTTCAAAGCGTTCTACAACCGCACCATGGACTGGGCCGACATCGAGGCGATGATCGCCATCGGCTCACTCGACGTCGACCACACCCTCGGCACGCTGGTCCGCTACCTCGGCGAGGACGACGAGCGGGTGAAGCGACTGCGGTCGCTGGCGCCGGTCGACGGGTAGCCGCCGGAACTCAGTTTCGCTACCGCTCGACTTCCTCCACGGCGCGGAGCACCAGGATCGTGGCCCACCGGAGCGCATCGCTCGCCTTCCTGGAAGACACGAGGACGACCCCGTAATGAGCCTCGTCCTTCACGTCGAGCAGGCGGCCGAGCGTCGAGGCCAGCTTGGCGCCGTCAGGAACGGCCGACTTCAGGAGATCGGTGGCACCGCGGTGGTCGTCGCCACGGTGCCGGTTCCGAAGCCGGGCGCAGCAGATGGCGTCACCGGCTGCGATTCCGGCCAGTACGGCGAGACCAGACGAAACGCTGAGGAACTCATCGCGGCCCTGCTCTGCCAGCACGTCTTCGGCAACACCGAGGTAGGCGCGCGCTGTCCGCAGCCGCACGCGGGCCTCACCGATGCCACACGGCGCGGTCTTGGCTGGCTTGGGCATGGTGCGCTACCTCCCCATCTTCGTTCCAGCAGTCGACAACCCGATGCCGGCAAATTCGAACATCTCAACACCATCCTGATGGATCTCCTCTGCCAGCAGCCCGTTCTGCTGCTGGCTGGTCCATTCGCCGATAGATAAGTCCACGACCTGGAGGACGTTGCCACTCCACAGCCGAACGTGGCTTCGCAGGGTGTCTAACTGATCATGCCAACGCGCTGCCTCATCGGGAGTCGCAGGGGCCGCCTCTGGCGCTGTCGGGATGGACCTCACCTTGTTGTCCCGCCGTTTTGATGGGGCCTCGTCTGGCATGGGCGGATGAACCACGACGAGATCGATGTCACTAGCGACGTCACCATCGCCCCGGGCGGAAGAGCCGAACACGCACGCGTAGACCGGCGCCGGTTGCCACGCACCGATCTCGGCACGCATGCGTCTCCAGAGCTCGACACGCAGGTTGGCGAGGACGTCGGCCGCGGCCGCCGCAACGTGATCCCGATTGAGCTGATGCACTCGGTTACGGCCCATCTCCATCGCCTCGACGATCCCCTGTTCGACAAGTCGAGCCAGGCATCGACGAACACCGATCTCCGAACCACGTGCCGCCTGGGCAGCTACCTCGCCGACCGTTAGGGGCCGCCCAGAACGGGCCAGAACGGCCAGAACCGGTCCATCCAGCGTCGGGGTCACTGCGCGTGTCGGGTCTCCGAGGTCCATGATCATAAAGTATAGGTGCCTCTACTATTTGAGAATTCCGCAATCCAGACGGTCATGCGAACGCTGAAGCTCATAGTGGAGGATGCCGGAGGAGTACAACGATCCGGAGGAGCCGTCCGTCCACGATCCCTCCGTCAACGTCCTTAAGAGCTTCCTCATCGGCCTCGCCCTGAACCTCGACTCCTCGATGCTCAACGGACTCATCTAGATCGGGGCCCCGATGGCCAGACGGACGTCGGTCCTTACCGTCTTTGCCGGCACCTCGATGGTTGCCATCCCGGTCAGCCAAGAGGTGGTCGGCGGTATCAGCGCTAACTTCTTCGTCGGTTGGGCACTGCTGGTGTTCGCCATCGGGACATTGATCATGGTTGCCATCCCCCACGGCGCGTTGCGCAGGGGCTTTGCCGTCCTCGCCGACACGCTTGCCGCACGAACCCCCCGATCTGGTCGCCGAGGCGGCCCAGGGCGTGTACCTCGAGGCCACCATCGGCCACATCGATGATCAGGGCCAGGCCATCGCCGGCCAGGAGAACAACCAACCGCCGCACGGGCTTACCTGTCCGAGCACCGTCGGCACCCCGTTGCCAACCATTACCCTCGCGCATGGACTCAGAGAGCCAAGGGACCCGTCAGGCCCCTCCGACTCACCTCCGACTCCTCGCCACCACCTTCGTGATCGGGGCCACCAGTTTCGGCGGGGGCCTGCTGGCCTATGTGCGCCAGGTCTTCGTCGTTACCAAGGGATGGGTCGACGAAGAGGCGTTCATCGAGGCGATGGAGATCGCCGAGGTCATGCCCGGCCCCAACATCATCAACCTCGTGGTCCTCCTCAGCGATGACCTCCTCGGGGTGTCCGGGGTCCTCCTGGCGCTGCTCGGCTTGGTCACTCCTGCAATCGCCGCCAACTGCCTCCTGGCTGCCTTTGCCGTCCACTTCACCCATATCCCGTTGGTGGCGGCCTTACTGGCCGGGTTTGGAGCTTCTGCCGTCGGCCTCACCGCCGGCAATGTCGTGAGCATGGGCCGCATCCATCTGCGATCGGTCCTCCCGG
>CAIVIS010000414.1 GCA_903906055.1 uncultured Acidimicrobiaceae bacterium
CCGAGCAGCATGTGCTCGGTGCCGATGTAGCTATGGCCCAACTGCAGAGCCTCGCGGAGCGAAAGCTCGAGCACCTTCTTGGCCCGGGGGGTGAAGGGCGGCGAACCGGTCGGGGCAGTGCCCGCCAGTCCTATCGTCTCCTCCACCTTCTCCCGAACGGCTTCGAGGGACACCCCGAGGGACTCCAGCGCTTTGGCCGCGACCCCCTCACCCTCGTGGATCAAGCCCAAGAGGATGTGCTCGGTGCCGATGAAACTGTGGTTGAGCAGCCGCGCCTCCTCCTGTGCCAACACCAGGACTCGTCGAGCTCTATCAGTGAATCGTTCGAACACGCCACCGCCTCCATCTGCGGTCGGAATACTGAAACCCAAGTCTACAGGTACGGCGTAGTTCCGCACTCGCAGCCCCGGAACCCGGGGGGCATGTACCACTCATCGGCAGTCTGCCCTATCGTCTGTAGCCAGTGAACGTCATTGATCTCCTGGGACTCCCCGCACTCGAAGAACAGCTGACCCGCCTCGAGCCACTGCTCGTGGAGTCCGTCGTGACCGGCGACGCCTTTTTGGACGAGGTCACGACCCACCTGCTGGCCGCCGGTGGGAAACGGCTGCGCCCAGTGCTGGCGCTGGCCACGGCCACATCCGGCTCTCGGCAGGCATCGCAGAGCGACCTGCTCGGGGCCGTGGCGGTTGAACTCGTGCACCTCGCCTCCCTCTACCACGACGACGTCATGGATGAAGCCACCATGCGTCGAAATGTGGAAAGCGTTAATTCGCGATTCGGCAACCTGGTGGCCATCGTGGCCGGCGACTTCCTCCTGGCCCGATCAGCAGAGATCGCCGCCGGACTGGGAGTCGAGATCGCCGCACTGCTCGCCGCCACACTCGGCGAACTGTGCCAGGGGCAGGTCGCCGAAGTGCGAGATGCCTTCAGCGTGAACCGGACCCGTGAGTCCTACTCCACCGCCATCGCCGGCAAGACGGCCTCTCTCATGGCCACCTCGTGCCGGATCGGAGCGCTCACCGGGGGACTCTCTCGTCCTGAGGTCGAAGCCTTCACGGACTTCGGTCGGTGCTTCGGCATGATCTTCCAGGTACGTGACGACATCCTCGATGTCGTTGGCACAGAAGCTGATCTGGGCAAGCCGGCCGGCCAGGACATCGCAGAGGGCATCTACACCTTGCCGGTGCTGCTCACCTTGGCCGACCCGGTACGCGGTCCTGAACTTCGTGACTTGCTGGGCCGGCCGTTGGAGCTGCCCGAACAGGAGAAGGCCCGGGCCATCGTGGCGGAATCCGGGGCCATCGCCGAGTCAGTGCGGGTGGCTCGGGACTACGCCGAACAGGCAGCGGCAGCGGCCCTGGCTGGGCCGTCCCCGCAACTTGCCGCGGCGTTTGCCCGGCTGGCGCACACCATGGTCGACGGACTGCCTACGACCTGAGCCACGATGGCCTCGACGAGCCTGCTGGCTCGCCGTGGTGCGTGGATCCAGGGTGCGTGGATCCGATCAGGAGTCAGCTAGTCCGGAGGTGAGTCGACCCGCTGTCCGAACCGGAGTGGGACCCCGACTGGGACCCGCTGTCCGAACCGGAGTGGGATCCGTTGTCCGAACCGGAGTGAGACCCCGACTGGGACCCGCCGTCCGATCCGGAGTGGGACCCCGACTGGGACCCGTTGTCCGAACCGGAGTGGGAACCGCCGTCCGAACCGCCGTCCGAACCGGAGTGGGACCCGCCGTCCGAACCGCCGTCCGAACCGGAGTGAGACTGTGTGCAGCCCTGTTCCGTAGTGCCATATGCCTGGCCCGTCCGAGCAATCCGGGCCTGCAGTCGAACGTTCATCCGATTCGAAAAGGCGGTGCGACGAGCCACGACCCTCGCCCAGTAGGCCG
>CAIVIS010000415.1 GCA_903906055.1 uncultured Acidimicrobiaceae bacterium
AGTGGGAGAGTTCCCAGGTTTCGGGAACCCCATCCAACGGAACTGCAGGACCCCTTCCGGCTAGACGCAGCCTGGCTAGCCGCAGCCTGGCTGGCCGCAGTAGGCCAGACGGCCAGCGGAGACTCCTGGTCCCGCTTGCCCCCCTACAGTCCGGCTCCGCAGCAGGAGCGCATGCAGGCACCGCGCAACCGGGCACTGCGTACCCGGTTGCGCCACCGCCCTGGTTCTCTGATCGTGGCGACCCGCCGGGGCTACCGGTGGCGATTGCCCGCCCAGGCGACCACCCGACGGTCGATGGCATGCCTCGACCACGACCCCCGAAGACCACCCGTGCTGGGACGCTGCGCGCCCGGCCCGGGGCGATGGGCGGTGCCGAGGCCTCGGGCATGGCCTCAGGCATGGCCTCGGGCACGGCCCCTGGTCTCCCGCTGGGCCCCCTAGGGCACCCTCGTGACGCAGTGCAGGTAACGAGTCCGCTGCGGTCGCTCGACATCCCCGAGTCGGTCGCCGAGCCCCGGTCGGTGGTGTCGGTGCGCCGGCTCGACGCTGGCCGCCTGTACGTGCCCGGCTTGGTGGAGGCAGTTGGATGGGACACCGGGATACTCCTGGTCGCCGACCTGTCCGTGAGCAACCGGGCCCGGCTGACCCCGGCCAACGGGATCCAGCGCCCGGTGCGGGGGACCAAGAGCCCCCACGTCGACAAGGCCGGGCGGATCGTCGTCCCGAGCGGCCTGCGTTCCTTCCTCGGCATCCACGACGGAGACCACTTGGTGGCCTGGACCACCGGAGACGGGGTGGTCCACCTGGCCCCAGCCGACGTCCTGCCTGCCGTCTTCGCCGCCTTCGACCGGGGGGCCTGCGGCCGGGTCGACCTCGACGAGAGCGCCACCGTCCACCACGTCGACCGGGCTCGTGCCCGCCGGGGCTCACCACACAGCGTCTGATCACCACAGAGCCGTGGGAATCCGCGGCCACGTCCAACTGAGAGGAACCACCATGACCACCGAACCGACTGCCAACTCGATCCCGACGGCGAACAGCGACCTGATGACCAAGATGGAGCTGATGCTCCAGCAGATGGCCATGATGGACATCGACCCGGCCGACCTGGCCGCCTATGCCGAGGGCCACACCACCCCGAGTGCCTTCACCGTCGCCTCCTTCCTGAGCGACCGGGTTGCGGGCGCGCTGTCCAAGGGCCAGCGCGTGGCGTGGAGGTCCTACATCCCGGTCGTCACCTCCGGGTTGGTGGGATTGTGTAGCTGTTTCTGTCCGGAGTGCTTGAAGGCATTCAAGGGGGACTCCTCCTGGGTGCCGTGCCCGTGCGTGACCGCCGGAGCCTGCTCGTGCAAGACGGATCACCTCGGCAAGGGCGCCGCGGCCACTGGTTCGTGCCTGGAGGGCTGTGCGGCCCTCGGCGACCGCCCGCTGGCCTCGGTCCGCCAGGCCGACTGGGACACCCTGGCCCGGTGGACGCAGACCCGGGCCCAAAAGCGGGTGGCGGTGCGCAACCTCGCTCGGGGAGCCGCCGGGCGGGCCACCCACTCCCACGACGGTCGGAGCGCGGTGGAGCACCTCCGCAACCTGGTCGGCAAGCTCTATGAGCTGGCGGTCGGCGACAAGATCCCCGGTGTCCGGGACAACCTGGCGGTCAAGATGACCCACGAGGCCCGGCCGGCACCCAAGGCGCGCGGCTACAGCGAGGCCCAACTCAACGAGCTGTGGAACGCGCTGTTCACGTCGGGCAGCAACGACGTAGAGCTCGACATGGCCATTGTCTGGTTCTGCTTGGAAACCGGAGCCCGCCGGGGTGGGCCGCTCACCATCCGAATCGGGGACCTGCTGTTCCACGCCGGAAAGGTGCGTCTCGGGGAGAAGAACGGGAAGGTCGACGAGCAGCCGGCCTCTGACCGCCTGCTGGCCTTCCTGCTCGGTCACGCCCTCCGCCGAGGGGACATCGTGGTGGCCAACGCCGAAGGCCTAGCGCTGGAGGAGATCTCCGTCGCTGACGTCGTCACTCGCCGGGTCGCCCTGCGTACCGACGCCCCGGTCCTCTACTACGCGACACCGTTGAAGCGCACCGGGCCCGACGGCATGTTGGTCTCCGCCCCACACCCACTCACCCGCAAGCGCTTCGAGACTCTGTGGACGCGCCTGAAGCGGGA
>CAIVIS010000416.1 GCA_903906055.1 uncultured Acidimicrobiaceae bacterium
ACTGAGGGTCGATGCGTGCCCCGGGCCTCGCAAGGCGTACCATACAAAGCATGTATTTGTATCAGATTGTAGATACATCACGGCATGTTCCTGTAACATATTGTAGGTCATGACAAGGAGAGACTGATGGCAAGCACCGAGCAAGAGGATCGGAAGAATCGTCGTTCGACGGCACGGAATCGTGATCGAATCCTGCGGAGCTCCGAACGGTTCTGGCGACCTTCTGATCTCGAACTGGCAACGTCGACGGCACAGCACCTGATGACGCTGCTCGTCCGTGATGGCGAGCTGCGTCACGTGCGCAAGGGGCTCTACTGGCGCGGTATCAAGACCGCCTTGGGGATGAGCCCACCTCCCCCCAGTGCGCTGATCTCCGAGATCGCCGGTTCTGACGGGGTGGGTCCCTCCGGCTTGTCCGCCGCGAACCACCTGCGACTCTCGACGCAGGTCCCACGGCGGAGCATCATCGCCGTGCCATTTCGGGCGCCAAGCGACACGGCCGCTGTGACGTTCGTGTCGCGCGCTGCACGGACGGGGAGGCGCACGGCTCGCTTGCACGCGTCTGAGGTCGCGCTGCTCGAGACGCTCGATGGCTGGGACCGTGTGATCGAGGTGCCGATGTCGGAGGCCTGGGATCGCTTGGGTGGCCTCATCACCGATGGGACGATGCGATCTGAGCGCCTGTGCACGGCGGCGCGTACCGAGCCGGGGTCAGTGCGAACCAGGCTGGCAGCTCTCTTGACGGACGCAGGGTTACCCGAGTTCGCCATCTCGGTGCCCAGTGCTGATGCACGAACAGCAAAGGGTGCCTTGGTCGGCGTCCCCGTCGGTCGATGACGAGCACTGAATCGCAGGGCCGCAAGCCCTCGTGGAGAGAGTCCGACATCAGGCAGTTCGATGCCACCGTGCTGGTCGCGGCGGAATCTCGTGACGTTCAGCCTCTCGCCGTCGAGAAGGACTACTGGGGTCTGTCGAGCGCTCCGAGCCGTCGAGGAGCGGCGCCCCAACGAGGTCGTCTTCAAGGGCGGGACCAGCCTCGAGAAGCTCCGGATCATCCAGCGCTTCTCTGAAGATCTCGACCTCTTGTTAGTGAGTGACCTGCCGAAGCTCAAAGACGCGAAGCGTGTGATGAAGGATCTGTGCGAAGTCGCAGCCCAAGACCTCCAAGGTGAACTCACGGACCCGAAGAGTGGTGGCATCGATGGCACTGCCACCCAGAAGGCTTACGTCAATCCACCACTGGTGCACACGGAGGAAGAATCGACTGCTCTCGTCGAGAACCGCCGGATCCTTCTCGAGTTCGGTCAGGCAGGCAGCGACAATCCCTCGGAGCGACGACCAGTCGAATCGCTCCCCGCTCAGACCCTGCGCGGCGGTGACGGTTCTGTCGAGGTGGACGCCTTCTGGGATCTCGAACAATTCGATACGCGCATCCTCCACCCCGGCCGCACGCTGCTCGAGAAGTTGCTGCGAGTCAACAACTTCGCCGTGAGAGCAGATGGCGACGAGCACGGCTGGCCCCGGATCGGTCGTCAGTTCTGCGATCTCGGGGCCTTGTTGGGGTCATCGGAGGTGCTTGCCTTCCTGGAGGACAGAACACGGGTCGGGCGCATCTATGACGACTGTCGTCGAGTCTCCATCGGGCATGGATCCGATGAGGAGGTTCCAAGAGGCGGCTTCGCTTCGTGCGCCCTGTTCGACCCGACGTGGCCAGGGGCCGAACGGCTGCGAGACGAGCACGATGCCACCATGAGGGATCTGTACTACGGCGGCGCTGAGCTGGCACCAACCTTCGATGATGTCGCAGAACGTATTCAGGAGCACCGAGAACTTCTCGTCGATGTGGCGTAGTCGAGTCGCCCGCTCGGCTCCCTCGATGTCACGGCATGCACAGACTGCCTCGGCGCTCCAGCCGTTGCATTTTGCTAACTGGTAGTGCCAATTTTCCTAGGACCCCGCAGAGGTCTGTTCACGACCACTCCTCACCGGGGACGATGAGCCCGGAATCGGGAGGCTCAACAGGTTGGAGGGGGTGGGCTCCACAGGTGCGGTCCCGTACCCAGTTGTAGTGAACTTCAAGGCGCCAACAACAGTCCGGCCATTCTTGACAAGCTCCAGCAACTCGAGGCGTAGACGTCAGGCCCTGCTCAAATCCGAAGTGCCGCCATGTTCCGGTGGCCCTACCTCTGCCCGTGAGCTACCGGATACGAAGGCGGGGGCCCTTTCTTTCGAAAGGACCCCCGCAATCAGTTGACGTCATCCTTCATAGGGGTGACCGATGTAACCGGTGCGGCGTCGCTACTTCACCCTGATGGAATCGCCGGACTCGGTGTAGTGGATAATGCCTGGGCCATCGGGTGCTGGCAGCGCAGGGTTCCACTGGTTCTCCGAGATCGCCAGATCCGGGCTGCGCACGATTCCCGAGTTGCCGATCAGCGTCGCGGTGACGGTACTCCCTGTGGTCGTGGCATCCAAGGCGAACGCCCCGGCACCGAGGTCAGGAGCGAACGCGTCCAAGTTGAAGTAGTTGTAGGACTCTGTCCCAGTGATGTTGCCGTACAGCGGGGAAGCGTTGAGGCCGTATCCGGCCTCCATTTCAATGCCGGCTCCAGCATATTTTTTAAACTGGTTCTG
>CAIVIS010000417.1 GCA_903906055.1 uncultured Acidimicrobiaceae bacterium
AGTGCCGACACCGGTCCAGACAGTGTTTAAGGGGCCCCCGGGCCGGAACGGAGCACGATCACCATGGCTGAATTCTCTCTCGATCTCGACGAGGACACCCTCCAGATCCAGGGCTGGGTACATGACTTTGCCGCCAACGTGATGCGGCCCGCCGCCCACGAGTGGGACGAGCGCGAAGAGACCCCGTGGCCCATCATCGAAGAAGCCGCCCGCATCGGGCTGTACTCGTTCGACTTCATCGCCCAAGCGTTTGCCGAGCCGTCGGGTCTCATGATGCCCGTGGCCCTCGAGGAGCTCTCGTGGGGAGATGCCGGTATCGGTATGGCCATCTTGGGCAGCACCCTCGGCTTGGCCGGGATCGCCAGCAATGGCACCACCGAGCAGCTCATGGAGTGGGGACCTCAGTGCTACGGCACCCCCGAGAAGGTCCAGTTGGCGGCCTTCGCCGTGTCCGAGCCGGACGCCGGTTCCGACGTGTCGTCGCTGCGGACCCGGGCCGTCTACGACGAGGCCAAGGACGAGTGGGTGCTTAACGGCACCAAGACGTGTATCTCCAACGGCGGTATCGCCGACATCCACGTGGTGGTGGCCTCCGTCGATCCCGAGTTGGGCTCGCGTGGGCAGGCGAGCTTCATCGTCCCGCCCAAGACCCCTGGTCTGTCTCAGGGGCAGAAGTTCTCGAAGATGGGCATCCGTGCGTCGCACACCGCCGAAGTCATCCTCCAGGACTGCCGGGTTCCGGGCCACTGCCTGCTCGGTGGCAAAGACAAACTCGACGAGAAACTCTCCCGCGCCCGTCAGGGGATCAAGTCGAGCGGCCAGGCGGCCATGAAGACGTTCGAAGCCACCCGGCCCGGCGTCGGTGCCCAGGCGCTCGGCATCGCTCGTGCCGCCTATGAGTACTCGCTCGACTACGCCAAGGAGCGCAAGGCCTTCGGCCGGGCCATCATCGAAAACCAGTCCATCGCCTTCAAATTGGCCGATATGAAGATGCGGATCGATGCAGCACGCCTCCTGGTGTGGCGGGCCTCGTGGATGGGACGCAACGGCAAGGACTTCGTGGCTGGCGAGGGTTCCATGTCCAAGCTGTTCGCCGGAGAGACGGCGGTGTGGGTGACCGAAGAGGCCATCCAGATCCTCGGTGGCTACGGCTACGTGCGCGACTACCCGGTCGAGCGGTGGCACCGTGACTCCAAGATCTACACGATCTTCGAGGGCACCAGCGAGATCCAGCGCCTCATCATCGCCCGGGCCATTTCGGGTGTGCACATCAAGTAGAACGAAGTTGCCGCATCCATTGACTCGGTCCTGCTCTTCGACCGAGAGTTCCCTCAAGCTTGGCCGCGTGCAGGTCGTGGGTTACGAGTACAACCTGGTCACAGGAGCGGTTGCCGAGGTCAAGTAGGGCCTGCTTCCGGCACCCGCTGTGACCCGTAGCCCTACCCTGGGACACAGAACCGCCGGTGTCATAACATGGCCACATGGCTGAGCCCGAGTCGTCCTCTGAGGGTTTCGACCAAGACGCGGTGCACGAGAAATACCTGGCCGAGCGGGACAAACGGCTGGTTCCTCACCGAGCCGACATCCGGGATCTGGAGACGGACGAGTACTTCGCCCGCTACCGCGACGATCCATTCACCCAGACCGAACAACGCGACCCAGTGGCCGACGACGTCGATGTGGTGATCGTGGGTGGCGGCATCGCTGGGGTCCAGGTCGGAGCCCGGCTGCGCCAGGCCGGGGTGGGGCGGATCCGTATCATCGACCGGGCCGGCGGCATCGGGGGTACCTGGTACTGGAACCGCTATCCCGGAGTGATGTGCGACATCGAGTCCTACATCTACCTCCCCATGCTCGAGGAGCTCGACTACATCCCCACCGAGCGTTACTGCTCTGGTGACGAGATCCGGAGGCACCTGGAGAACATCGCCCAGAAGTTCGACCTTACCGACGACGCCTTGTTCCACACCGGGGTGACCCGTGCCGCGTGGCAAGAGGATACCGCCCGCTGGCGGATCGAAACCGACCAAGGTGACGTGGTCACGTGTCGCTGGTATGTGCTCGCCGTCGGGATCCTCAATCTGCTGAAGCTGCCCGTCATCCCTGGGATGCAGGAGTTCGGCGGACACTCGTTCCATACCGCCCGGTGGGACTACGGCTACACCGGAGGCGGCCCCCGCCAGGCACTCACCGGGCTCGAAGACAAGGTGGTCGGCCTCATCGGTACGGGGGCCACCGGGATCCAGTGCGTGGCGCCTCTGGCTCAGTCGGCCCGCCAGCTCTTCGTGTTCCAGCGCACCCCGTCTGCCATCGGTGAGCGAGGAAACCGGCCCACCGACTCGGATTTTGCCGAAGGACTCGCGCCAGGCTGGCAGCGTGCGCGTATGGATAACTTCCAATCGATCATGCTGGGCCGGCCCACCGAGGTCGACGAGATTGACGACGGCTGGACCCATCACTACGCCGCCGCCCAGAACGCCCCACGTGTCGAGGGCATGAGCGTCGCCGACTACATGCGCAGTGTCGAAGAGCTCGACTACGGGATCATGGAGTCCCATCGGCACCGGGTGGACGAGTTGGTGGCCGACCCGACCACAGCTGAGGTGCTCAAGCCCTACTACCGCTACATCTGCAAGCGCCCGTGCTTCCACGACGAATACTTCCCGGCGTTCAACCTGCCCAACGTCACCCTGGTCGACTGTCCGGCCGGGATGGATCGCATGAGCGAGCAGGGCCCAGTAGTCGATGGACAGCAGTACGCAGTCGACTGCCTCATCTACGGAACCGGCTTCGAGGCCGAACTCACCCCGCTGTTCCACCGGGTGGGCCAGGAGATCGTTGGACGCGAGGGTGTCACCTTGGCGGACAAGTGGGCCGACGGGGCGTCCAGCCTGTTCGGCATGCTGAGCCGGGGCTTTCCCAACATGATGGTCATGCCCGCCCCCGGGCAGCAGGCGGTGGTGACCGTGAACTACACGCAGCTAGCCACGCTCGGGGCCGAGTTCATCGGCCGTGCCATCGGACAGCTCCAAGGCCGGGGCGTGCAGGTGTTCGACGTGAGTGCTCGAGCCGAGGAGGAGTGGACCCAGTCCATTGTCGACTCCTTTGTCGACCCCAGTGCCGTCCTGTCCGCGTGCACACCGTCACGCATCAACAACGAAGGCCACCCCGAGACCATGAACCCGCGCAACGGAAACTACGGTCGCCGCCTCGGCGACTGGTTCGGCTACCGCCACCTGCTCGAGGAGTGGCTCGAGGCAGGTTGCCTGGAGGGCCTAGAGCTCGACACGAGAGCGGATCCCCGATGAGTTCACGGACACGGGTGGCTGTGGTCACCGGCGGTGGCGGTGGGATCGGTGCCGGTGTGGCTCACGAGCTGGGCCGCCAGGGCTGGTTCGTAGTCACTGTCGACCCGCTGGTCACTCTGGATGGATCGGCGTCGCTGCCCGAAGCCGATGAGACCACAGCCGGCCGCATCGTGGCGGCAGGGGGAACGGCACGGGCCTCGGCGGTGTCGGTCACGGATTCCGAGGCCGTCCGCACGCTGTTCCAGGAACTGGCCGACGAGCACGGTGGTCTCGACGCCGTGGTCAACGTGGCGGGGATCACCCGGCAGACCTACTTCGGCAAGGGGACGGAGGAGGATTGGCTGGCCGTACTGGCCGTGCACCTCGAGGGCTACCTGAACGTACTGGGGGCCGCCCTGCCCTTGATGGCTGACGCCGGGTACGGCCGCGTGGTCGGCGTCACCTCGGGTTCGGGTTGGCGGGCCGCCGATGCTGGGGCGTATAGCTGCGCCAAGCGGGCTATTGCCGCGCTGACCTGGCAGCTGGGCCGCCACGCCCCACGAGGGGTGTGCGTGAACGCCATGTCGCCCATTGCCGCCACCCGAATGCTGGCCTCGGCGCTCGAGCGGGCACGAAAGGCAGGACGATCGGGTGGCGGTGGGATCTCCTTCCTCTCGGTGGCCGAGCCCGAGGCGCTCGGACCGTTCGGCGCCTACTTGGTCGGTGAGGACATCGAGTGGTGTCGGGGCCAGGTGCTCTTTGCTGGAGGTCCGGAGGTGGCCGTGATCGATCCGCCCCGCCTCCTCGAGGTGGTGCGCACCGACGATGTGGAATCGCTCGACCGGGTGTTCGCCGAGGTCATCCCGACAGCCTTCGCCAGTGCCGAAAGCCGCCAGGTCTCCTCTGGCGGCAGCAACCCGCGGTTCGGGTCGATCTTCGCTGCACCTGAGGCCGGTGAGGTCGTACCTGATCCTGGCCCGGCCCCGGTGCGGTCCTGCTTGCTGGTGTCCGATCGACCGATGCTGGTGGCGTCGCTGGTAGCGGCCTTGGAGGCCCGTTCGATCCGGTGCCACCATGTGGAGCCAGTACGCGGCTTCGCTGAGGCCGCCCGGGCGCTGCAAGCGGCAGTGGCAGTCCTCGGCCCGGTAGACGCAGTAGTGGTGGCGCCGGTGGGTGACGCGCTCGGCGGAGACGCGTCGGCCGGGGCAGTATCGCCCAACGGTGCGGCAGCCTGGGAACGGGTCTTGGACGAGCACGCAGGGATCGTCGGGCAGATACACGCCGATGCCTGTTGGGCCCGTGCCGTCGCTGACTACACCGTCGATGCGGCCCGAACGGACCGGCCAGCCCGGCTGGTGACACTGACCGATGCAGCCACCTCGGGAGGCAGGAGCCGGGCTCAGGCCGCCTGTCAGCACGCCCGAGTTTCGATGGCAGCAACCGAAGGCAGGGTGATCGCCTTCGCTGCTGCCTTGGAGGCACCCGAAGAAGCTGTTCACCGACCGGCCGCCGCCCTCGTCGCCCACCTGCTTGGGCATCCAGCGGCGGCCGAGATAGCAGGAGCCGAACTGGTGGTGGGCGACGGATGGCTGGGGCTGCGCAGTCACCCACGACCGGCGGGAAGCATCACCTTTGGTGGACCAGCGGTGCCCGGATGGCTCGATGGGACACTCCGCCAGATAGTGGGCACGATCGGACAGCCCGACTTGGGAGTGGGTCGATGACCGAACGCCCCACCCGTGTGGTCGATGCCCACGTGCATCTGTGGGACCCGGCTCGGACCGACTGGTACCCGTACCTCTCTCATCCCCAGGCGCCAGCCACGGCCGACATCGCCATGATGTACCGGCTCTACGACGTCGACATCTATCGGGCCGAGTCATCGAGGTGGAGCGTCGAGAAGTTCGTCAACGTGGCGGCGGCTACGGGCCAGCACTCCATCGACGAGACCATCGAGCTCGACGCCGAGGCAGATAGCCGGGGTGGGCCCTCAGCCATCATCGGTGGGATTCCCCCTACGGACACGGTGGCTGAGGCCATTGCACTTCTCGACCGACAGATGGCTGCCCCTCGTTTCCGAGGTGTCCGCCCTATGGGCCGATTCGACGGGCCCCTCCCTGCTGGCGAGGTACTGGCCAGCCTGCAGGACCGGAACTTGGTGTTCGAACTGATGGCTCACCCGGACCAACTGCAGGTGGCGGCCGAGGGGTTGGCTGGTTTCCCTGACCTCGCTGTGGTGGTGGAGCACGCTGGGTGGCCGCGCTCGGCGTCTGGTGAGGAGGGCGTTCTGTGGCGTCAGGGGATGACAGCATTGGCCGACCTGGGTGACCGTGTGGTGTGCAAGCTCTCCGGACTGGCCATGCCGCTCGAGGCTATGAGCGTGGAGGCCTTCGCCCCGTGGCTCGAGTACGCCATCGACCTGTTCGGCGTCGACCGGTGCCTGTTCGCCAGTAACTTCCCGGTCGATGCGATGTACGGAACGTTCGATGCCCTCTTCGATATCTACAGCACGGTGACGGCCGGACTTGGTCCCGACGCTCAAGAGAAGTTGTTCGCCCAGAACGCGGAGCGCATCTACCGCTGCTAGGGGCCGAGCGCCGCGTTGGTGGCCCCGCCCATGTGGCGCCCACTATCTGCGAGGCCTACAGACGCCCTTTTCAGGGCAACTGCCGTTGGTAGGTTATGGCCATGAGCAAGGGTGGGACACGTTCGAACAGCTTGCAGAAGCCTGACCCCGAGCACCGCCAGCGCGGTCTGGCTCAGGTGCGGCGTCGTGGGCGGCTGGGCCGACACGTTAGTGGCACAGTGGCCAGTGTGGTCGCTGGGATATTGGCCACGACGACGGTTGCCGTGATGGTCGGAGACTCGCTGTCGCCGTCGGCTGGCGCCGTATCGCCATCGGTGGCGAGTGGCGTGTGCGCCACTGCGCAACCCCCTGCGCCTCCATCAGTTGCGCTTCCGTCGGGCTGGGACTGCACGTGGTCGACCGGGGCAATGAGCGACCCAGGATTCCCGATCGCCCAGTCCTCGCCGATCGTGGCCGATCTCGACGGTCAGCAGTCGGTCGTCGTCGGGGACCGCAAGGGGAGCGTCTACGCGTATCACCTCAACGGCACGGGGACCCCAACATCGGTCGCAGGCTGGCCCACAGCCAACGGCGGCATCCCCATCGATTCGACTCCGTCGATCGTTCCCGTGGCCGGGGGACGTCCGACGGTGGTGGTCGGATCGGGCAATGACGCCAATCCAACTACCGGTGGCTTCCAGGCCTACACATCCGGCGGTGCGCAGAAGTGGTTTACGCCAGTGGAGAATCCCGCCAGTGACAGTGTTCCCGCCAGCGGGGTCAAGGCGGGCATCACGGTGGGAGACCTAGGCAGTGCTGCAGCGGGTCTGGTCGCCGGGTCGCTCGGACAGGTCAGTTATGCATTGCGTGCGGACAATGGTGTGCCGCTCAAAGGATGGCCGTTCTTCAACTCCGACAGCACCCATGGGACCGCAGCCCTAGCCGACCTCTACGGCACCGGGAAGAACGAGATCATCATGAGCGGCGATCAGTCCGCTGGTCAGGGCCGCGGCCGTTCGTATTCGGACGGCGGACATCTGCGGGTCCTCACCGGAGATGGCAACCAGGTCTGCCGGGCCGACACCAACCAGGTGGCGGACTCCTCTCCGGCGGTGGGCGGCTTCCTGTCCGGGGGCCGCACTGGCATCGTCATGGGCACCGGTGACTACTTCCCGGGAGCCTCGGACACCAACACCGTGAAGGCCTACGACACCTCGTGTCACCTGCAGTGGTCATCAGTGCTCGACGGGAACACGCTCTCGTCGCCCGCGCTGTCCGATGTTCTGGGTAACGGATCACTCCAGGTGGTCGAAGGCACAGACCAGGCACTGGCGGGTACAGGATCCGTCTGGGTGCTCGACGCCACCACCGGCCAGACCATCTGGAAAGCCACCGGCATCGGCCGGGTAATCGGTTCGGTGGTGACGGCTGACCTGACCGGCGGGGGATACGCCGATGTACTGGTTCCGACCACCCACGGAACCTACGTCTACAACGGCCGCACCGGAGAGCAGATCGCGGTTCTGAGTGAGAACCTCGGACTACAGAACTCGCCGTTGGTGACGAACGATCCGAACGGGACGATCGGGATCACGCTGGCCGGCCTCATCGGAGTTGTGCCTGGTGGGGTTGGGCAGATCGACCACTATGAGATCCAAGGATCCAACGGTGCCGCTGCGGTGGGGCCCGGCACGTGGCCGATGTTCCACCACGACCCGCAGCTGACGGGGAATGCCGGGCGCACGACCCCGCCAGGTTCGATCCCGGCGTGTTCGATCCCGGCTGCGGCCCTGGGGGGTTATCGGCTGGCCGCCTCTGATGGCGGGGTCTTCTCCTACGGCGGGGCGCCGTTCTGCGGTTCGATGGGGTCAGAGCACCTCAACGCCCCCGTTGTGGGCTTCGCCACGGCCGCATCGACCGGCGGCTACTGGGAGGTGGCATCGGACGGGGGGATCTTTGCGTTCGGCGGGGCCGAATTCTTCGGATCGATGGGAGGCCGGTCGTTGAACAAGCCGATCGTGGGCATAGCGGCCGTCCCCGACGGCACCGGCTACTGGGAGGTTGCCTCTGATGGCGGAATATTTGCCTTCGGAAGTGCCGCCTTCTATGGATCCATGGGTGGATCGAAGTTGAACCAGCCAGTAGTGGCCATCGCTGCGTCTGCTGACGGGGCCGGGTATCGCATGGTCGCATCCGATGGTGGAATCTTCGTCTTCGGGGATGCTGCCTTCAGCGGCTCCGAAGGGGGCAAGCCGCTGAACAAGCCGATCGTTGGCACCACCAATGATGACGACACCGGCGGCTACTGGGAGGTTGCCTCCGATGGGGGCATCTTCGCCTTCGGTGGCGCCCGGTTCTTCGGTTCCACCGGCAACCTGACGTTGGCGGCCCCGGTGGTCGGCATTGCCTCGACGGCCAACGGCAGCGGCTACCGAATGGTGGCATCCGACGGTGGAGTGTTCAGTTTCGACGCGCCGTTCCTGGGGTCTATGGGTGGATCGCCGTTGAGCAGGCCGATCGTGGGAATGACTTCCTTCTGACGGCATAGGCCGACCCGAAGTCAAGGGAGCGAGGCGTCGGTTACCGTTACCCGGTGCTGAGTAACGGATCCACAAACGACGAGGGACAGATGCCTGCCGGTGGAATGCCTACCGCCACGCTGCTCACCCTGTGCACGGGAAACGCCGCACGTTCGGTCATGGCCGGAGCGATGCTGCTACCGGGGGAGATTCCCGTCGTGACGGCTGGCACCCACGTCATCGAGGGGCAGCCGATGAGTCGGCGAACCCGAGATGCGCTCGGATCGGTCGGTTTTTCGGCCGATGGGCACCGGAGCCACCAGATCACCGAGACCGATATCGACGATGCCGTGCTGATCCTGGCCATGGCGACCGAGCACGTGTCCTACATCCGTCGCAAGCATCCGGAGGCGGCAGCCAAGACTGCCTCGATCAAGCGCCTGGTGCGCGACCTACCTTCGGGCTCGGAGCCGTTGGCCGACCGCCTGGCTGCGCTCGGACTGGCCGATGTGGCGGTAGAGGCATGGGAGGACGTGGAAGACCCTGCCGGCGGCGACGACCTGGTCTACGTCTCGTGCGCTACCGAGTTGGCGGACCTGTGCGCCCGGTTGCTTCCGTTGCTGCGCTGAACCCTCAGCCCGGTCTGCACCGGCACTGCGATCAGCCTGGCAGTGCGATCAGTTGGAGGAGGAGGCCAACTCGGGATGGCGGATGGTGATGTCCGCGCACTCAAGGCACACCGACTCGGGGATGATGCCGAACCGCATGAGCAGCGCAAACCCTTTGCATCCGAGGCAGATCCCGAAGGCGGCCTCGAGGAAGGCGGCGGCGGTCAGCATGGCCACGACCACCCAGGTAGCCCCGGCGAGACCGAAGCCGAACCAGAGCACCAGCGCCGTGGTGGAGAAGACGACCCCGATGGCTTGGGCGAACCGCTTGGGCGGACCGGGCATCAGCTTGGGGGCCCAGGGGAGGCGAGGTGCCACCACACGGGTGGCCAGCTGACCGAGCGGGCTGAACCGGGGGCCGCTCAGAACCCGGGCCCAGAACCCGTAGGCCAGGGGGACCAGGATCCACGGCTGACGCAGCACCATGGCCGCCACGCACATCAGTACGACGCCGGTGGCCACCGTGCGGGCCGCGTAGTCGTTGACCGGGTTGGGGAACGTGAACACCCCAATACCTTACCTGTTGGGTCAAGAATAGCAACCGAGTTCGCTTCCGGGGTCGACGGGCTCTCATCCGGTATTGGCCGCGGTTCCGAATAGGGTTGGTGCTGGTGGATGTAGAGCAGGCGAGCGATGCCAATTTGGTGGTGGCTGTGGGGCGATGGTACGAACCCGCCCTGGCCGAGGTCTACCGCCGCCACGGTGGCTCGGTGCATGCGCTGGCCCGTCGCATACTTCGATCTGAAGCTGCGGCCGAGGAGGTCACTCAAGAGGTGTTCCTCGACCTGTGGCGTGCCCCCGAAAAGTTCGACGCCCAGAGGGGAACGCTCCGGTCGTTCTTGCTGGCCCGCACCCACGGCAAGTCGGTCGACGTCGTGCGAGCCGAAGAGTCGCGCCGCAAGCGCGAGGATCGCACCGTGCGTGAGACAGCGACCGCTCCCTACGACATCGACCACGAGGTGTGGGACCTCGCCGTCGCCGAGCAGGTGCGCGATGCGCTGGTGGCCCTGCCCGACGAACTGCGTCAGCCCATCGAGCTCGCCTATTTTGGCTGCCATACATACCGCGAGGTGGCAACGATGCTCGATGAGCCCGAGGGGACGGTCAAGAGCCGGATCCGTTCCGGGCTCGGCCGTCTCCGGGTGAATCTGATCGAACGGGGCATCGAGCCGGCCGGAGCCGGGCTATGAGCGCGTCGTCGATGGGCGTGGGTCACAAGGACATCGAGAAGCTCTTGGGGGTCTATGCACTCGATGCCGTGGACCGTGAGACGGCAGCATTGGTGGAGGAACACCTCGAGGTCTGTCTGAAGTGCTCGATCGAGGTCGCCCAGCATCATGAGGTGGCCGGACTCCTGGCCAACTCCGGTGGCACGGCACCGGCCAGCTTGTGGGACGGCATCGCCGGCCAGCTCGCCGGCACCTCGGACCAGTCGTGGGACCGCCTGGCCGCCCGGCTCGATGGACCCAGCACCAAACGGGACCTGCGGGCTGTGTCGGATGAATACGACCTGCTGGCCCCGGCCCGGGCTCCGGCCCCGGTGCCGAGCGGCACGGTCGATGATGGATCTGTGTCCGCGGGGACTGCAGTGGTCGATATCGGATCAGCGCGTCGCCGTCGCTCGTTTTCGATCGGAGCAGGGCTGGTGGCTGCTGCGGCTGCGGTCATTGCCCTGGTCTTCGGGGTCCAGGTCCACCACCTGAACGGTCGGGTCAGTGCGCTCCAGGCCCAATCCCGTTTGGAGGCGGCGGAACGTGCAGCATTGGAGGCACCCACCACTCGGAACATACGCCTGACCGCTACCGGGCCGAACGGAGCCGTCACCACGCCGGCATCGGTCGTGCTCACGGCTTCGGGTACCGGATTCGTGGTCAACGATTCCGGGGTCGGCCTGGCTCCACTGCCGGCGGATCGGACCTATCAGCTGTGGGGCGTGGTGGGCACGCGGACCATCTCATTGGGGCTGCTCGGTCCCCATCCGGCCATCGTGCCGTTCAGCGTCGTCGGGACTGTGCCGGTCACTGCCTTCGCCGTCACGGAGGAGGCGGCGGGCGGTGTGGTCTCATCGACCAACCCGGCGGTTGCCGCAGGGTCGGTTCCCCTCTGACCGACCGGGTCACTCCGGGTTCCTCTTGGATCCGATAGCCCCTAGCCGGATCCGGTAACGCCTAGATCCGATGGACCTGACGGAGGCCGGCCCAGGCGAAGTCGGCCAGCCGAGCGGCCAGCTGTGCGGCCTCACCCGCTCGATCGATCTTCTCGGACGCTTCGGAACCGGGATGCCGGTTGGCATCCAGCCACAGCCGGCTGGCACCTTCGGCCATGCCGACCACCGCATGCGCCAGAAGCATGCGGTGCGCCGGATCGAGATCAGCGTCGATGAGCGGATCGATGGCCTCGGCTATCGCCTCTTCCACCCGGCGGAGCGCATCGCCGAGCTCGCGGTCGTCGGGAGCATCCCGTCCGTAGAGAAGTCGGAAGGCGTTCTCGTTGTCCACCATGAGCTGGAAGTAGCCGGCGAAGCCGAGCTCGACCTGCTGTCGCGGTCCCTGGGCAACAGCTGTGGACCGGACGATTCCGTCGATCATCTCGACCGAGAAGACGTCGAGTAGTTCGAGATAGAGCGCCCGCTTGGACTCGAAGTGCTGGTAGACCAGCGGCTTCGTGACCCCAGCGGCTTCGGCGATGTCGTCCATGGTGGTGGCGGCGTATCCGTGCTCTGCGAACAGAGACAGGGCCACCTCGAAGAGTTGGCGCCTGCGGGCATCGGCGGTGAGGCGTCTTCCCGTCCTGCCGACTGACCTGCTGCCTGCCTCGGTGCCTGCCTCGGTGCCGGTCCCGTGCCGGTCTGCGGTGGCTGCGGGCCTCATGGTCGTCATGGTAGCCCCGACCTGGGAAACCGCAGGTGTAGAGGGGTCTGAACAGAGATCAGGACGATCGTCCGCCAGGCTCTCTACGGTCGGGCTGGATCGGTACCCGGACTGTTCAGAGGGCAGCGGGTTCGCCAAGTTGGTGAGAAAGGACTTCCTCGCCACTCGCACTGGTGAACGTGAGACCACGCCTTCGGGTCCTCCAAGAAGGGCACCCGCAAGAGGCGGCCCGTCGGATTCCCCCGGTTCAAGTCTTGGGCCCGATTCAAGTCGTCGGTGACCTTCACCGAGCCCACCCGTCGCCTGGCCAAGAAGGTCACCATCTCGCATGTCGGTGGGCGCTGGCGGGAATCGGTGCTG
>CAIVIS010000418.1 GCA_903906055.1 uncultured Acidimicrobiaceae bacterium
CTAGGGGTCCGGCTGGTACTGCAGTTGCCATTGGGTCCGTGGTGGTGATCTCCGTCCGGTCGATCGGACTTCTTGGGTCGGTGTCCGCACGACTACCCCCATGCGCCGTCTCGCCGTTCCCCGGTAACAGCAGCTCCCACCCTGGACGGACCCAGTGATCCGCGGTGAGCTGCCCCCCGTCGGACTGCACCCGTTGGTAGTTGAGCGCAGCGATCTCCTTCCACCGCTGGGCGGACCCGAGCTGCTCCTCGGCGATCGACCACAGCGTGTCGCGGCCAACGACTGTGTGCATGGATCGATCTCCTGCAGATGCCGCGGCTTCGCCTCCGATCGCGGCTCCGGGTGTGATGCCACTCGTCGGCGCCGCTGAGGCCGCTGGGGCCGCTGGCGCCGCTGGTGGCTGGCTCCCCCGTCGATCCGGCGTGACCTGCACCACTGTGGACTTCGTCGTCTGATCTCCCCCTTCGATCGGCGTGGCTCGTCGGTCGAGCACCTGAATGATCGGGATCGGGCTCATGGCGCTCCGCGTCGAACTGGCGACCCCTCCGACATGGGCCGGGACCCGTCCAACGGTTCCCACCGCGAAGGCCGTGCTCACCAGACATGCCGCCATCCACTGCATGGTGCGGCTGGCCGGCAGACGGGTCGGAGACAGACCACGGGTCCAGGATCGGAACTCGATCAGCAGGCAGACCGTCGCCCACAGCCATGCCAACCAGGCGATCAGGAGTGCGATCCGGCCCAACCATGCCGCCACCTCCTGGGGATCGCCCGACCGCCGGGTGGCGATGGCGTGCCACAGGACTGACGGATCAAGACCAGCAACTGGCGACCCTCCAGCCGTCACCAGCCAGATCGGCACACCGATGACCAAGAGGATCAGGGTGCCCCCGGCGAACAGGCGGGGCAGAACCGATGGACGTCGGAGCCCAGCAGGCAGGTAGGGGCCGCTCATCGGGCACCCACCGTGACACCGTGCAGGTTTGCCGCCGAGGCAGCCGCACTGACCCGGATGGTCCGCACGCCGATGATGCCGAGTACGACAGTGGGGACCGAGTACCGGACTTGGACGGTCACTGTTCCGCCGGCCACCGTGGCCGTGCCTGGATGCCCCGTGGCCCAAGCGAACTGCTGGGCTGCCGCCACCGCCGCAAGCGGGTCGACACGGATGATGCCGTTGCGCAGCGCATCGACGTCGAGGGCCCCAGCCCCGGCCCGGGCGGCCTGCTCGGCCTCGACGGCGGCCGACTGGTGCGCCGTGAGGGCCGTCCCGCCATCGACCACCAGTCCCACCAACGCAAACAGGGCCACCAAGAGCAGCAGTGCGAACGCGGTCAACGTTCCGGCATCGGAATCCCGACCGGTGGCCGCTGTCGCTCGGCGGCTGCGCAGCCGGTCGGCTCTGGTTCGGGTCTGCATCCCGAGAGCGGTCATCTGGTCATCTCCTCATCGGAAGGCTCGGTACTGGTCGAGCGGGGCGGTCGCAGACGCCGTGACGGTCGTGGTTCCGGGCAGTCCCGGAAATCCGATGTCCGCCAACAAGACGCTGCAGGTCACGTGGGCCGTCACGTAGCCACCGGGTGTGAAGTGACTGGTGTCGACGGCGATGGATACGTGGGCACAGGTGTGGGTCCGACCGATCAGATTGATCACCGAGTTGATCGATCCGACCCACTGGGCAGTACCTACCGTGGGCAGGACGGCAGCTGCTTCAGCCCCGGCCCGAGCGGCTTCGACCACCTGCTGCCTGGCCTCGGCCAGACGTCCGAAGACGACGGACAGCAGCACCACAGCCAGCAGTACCGGCGTCAGCACTACCAACTCGACGGACATGCTCCCCCGGTCGTCATGCATGCAGTGCCTCCTCACGGAGTACTCCGGAACTCTTGGATGGGCCCGACCGCACTGGCACTCACGGCGAAAGAGAGTCCCGGGAGTACCGAGGTGGCACGCCCGGAAACGCGGAGCCACAACGCATCTCCGGGGAGGACCGAGGTGGTGACCTGTGCCCCGACCACGTCGGACCCGGGACCATCCACGACGGCCCGGGCCGAAGCGATGCCGGCCTGCTGGCCTCCCCCCATCGACCGGCCCGTCCGATCGCCCTCGGATGCCGCCAGCTGCACCACCTGTGCCGCATGCATCCACAGCGCGCACTGGACGGCGACGAGGAGAAGGAACATCACCACGGGCACGACGATGACCGCCTCGACGATCGATGTACCACTGTCGTCGAGGCGACGTCGCCGTGGGGCCGCTGTTGGCAGTCGGTGCCAGGCCGAAATACCCCTGATCGCCGATCGACCCGGGCGGGGACGACCCGAGGTGCTTCCGGGCGGCCCGGGCGGCCCGCCAGGCCGTCCCGTGGGTGCGATCAATTGAGGTTGATCGAGTTGGCCTTGGCCGTCACCTTGGCAACGATGATGGCTCCGACGGCGATCGCTAGGCCGGCAAAGATCGCCGTGAGAATCACCTTCTCCACCACGGTGCCGGCTTCGTCCCATCCGCCTGATGCGACACAGCGGGCTCGGAGGTAGGTCCAGATGAGGGTGATGTTCGTATGCATGAGACATGCTCCTGTTCTGTTGGTTGGTTGGGGACAGTGCGGGCAAGGGATCGCACCCTTGCGTCGAAGCTTCGAGTCGGCTCGTCGGCATCAGAAACCGCCGAGGATCCGATGCACGGCGGGGAAGCCGATGAAGAGCAGGAACCCGAGCAGCAAGAGCGCCCCCGGAAGGAAGAGCCGCTCGGTCATGGCGTTGGCGGCCGATTCGGCGTCAGCCTGCTCATGTCTGCGGAGCGCCTCACCGCGCGCAGCCAGCGAGTCGCGGATCCGTGCGCCTTCGGTCCCCGCCAACTGCACCGTGGCCGCCAGCTCCACGAGTTCTGGAACAGCGATCTCTTCCCCCAGGGAAGCCAGCGCCGACCACGGGGTGTGCCCTTGGTTACGCGCACCCTCGAGCGCCCTCGACAGACGCTGCGCAGCCCAGTCGTCGCTGACCTGGGCTGCAGCATGCAAAGCACCGTCCACACCCACTCCACCGGCCAGCGATAGCACCACCAGATCGACGAACGAGCTGATGACCACCCGAAACTGGCGGCGCCGTTCCGAGGCAGCTCGCAAGAGGCTGAGGACCGACAGGCCTACTCCGAGGGGAACGGCGATCAGGGTGACGATGACCGTCAGGCCCAGATCGGCCCCCAACCCTGCGGCCTGGGCCATCAGCCAGAGCACGCCCGGTCCCAGGGCACAAGCCGCCGCAGTAACCACCAGGCGCGAGGCGAACAGCGTCGGATCCCCTCCGGTGATGGCGAGCGCTGACATCACTGAGTGCATCCGTGGGTGCGCGCCCCACCGAGTGGCTGCCATGCGGACGACCGGCTGCCCCAGTCTGCGGCGACCGGTCGGTGCGACCGCGTCCGCATCCCGTGGGTCGACAGGGCGCTGCCATGAGGACAGCACCGCATCGAGCGGAGGGGTGGAGGATCGCAGGCTGGCGAAGACGCCGACGACCCCCAAGGCCGCGAGGAGTGCGAGGAGGACCACGCCGGTCATCGTCGGACCACGTCCTTGCCCAGCAGCCGGATCGGGCGAGGCGGGCGGGCCAAGACCACCATGAGCGTCAGACCGGCCGCATACAGGGCACCGACGGCGGCCAGCACTACCTGGCCGGTGGCCGAGTCGAACGGCGCCAGGTAGGAGCGGGCCAGCACCGCTAGGGCCACGGCAAAGACCACCGAGAACACCACGACCGTGCGTACCCCGCTGCGCACCGAGGCCCGGCTGGTCTCGATCCGGAGCCGGAGGGAGACCTCCTGGCGGGTGGAGTCGGCCAGGGCGGACAACAGCTCTCCTAGTCGCTGGGCACGAGCCGAGAAGGCCAAGAGCAAAGCGCAGACCACTCGGTCGGCACTCGGGTCCGCCACATCGTCGGCAAAGCGGAGCAGGGCCGACCGCGGGTGCACCCCGGCGCTGATCTGCGCGGCCAGGCGCTCAGTAGCCGAGCGAATAGGCGCTGGACTCAGGTCGGCTGTGGCGATGATGGCCTGGCTCAGCCCTGCCGATGCGGCGAGCGAGCCCTGCAGCATCTCCGTCCACGTGGCTACCGCCTCGATGGTGGCGATCGAGGCAGCGCCCGAAGTCTGGCGGAGCAGGCGGGGCAGCCCGTAGACGGCCAGCGCACCGATAGGGCCAGCCACCAGCCACCCGGTGGCCAGAACGCAGATGACGCCAGCCGCGGCGGCCAGGACGAGGGCCGGGACATCAGCCTTCCTCGCTCCATTCGCCAGCAACGGCTCGCCGGCGGCGCCAGTCGGCGCTCGGCCCGCGGAGGCCTCCGACGGGTCGACGGTACTGGCGTGCCTATTCATCAACAGGGCCGCGGACACCCCGACCAGTCCGACCCCGAGTGCGGTACCGAGGATCCAGATGACGAGTGAGTCATTGGTGATCTGCGTCATCGCCGTCCCCCTCCCGCACCCGGATAGGACGGCTGGTATCCGAACCGCAGTAGGTCCTCTACGGTCTCGGCCCGCAGTGGAGCGGCTGGTTCGGCCCGCCGATCAGGACCCGGGCGGTAGATCTCGTTCGAGATGACCTGGACACCCTCGGCATCGATCACTTCGCGGATCGACGAGACGAACCGCGCCCGGGCCCGATGGGCCGGAAATGCACGCTGTCGACCGATGCCGGCCCTCTCGGAATGCAACCCATCTAGGTTCGCTTCTGCGTACCCGACCTCGGCCGAGTCCTCCACCGGGTCCATTGCATGTTCTGTTTCGTCGTGCATCTCCGAATCCAGGTAGACGACGAAGTGCACGGCTCCGGCGATCAGGAGGTTCGTCGCCTCGAGCGGGAGTCTTTCTGGCGCCTGGACGGCGTAGGACGCGATGCGACGGAATACCCCGGCCGACGACTCGGCATGGATGGTGCACATCGATCCCGAGCGCCCCTGGCTCATGGCGTTCAGCATGGGCAGGATCTCGTCACCGAGTACCTCACCCACGATCACCCGGTCGGCGTTCATCCGCAGCGACCGCCGCACCAGGTCAGCCACCGGGATCCGCCCTTCCCCTTCGATGTTGGCTGGGCGGGCTTCCAAGGCCACCATGTCGGGATGCCGGTCCGAGCCAGTGTCGAGCCCGAGTTCGAACGCCTGCTCGATAGTGACGAGGCGCTCACGGGGGGCGATCTCGGCGGCCAGCGCTCGCAGCATCGTGGTCTTCCCCGAGTTCATTGCCCCGGCAACGACGATGTTCTTGCGAGCGCGCACGGCCGCAGACAGCAGCGACCGGATGCCGTCATCCATCGCTCCCATGGTGCACAGATCGTCCAACGAGAGGTCGGCGAACCGGTGACGTCGGATGGAGGCTGCCGGACGAGCCGACACCGCCATCAGCGCCGACAACCGGGCGCCGCCAGGAAGCTGGAGGTCGAGTTCTGGACGGGCCATGTCGAACCGCCGCTCGGCCAGTCCGAATCGTCCCGCCGCCGACCGGATCAGCTCCACCAACTCCTCGTCGGAGTCGGCCACCGGTGCCATCAGTCGTTTCGAACCATCAGCAAACGTGGCCCACACCTCATCGCAACCGTTGATGTCGATGTTCTCGACGTCGGGGTCATCGACGAGGGCTTGCAGGCGTCCCAGTCCGAACAGCGAATCCAACACCGTCTGCGCCAACTGCTGCTCTTCGTCGTGGCTCAGTGGTGCAGCCCCCATAGAACCGTCGCCCCCGTCGCCCCCGTTGCCCCCGGCCAGCACATCGAGGTGCCGGAATGTCTGCTGCCTGGCGAACTCCTTCTTGTCGTCCCCGGACAACGAAGAGGCTTGCTCCCCGGCCAGGTCCTCTGCCACCCGTTGCCGGATGGACTGAGCCAGTCCGGCACTCATCCGTGCATCTCGGTCATGGTGCGGTCCCTACCTGCGAGCAGGCTGTCGTGCCCTGCCGCCTCCAGCCCTGGCGCCTCCGCTCCGTCCAGGCGTTGTGCCATCGTCACCGCCAGCCGGCCCGCCCCTATCCAGAGCAAGGAGCGCTCCAGTCGCCGTGCGGAGCCGGATGCACCGCTGGCCACAGCGGCGGCGGCCGAATCGCACGGCAGATCACCCAGGGACTCGATCCCGGTGAACTCCGACATGGCGCGGCATCCATAGGGACCACTTCCGACCACGAGCAAGGCCAACTGTCCGCCGCACAGGTCGAGCAGTTCCGACGCCCGCTGACGCAGGTGCAACGCGGCGGAGGCTTCTCCGCCGGTCACCACTACCGAGATATCGCCAGCACGAAGCCACGAGCCCGACAGATCATCACCGATGGAGAACCTTCCAAGATCCATGATGGCGACGTCCTGGGCTCCCTCCCCGGTATCTCCCATGGGGAGGATCCCGGCCTCCTGACTGCCTGCTGCACGCCGGTCGCTGCCCAGCGCCCCGACCAATACCGGTACACCACCGGGGAGCTTTTGGAGGTGGGGTGTGATCCCGGCGATGCCGTCAGAGCGTCGGGTGGCTGCAGATAGCGACGGCCAGCCCACCTTGGCCGACAGGCCGAACCGGGCGGCCAGATCGCCTCCGGCCGGATCGGCTTCTACGACCGTGGCGATCCCGGGACCTGGCCACGATGCAGCCAGCATGCAGGCCAGCGTGGTGACCCCTGGAGATCCCTTCAACGAAAACATGGCGATGGTGCTCACGACGGTCCATCAGTCGCGCTGGCCGCGCTGGTCGTGGTGGTTGGGGAGCCCGAAGAACTCCCCAGCAGCACAATGCTCACCTGGCCCGCCGCGGCTGCGGTGGCCACGGCGGGTGCGTCGGCCGATCCGACCTCGACGGACACCACGATGCTGTATCCCCCGGTCGAACCTGAGGCAGGTACCGATAGCGAAGTCACCGGTGCTCGGGCGACCAAGATGCCGGTCCCGGACTGGGCCGCACCGCTGATGGCAGCGCTGGGTGCGGTGGCGGATGCCGCCACGGAGTCGAACGGACCAGCACCACCAGGCGTGGCCATGCTTTGTGGTGCAGCGAGCGCCACCCCAGGGCTGGCCGTCTGTACGACCATGACCTGATCGCCAGGAGACAGCCCACCAGCGGGGTAGGCACCGGCCTTCAGCGCGATCCCCACGACGGCTTCTCCATCTTTGATGGCTGGCACTGCCGACAGGTCGGCCATGGTGAGGAGGGACCCCTTCGAAATGGCCGCTGCTGCTCGCTTACCGACCAGACGCCCAGACTGCGCCACCGGTAGGTACTCGACACCTGCAGACACCGACACATCCGCCCTTGCGACGTCAGCTCCAGTGATCAGTTGGCCTTGAGTCAGAGACCGGACGACGACGATGGCCGGGACCTTGTGACCCGCCGATGCATACATGCCAGCGAAGGCGGCGATGCTGGCAGCGATCAGTCCCACCGATGCCACCACCCAGAGCGCTCGGTGATCCTGGCGGCCCGTGGGGGGACCCACTGGCGTGGTGGGCTCACTGCCTGATGCTCGCCTCCGAGGAATGACGTCGGCCAGGGTGGTCATGATCGGGCCCCCATCGATGAGAGTCCCATCGACGGCCAGGATGCAGCGACAGCGTTGACGCTCTGCACCTGGGCTACCCGCATCAGGGCGGCATTCGTGGTGCGTATCGTCGGAAGTACACCCCCACCGGCAATACCGGTAGACGTCCACGAAACGGCCCACACCACGGTGGCGACCACGACGAATACACCGTCATCTGGATTCCCGTCGAGGGTGGGCTGACCGGCCGAGGTCCTCAGGTATCGGTGGGAGCACGTGGTCGACTGCCGTGCAGCCGATATCCATGACACATAGGCCGTGCCGGGTCCGTGGCAGGTGATCTGCCCGCCGTCCCCGGTCGTCCACTCCACGGCGACCGGATGCGCCACGGCCGTGGCCGACACCCCTCCAGCGCTGGCGGTGACAGCACTGTCGCTCCAGGCAGCAGCATCGGTCCAGAGCCAGGTGTCCAGGCCGACCAGCGAGGTCCCCGATGGGTTCAGGTGGATCGTCGGACTCGGGGGTCTCATTGAGCTCTCGGCTTGCAGGGCAAGGGCTCGTGGATCGACCGGCGGTGCCGCGCTCGGCTGGGCACCGGTGATCCACACGGTCTGGGTGACCTGGATGCCCTTGGCTATGTCCACGCACGTCACCGAGTACCAGGCACCCGGCGTCGGGCCGCCGTTGGCGAATCCTCCCTGGTTGTTCAATGTGAGATAGGTATAGGTGCAGGTCCACGGGCTGGCCCCGGGCGAACCGGATCCCCCCGTCGGCCCGCCAGCCCCTGTTCCGCCCGAGCCACCCGAGCCGCCCGAGCCGTTCCCGGACGAGGCACCGACGGACACGGACCCTCCCCCGCTACCTGCACCCGTCGAGTCGGCGCCTGCTGGTGTCGGATGGAACAGAAGTCCACCGGCCACCAAGGTCGCCACCAACGCCATGCGGCCACGCCGGTCCGGTCTCGCTCGCTGCAACTCCATCCGGCCATCACCCACCGGAGATCGTCCACTCGGTTCGCTGTTCATGAAGAGGGGACTCTACGGATGCGACCTCGGTCGGTGCCTCAAAGACTGCACCGTGCAGGCAACCAATTTCGGTTGAGGTCGAGTGTTCGGACCGGATCGCGACTGCTCGATCGGACGTTCGGTGAGTGTTGAAGTGCATGCCTCGACCCTGACTGCACTACCTTGCTCAAAGTCTTGCGGGCCACCTTGCTGGGCCTGTCCACGCGCCCTCCAGTTGCGCCCAGCAGCGCTTGATACTCGCAGAATTCCATTGTGGCGTAAGGGAAAAACGGTATGTCGCCATGGGC
>CAIVIS010000419.1 GCA_903906055.1 uncultured Acidimicrobiaceae bacterium
CACAGGAGACCCACCATGCACACTGAGATCTGCGACCGCCTCGGCATCGAGTTCCCCATCTTCGCCTTCACTCACTGCCGCGACGTGGTGGCGGCGGTCACCAATGCCGGAGGGATCGGCGTCCTCGGCGCCATCGCCTTCACCCCTGAGCAGCTCGAAGTGGAGCTGACCTGGATCGACGAGCATGTCGGTGACAAGCCCTACGGCGTGGACATCGTCATTCCGGCCAAGTACGAAGGCATGGACGAGATGGACCCCGACAAGCTCGAGGCCCAGATCCGCGGACTGGTTCCAGCCGAGCACAAAGAGTTCGCCATGAAGATCCTGGCCGACCACCATGTGCCCGAGATCCCCGAGGACGAGCGGACATCCAACGGCATGATCGGTTGGACGGCGGCCCATGCAGCCGGGCTGATCGATGTGGCGCTGCGCCATCCGAACGTCAAGCTGATCGCCAATGCGCTCGGTACTCCTCCTGACGACGTGATCGCCAAGGTGCAGGGCGCAGGCCTGCTCATCGGAGCACTGGCCGGATCGGTCAAGCACGCCCTCAACCACAAGGCCGCTGGACTCGACTTCATCATCTGCCAAGGGTCCGAGGGTGGTGGCCACACCGGCGATGTCGGCAGCATCGTGCTGTGGCCCGAGGTCATCGATGCCGTCTACCCCACCCCGGTGCTGGCCGCGGGCGGCGTCGGCAGCGGCCGCCAGATGGCGGCGGCCATGGCGCTCGGCGCCCAGGGCGTGTGGTCGGGCACCTTGTGGCTGACCGTCGAAGAGGCCGACATCCCGCCCAAGCAGATGGAGACCTACCTGGCTGCGTCGAGCCGGGACACAGTCCGGTCGCGCAGCTTCACCGGCAAGCCGTGCCGGATGCTCCGCAATGACTGGACCGATGCATGGGAGGCCGAGGACACCCCGGACCCGCTCCCCATGCCGCTGCAGATGATGGTGGCGATCGAAGCCGTGTCCCGTGGGCACCGCTACCCCGAGCAGGCACGCGACGTGAACTTCAACCCGTGCGGCCAGGTCATCGGCCGGGCCACCACAGTGCGCAAGGCCAAGGACGTCGTGTTCTCCATGGTCGAGGAGTTCATCGAGGCCAGCGAGCGTCTGAACATCGAGGTCACTGCCTGATCACCGCCTGATGCACGACGGGGTGCCGGCGTTGCCTTGGGCAACCCGACACCCCGTCGACGACAGGAGTGCTCGCTACACTCGACCGATGGCACCCGTCCTGCAGTTGCGCGACCTGCGCACCGAGTTCCATCTTCGGTCGGGATCCGTTGTGGCTGTCGACGGCGTGTCCTTCGACGTCGACGAGGGCGAGTGCGTCGGCATCGTGGGCGAGTCGGGATGCGGCAAGAGCACAACTGGTCTGTCGATCATGCGTCTCCTACCGGCAAACGGACACTTGACCGGAGGCTCGGTGACCCTGCTCGGCCGGGATCTTGCCGGGCTCGACGAGCGTCAGATGCGAACCGTCCGGGGCGATGAGGTAGCCCTCATTCCCCAGGACCCCATGACCTCGCTCAACCCGACGATGACCATCGGAAAGCAGATTTCCGAAGCCGTGCTCCTCCATCGTGATGTGAGCCGCACCGAGGCCCGGGCCCGGGCGCTCGATGTGCTCCGTCACGTGGAGATGCCCCAGCCCGAAGAACGCCTCGACCAGTATCCCCATGAACTGTCCGGCGGGCTGCGTCAGCGGGTGATGATCGCCATGGCGCTGGCCTGTGAACCCAAACTGCTGATCGCCGACGAGCCCACCACCGCACTCGACGTCACCATCCAGGCCCAGATCCTCGATCTGATCGACGATCTGCGTCAGCGCCTGTCGATGGCCGTCGTGCTGATCACCCACGACATGGGGGTGATCGCCGGCCGAACCGACCGGGTCGTCGTCATGTACGCCGGCAAGGTCGCAGAGGAGGCCGAAACCAGCGAGCTCTTCGGCCGGATCCGGCACCCCTACTCTCAAGCTCTGCTGGCGTCGGTTCCCAAGATCGACCAGAGCCGGGAGGAACGCCTGCTGTCGATCCCCGGACTGCCGCCTGACCTCTCGCAGCCGATCACAGGGTGCCGGTTTGCTCCGCGCTGCCAGTTCGCCACAGACACCTGCCGCACCCAGGAGCCTCCGCTGACCAAGATCGCCACCACCAGTGCACATCCCCATCGGTTCGCCTGCTTCCACCCGGTCAACCCTGATGCGCCAGGCAGGACGTCAGAAGCTGCACCTGTTGCCGCTGCTGCGGCTGCGATCAACACACTCCTCGACGCCACCGGCCCCGCCGATCTGATCCTCGAGGCGACCGATCTGGTCAAGGAGTTCCCGGTCCTAGCCGGCGGCGTCTTCCGGCGTCAGGTCGGCTCGGTCAAGGCGGTGTCCGGCGTGAGCCTGGGCATCCGCCGTGGAGAGACCTTTGGACTGGTCGGTGAGTCGGGCTGCGGAAAGACCACCGTTGGTCGTCTCCTGGTCGCACTCGAACGGGCGGACTCGGGTTCGATCCTTTTCGACGGCGTAGAGCTCACCGGCATGCGGGATCGGTCACTAGAGGGGCGCCGTCGCGATCTGCAGCTCATGTTCCAAGATCCCTACGCTTCGCTCGACCCTCGCATGCGGGTGGGGACCATCATCCGTGAGCCGCTCAAGGTCAACAAGGTGGGTTCGGCTGCCGACCAGACCGACAAGGTCCTGTCGCTGCTCGACGAGGTAGGACTCAGCCGGTCCTCGGTGGACCGCTACCCCCACGAGTTCTCGGGTGGGCAGCGCCAACGGATCGGACTGGCCCGAGCGCTGGCACTCGGTCCCAAACTGATCGTGGCCGACGAGCCGGTCTCCGCCCTCGACGTCTCTATCCAGGCCCAGATCTTGAACCTGATGAAAGACCTGCAATCCCGGCACGGGCTCACCTATCTGATGATCTCCCACGATCTGGCCGTGCTCCGCTACATGGCCGACACCATCGGCGTGATGTACCTGGGCCAGTTGGTCGAGTTCGGCCCTGCAGCCACTGTCTACGCAACTCCGGCCCACCACTACACGCTCGGGCTGCTCGATGCCGTTCCGGTGGCCGATGTCGAGTCCGCCCGGGCCACCGCACGGGCCCGGGTACGGGTCGCTGGCGAGCTCCCGTCCGCCATGGCCCCTCCCACCGGGTGCCGGTTCAACACCCGCTGCCCAGCGGCGCAAGACGTGTGCCGACAGCAGCAGCCCCCGATGCAGGCCTATGGCGACGGCCATCTGGCTGCGTGCCACTTTCCACTGCGGACTCCGGTCACCATGGCGGCCACCCAGGCAACGTCCGGGACGGTCTGAATGCCCCACAGGCCTGCGGCGTACAGCCGAAAAACCGGCACCTGACAAGCCCTTCGTGCGATGGCGCCTGATCCGGTGCCCAGCCACCGACCTACCGCTGCTGAAGGCGGATCTCGAGCGAGTCCCGCATGGCGTCACCCACGTAGTTGAAGGCGATGACCACGAGGACGATGCACAGGCCGACCGGGTAGATCTGCCACCAGTACCCGTTGCCTGCAGCATTCACCCCGTTCGACAACATGGTGCCCCAGTCCGTGTTGGGAGCCGGCACTCCGAGCCCCAAGAAGCCCAGCGCGGCCAGCAGCAAGATCGAGTCGGCCACCTGGAAGGTGGCGAACACCACGATGGTGCCCACTGCGTTGGGGATGATGTGCCGGTTGATGATCCGGTTGCGGCTCCCGCCCATGACGCGGACGGCCTGGACGTACTCCCGCGTCCGCAAGGAGAGCGTTTCTCCGCGGATGAGCCGGGCCGGAACCAGCCAACTCACGAAGGCGATCACCAGGATCAACAGGATCTCCGACGAGTGGTAGATGGTGACCAGCGCGATCAACAGGAACAGCACCGGAATCGATAGCAGCACATCCACGATCCGCATCAGCAACGAGTCGACCCAGCCGCCGAAGAAGCCCGAAATCGCCCCGAACAGCGTGCCGAACACGGTGGCGACGAGAGCCGACAGGAGCCCGACGATCAACGACGCCTGGCCACCGAACATGAGCCGGCCGAGAATGTTGAAGCCCGACTCGTCGGTTCCGAGCGGATTGCCGTTGCCGGGCGGGGCATTCTGTACCGAGTCCTGCAGCGCCTGCTGGGTGTTGGTCTGATTGGTCGGGTACAGGTGCGGACCGAGGAAGCAGAACAGGATCATGAAGCCGATGACGCCCAGGCTGACGACGGCCAGCTTGTTTTCGGCAAACACCTGGCCCATCTGACGCAGGTTCCCCCCCGAAGAAGTCGACTCTCCCCCCTCGGGCACCGGTGCCCTGCTGCCCTCGAGATCGATGGCGCGCAGGACTTCGCCGTCGCCGATGGGGAGGCCTACCTCGGACTCGACATTGTTGAAGACCGGATCCATCGTTCCGTCGGTGAGATCTGCCATGTCATTCCCCTCCAAGACGGATCCGTGGATCAGCCACGGCGTACAAGATGTCGGCCAGCAGCGAGCCGATCACTGTGGCGATCGTGATCACCAGGGTGGTCCCGAGCACCACCGGGATGTCGTCGTTGAACGCCGCCTGCACGGTGAGCAGTCCCATGCCCGGGTAGTTGAAGACGTTCTCGACGATCAGAGCACCGCTGACGATGGCGGGGAGCGACAGGCCGAGCAGGGTGAGGATGGGGATCAGCGCGTTACGCAGGGCGTGGCCGTAGAGGATGCGGTTGTTGCTCGCCCCCTTGGCTCGGGCGGTGCGGACGTAGTCCTCAGCCATGGCGTCCATCATCGAGGACCGCATGTACCGGCTGAACGAGGCGATGCTCGTCACGCACAACGTGACGACCGGGAGTACGAACGCCATCGGATCGGTGAATATCGTCCATGCGGACGCGTCTGTTGGTGGCGACACCGGGAACCATTTCAGGTCGAAGGCGAACCAGACGATCAGCAGGGTTCCGACAAGGAAGTCGGGCATGGCATAGAAGAAGAACGACACACCGGTGAGGGCGTAGTCGACGGGCTTGTTACGGCGCACCACCTGCAGGATGCCCACCGGGATGGCGATGATGAGTGCGAGGACCACCGAGACCGTCACCAAGGTGAGCGTCTTCGGAAGCCGCCCCACGATCACCGCGGCCACTCCCTGGTTGTACTTGTAGGAGTACCCGAGGTCGAAGTGGACGAAGATGCCCTCGACGTACCGCCAGAACTGGTCGTAGATCGGCAGGTCCAGACCGTTTCGCAGGTCGAACGCAGCGATGGAACGGGCCGTTGCCTTGGTTCCGAGCACCGCCCGGGCCTCGCCGCCAGGGATCAGCCTGGCTAGCAGGAAGGTCAGAAGGATCACTCCGAGCACGACGATCACCGCCTGCCCGCACCTTCGGATGATGTAGCCGGTCATCGCTGCCCGGCCGGCTCGGACTCGAAAGTCAAACTCGAAGTCCCCCGACCTCGGATCGCCGACCGGGCCGGGGGACTCTCGCTGCTTTCAGACATCTGCGTCACGATAGGAGACGGGCGACGGGCGACGGGCGTCCGTCGTCATTGCTCAACCGTTGAACCGCCAGTTTTCCGGATTGAGCTCGATGAGCGAGCTCTGCGGAGTGACGCCAGACAGTCCCTTGGCGATCTCGGTGATGCTCGTCACCTGATTGGGCTCGTAGACGACGGGGAGCTGCTCGGCCAGGTAGTTCTCGTACTGGGTGAGCGGTACCGAGGTGGTATTGGTGGCCAGGATGTTGGCGTCGTTGGTCGGGTCCGAGTAGCTGCCCGAGTTGGAGCCGGCTCCGGTCTGGAAGATCGACTCACCGGTCGGGTAGTAGTCCGGGGCGAAGATCCAGCCAGCGCCCCAGTTGGCCATCTGCCACGAGCAGGACGGCCCACCGCTGCACGGCACGGCATTTCCGAGCACCGTGTTGAACGAGGCCTGGGACAGGTTCACGTTGATGCCGGCCGTTGCCCAGGAAGATTTCTCGGCGGTCATCACCTGGGTTTCAGAGTCCGAACCGCTGCCGTACTGGAGGTCGAAGTTGAGCTTGGCGCCAGCCGGAATACCCGCTCCGCACTGGGTGGCACCCGTACCCGGCGACGCACAGGTGCTGGTCCCGCCGGCCACGACCTTCCATCCGTGGTCCTTCAGGAGTGAGACAGCCTTGGTCGGATTGTACGGATACGGGTTGTTCTTCACCTCGGCCGACGCGAATGCGTTGGCCGGCTGGCTCGGCACCGGGCCGTAGGTGCCGACGCCGTAGCCCTTGTAGATCTTCTTGATATAAAGCGGCTGGTCGACCAAGAGCTGGATGGCTTGGCGGACGTAGAGCTGGCTGAAGATCTTTCCGGCGTTGCCATCGTCACCGGTCGAGTTGAAGTTGTACGGGAAGAAGTTCACGGCCCACGCATAGATCGGGTCCAACGTGTAGTTGCTGAGGCGAGGGTTATTCGGGCCCGAGGCCAGTGCGTTCGTCGTGGGAGAGGTGACATCCGCGGATGGCAGATAGCCCACATCGACCTTGCCGGCCACCAGCGCGTTGAACTCGGCCGAGTCGGAGGTGTACGGAAGCTCTTGGAAGGTCTTGATGGTCGGCTTGATCGGACCCGAGTAGGTCGGGTTGATGGCCATGGTCACGTTGCCGCTGGCATCGAACTTGGTCAGGTGGTACGGACCGTCCACGACCTGCCACAGCGGGTTGGTGGCATAGGTCGACAGCGAGTTGTTGGCGGCCTTGGGATTGGCTGGGTCGTAGCCCGACTGCTTGGACAGGTAGGTGTAGACGTTGGTGCACGCTGCGTCGGCCGTGCCGTAGGCCGCCGCTGCGCACCCTCCGGAGTTGGCAGCGCCCCCAGTGGACGTCACGTCCCAGGCGTTGGGCATGGGAGTGAGCTGGGACAGCTCGTTGTAGGTGAACCAGTAACTGTTGACGGCACCCGTCAGCGTCATCGTGAGCTGGGTCGGACTGTTGATCACTACATTCGAGACGTCATCCGGAATGGTGCCCGGCGCATATCCGGCCCAATTGGCCTTCTGAGCGTGGAGCATGTTCATCCAGAACATGACGTTCTGCGCCGTCACTGTTTCGCCGTTAGACCACTTGTACGAGTTCAGGTTGATGGACACCGTCTTGGTGTCCTCCGAGTAGGTAGGGGGTTTCGCCAGCGAAAGCGACGGATTGAGGGTCGGCGCCGATCCTTGGCCGAACCAGTAGAGGGGCCGGACCATCAACTGCTGAAACTCCCCGAGATTGGACGTACTGAAGAAGGCCAGGCTCATGAACGGGAAGATGTAGTTGGGCGGTGCTTGCGGCGGCTCGGCCCAGGTGACATTGGTCTGGTTGGCCGTCGGAGCGGCGGTGCCGCTCGATCCCGAACTGCAACCTGCAGCGATGGCGCCGGACGCCATGATGGCCAGCACCAGCCCCACGCGGGTGCTGTTCTTGATCTTGGCGCCTGGCTTCATCCGTCACCCAATTCATAGGGCAGCCTCGACACCGTGCGTTCACGCTGCGGTCAACTGCTGTTTACCAACTCGTGGGGACACTAAACCACCGGGGATTGCAACTCAACTACCCATATTGCAGCGGAATAGGTACCTGATAGCGGGATGTGATCGGGCCGCGGCACGCCCGTGAATCCGACCGACGAATCAATCGAACAGGGTTCCCTTTTCCCTCTGTCGGCGCGATGATCACATGAGGGCCCCCACCCGAGGGCCTGCCTGGGAGCGCCGTGTCCGCGTCGCTCCGGAAGGGGGAACATGCTGGTTTCCGCGATTCTCGAGTCCAAGGGATCCGAGGTGGCCACCATTCCTCGGACGGCCACGATCGGCACGGCGGTGGCCGACATGGTCCGCCATCGGGTGGGAGCGCGGGTGGTCTCCCCCGGAGACGGCTCCATCGACGGCATCGTGTCCGAACGCGACATCGTCCGTTGTCTGAGCGAGCTCCATGCCGACGTTCTCGCCCAGCCGGTGTACACCGTCATGTCCTCGTCGGTCCACCTGTGCTCGCCCGACGACAGCGCGGATTCGCTCATGACCTTGATGACCGAATAGCGGATCCGGCACGTCC
>CAIVIS010000420.1 GCA_903906055.1 uncultured Acidimicrobiaceae bacterium
ACCGCACCGAACGCAACAGCACCGAACGAAGACGAAAGAGGACACATCATGGACTTCTCATTCAGCGAGGAGCAGGAGGCCGTCCGCGAGTTGGCCGACCGGATCTTCACCGACCTGTCGACCCAGGAGCGGCTCCGCGAGATGGAGACCGTCGAGGGGAACGACCGCTTCGACACCAAGCTGTGGTCGGAGTTGGCATCGGCCGGCCTGCTCGGGATCTCCCTTCCCGAAGACGTAGGAGGCGCCGGCTTGGGCTTCTTGGAGACTGGACTGCTGGCCGAGGCCGCCGGACGCACTGCGGCCTATGTGCCGGTGGTGGAGACGCTGGCCGGGGCTGCGCCGGCCATCGCACGGTTCGGCACCGAGGCCCAGAAGCAGATGTGGCTTCCCGGCGTCTGCGCCGGCACCACCGTCCTCACCACTGCACTGGTGGAGCTCGGCGGCACGCCGGGCTCCCCGGCCGCCACGGCTGAGCGCACCGGTGACGGATGGTCGCTCACCGGGGTCAAGGCCTGCGTGCCGTCGGGCACCTTTGCCGACGCCGTGCTGGTGACCGCCCGCATCGAGCCGACCGGTGTGGCGGTGTTCATCGTCCCGTCGTCGAGTGACGGCCTCACTATCGAAGAGCAGACGGCCAACAACGGCCAGTCCGAAGGACTGCTCACGTTCGCCGGAGTCAGCGTCCCGGCCGACGCACTGTTGGGTTCGGTCGAAGACGGACCTGCCATCATCGAGTTCATGGTCGCCCGCAGCACCACTGCCCTGGCTCTGACCCAGGCCGGGGCGGCAGCCGCATCGTTGGCCTTGGTGGCTGAGTACACCAAGACCCGTGAGCAGTTCGGCAAGCCGATCGCTACCTTCCAGGCCGTGGGGCAGCGTGCTGCTGATGCCTACGTCGATGCCGAGGCCATCCGACTGACTGCATGGCAGGCGGCCTGGCGGATCGACGAGGGACTGCCGTCCGACAAAGAGGTGGCAGTGGCCAAGTTCTGGGCCGCCGACGGAGGCCAGCGTGTCGTGCATGCGGCCGTGCACCTCCATGGTGGGGTCGGGGTCGACCGCGAATACCCGATGCACCGGTTCTTCCTCAACACCAAACACATCGAGCTCACCCTGGGTGGAGCAACGGACCAACTGCTGCGACTTGGGGCCACCCTGGCCGCCGAGCCGGCCTGATCCGCCTATCGCCCCGAGAAGTCCGCACAGCACTGGAGGCCACGCCATGGTGATGGGGAAGCGTCCCGATGTGGAGCGTTCGTCCTGGCCGATCGCGGCCGCTGCCTTTGCCGGTCTGCTCGGGCAGATGACCATATTGATGGCACGGGTGCCGTTCCTGCGGACCCGTGTGGGTCGGGTCACGGCCCCATGAGCGGAACGTTCTCCCACCTGGGCATCTGTGTGGCTGATCTTGACCGGTCGCTGCGCTTCTACTGCGAGGGGCTCGGGTTCGCACCCGGTGCCTCCCATGAGGTGGGGGAGGAGTTTGCTGCCCTGATGGAGGTCGATGGCGTGCGACTCCGGTCGCAGATGATCACCAAGGACGGAGTCACCGTCGAACTGCTGGGCTTCGACGCACCGGGGGTCACCGGCTCCGACGATCGGCGACCGATGAACCAGCTCGGGCTTACCCACCTGTCGATTCGGGTGGATGACATCGATGCCACCGCGGCGGCCATCGAGTCGCTCGGAGGGTCGGTGGTGCGCTCCACTCGGACTGCGCTCCCGTTCGGTGACGTCACCTTGGACTTCGTCTACTGCACGGACCCGGACGGAGTCCGGATCGAGCTCATGGACCTCGGCGGCTGA
>CAIVIS010000421.1 GCA_903906055.1 uncultured Acidimicrobiaceae bacterium
AAAGTCAGGATCAAGCCCAGGGGCTTCGCCTTCGATGACGGCGCCACCGTCGACTCCACATCAGACGGGCTTGGCGTTGGTTCGTTGTCTGTCACGGCCCTCACTCTCCACGGGCGGTCGCCCCAGCCGACGCTGATCGTCTGCTGCGAGCGTCCTCGGTACATCTGATCCACTCCAGAAAATTCATCCGAATGGAACCTACTGACACTTTCTACCAGGTTTTTGGATGAGTTTCATAACTCTTTTCGCACCAGCGGGCACTCCCTGTTGTGCACCGGGGACCTCCTCTCCCCTGCGCCGATCGACCCGCGCACCCCCCGCCACCTGTCATTACCTCAGTAAGGTGGCCATGTGGCACCCTCGCTACCTGACGATCGAAGCAGCGGTGCATCCGGTCGGGTGGCATCCCACGGTCGCCTCCGCGGGGCGCCGGCCTTGCGGTTACACCTCACGCTGGCTGTCGGTCTGACCATCTGCCTCACCGCGTTCGCGTTCGAGATCTCCCGGGCGCTGGGTGGCAACACACTCAGTTGGGCCTACGTATTCGAGTGGCCGATCTTCGCGGCGTTCGCGCTCTACATGTGGTGGAACCTGCTCCACGACGAGGACGGGTCTCGTCCGCGCCGTGCACCGACCGGCGGCGGGTCGGCGGCGGACGGCGGCACGGCGTCGCCGACCGAGGGCACACCCGTCGGCACCAAAGATGACGACCCCGATCCCGATCTCGTGGCATGGCAGGAGTACCTGCGCACCATGGAGGCCGAGGAGGCCCGGCTGACTGAGGACCCTGGGGCCAACTGAACCACGCCCAACAGATCGGGCCGCACATCCGGGTCAGACCGAACGTCCGGACTGCCGTTGGTCAGGCTCGACCCATCGCCCGCTCGAAGGATGCCGACACGCCGCCTTCGGCCCCGAAGATCCGGTACGCGATCAACGCCAGAGCGGGGACGGCCCAGAAGTCGCCACAGATCCACAGGATCCCGGCTGCCCACCGCTGGTCGCGCAACGCAGCCACCGGTCCGTCCATGGCCACATGCATCGAGTACCAGGGGGTCTTGGTGAAGATGGCCATCGACATGGCGAGCACCAGCATCTCAAAGGCCGTGATGACGACGGCAGCAACCTGGACCTTGGGCGAGCCACGCGAGGGGCCGGGGTGCGACGGCAGGATCACCCGCCAGAACAGATACCCGGTCGCCAAGAACATCGGCGTCATGAGCCAGTTCATGGCCCAGTCGTGCCACGACCCCCAGTTGTAGACGGCGGGGAGGTGCCACAGGATCATCGTCCCGTTGAACGCCACGATGGCGACGATCGGGTTCGTCAGCGCTCGCACCGGGCCGCGCAGCACTGCTCCTCCCCTCGACAGGTGGTACGCCCGCAGCCACCGTCGCCGACGATCGACAGGCAGCGCAAAGAGCAATGGGACCCAGGGCGCGCCCAGGATCAGGAGCGGCGGCAGATAGAACATCTCGAACACGTGGGAGACCATGTGGATGCTCAGCCAGGACATGGACCATCGCTGGAGCGGGCCCGACGTGACCAGGACGAGAAGGACCAGGCCTGCATAGAAGGCGAGCGAGCGAAGCCACCGCACACGGCGGTGCGCCTCGGTCTGGCGACGAGCCAGGCGACGCCGACCGACTTCGTGGGCGATGCCTGTCACCAGAGCGAACACTGCTAACGGGGTGATCTGCCAGAACTGGGGGAGAACCATCGGTCCGTCCTTCCGTAACGAGTCGATGTTACCGGTCAGATGAGCGAACGGGGCCCGTCATCGTGACGACCCGAACTGGATCGGCACCGACTGCTGGTCGACCTTGGTCCATGAAGTCACACCGGGTGCCGTCGACCAAATACTGAGGTGGGACCCGGACGGCACGAATGCATCGGTGGACCCGCCGACACTGGCGACCGCCGTCGTGCCGCCGGGCGGCGTCTTGAGGCGCGTCCATCGCTCACCACTGCTCGTCGCCACGCCCCCGATCACCTCGACGCGGCGGGCAGCGCCGGACCCGAGCAGAACCGTCTGGCCCGATCCATCGCCACCGCCCATCGCGGTGCCGAGGACCGACCAGCCCGGTGGCACCCGCAGCGGCAAAGAGGTCGTGGGGGCATCCGTGCCCGAAACGCCGCTCCCCCACATGGCCGTCAACGTGGTCACCCCGTTGAGCACTGACGACACCAGGGCGGAAACACCACCAGGACCAGCCTGCAGTCGGAGCACGCTGGTCGTATCCGGCACACGACCGCTGAACACCGGTCCGACGAGCGACCAGCCTGCGGTGGGCCGGCGAAGTGTCGACGACACAGTCCCCCCGGCCGCGTCCGACCGACCAGCAGGGACGAAAAGTCCAATGGTGGCCGAGCGTGCACAACTGGCCCCTACCACGGGCACACCTGAGATGGTCACGGCCACCGCCGTGATCCTGGTGACGGCGCAGCGGTCAGAGGCACGAGCGAGCTCCACAGCTGTGGCGAGCCTGCTCCAGTCGGCCAACCCGGACCCAGCACCGATGACGGACGAAACGGGTCGGGAAAGCACAGCGGCTACTTGGCCGGACGGCCCGGCGGCGAGTGCATCGGGCTCGGGGGCGAGCGTTCCAGGCACATCACCGGGTACCCACGCCGCCGTGCTGGCAGCTCGCTGGGCCAGCACCGAGAAGGTCAGGTCGTCGGAGGGGAGGAACCCAGCGGTCACGGCGCCCGACTGCGATGCTCCGATCACGAGCCCGCCGTTGTCGGCCACACCCGGCGGCGTCGCCAACCGCCACGACGTCGAGCCGGCCGGCCGGCCGAACAGCTCGTAGAACGTATTGGAAGGGTCGCTGAGGTCTCCCATCGCAACCACGACAGTGGATCCGGCAGCGTTGGATTCGGCTGCGGCCGGTGGTGGCGTCGACGTCGAGCTCACCGGGGGTGCGGACACCCCCCCCTCCTCCGGACATAGCGACGACCACCACCGCAACGACGGCAACCACCACGGCAGCGCCCCCTGCCATCAATCCGGTCCGTCGGCTCATCCCTTCTGCACCTCGATCACCTGGGACGCGAGCAGCCCGCTGAAGGAGGACCGCAAGGAAGCGGTACTTGATCCGATGTCGGCATTGAGGATACGTCGGAGCGTGCCGTGGGCGTCGATCACATAGACGATGTCGGCGTGCGCCACCATGCCGCCCGCCGGAGGCGTCTGCACCCCTACCCCGTAGGCGTTCCAGACCGACTGGAGGTCGGCCAGCGATCCGGTGAGGAAGCGCCAGTTGGCCTGGGTATCGAGTCCCTCTTGTCGGTCGAAGGCGGCGACGTTCTGAGTCGACCGATAGACGGGGTTGGCCACGATGGCCACAAAACGCACCTTGGAGGCAGCCGGGCCGAGCAGGTCGTTGGTCACACGGAGTTCTTGGGCGATGATCGGGCAGTCGGTCGTGCAGACGGGGTCGAGGAACGTGAGGACCACGGTGTACCCCCGCAGATCGGCCAGCGTTACGGGCATGCCGTGCACGTCGACCAACCGGAATCCGGGGGCAGATCCCGAGACCACATTGGGCGGGCCGTCGACCGCTTCGGCGATCCGGGGGTCAGCCGTCCGGCTGACCGCCGCTGCAGCCATCGGAGCCACCCCCACCAGGAGAATTCCGAGCGCACCCAACGCTGCGGCCACTCGGCCGGCGTAGCGGGTGTCGACGCTCTCCCACCACGAGCGATCACCAGAAGCGGCCGGACCGAGCGCGTCTGTCGACGCCGATACCCCAGCAAGCACAGGGCTCCCCTCCGACACTTCTTCCTCAGCGGATTCGGCCATGCCCTTGGCCGCGCCTTGCATCTCAGGCGTATCCCCTTGAGTTGCCGGTGCTGGTCGAGTGAGTGCGAGGAACCCGCAGACGGCAACAGCCAGCAGGGGCAGCATCGAGTTCGGATCGGTCCCGGTGCCCCCCCAGAAGCCGAAGTCCTCGATGAGGACCCAGTCGGCCACGCACAGCACGGCCAGCACCACCATCGTCGGCCGGAGCATCTTGCGGGCCCGCAGGGACGGACGACTGGAACCCGCGCTGACGAGTAGAACCGTGCCGATCGACGCCATCGCCACCACCGCGAACAGGTTGACGCCCCACCCATGAGAGCGGTCGAACGAGGCGAACGACGACACCAGCGACGACAGCGCCTTCGGCTGGGAGATCTGGGACATCTGGCTCACCATGGCGACCAGGCTGCCCGACCCACTGCCGATCGAGCCCTGCCAGAACCCTCGCCCGGGCCATGCCTGGAGCACGGCGAACCCGAGGAGCAACCCGCCGGTCGCCCCCAGGACCCAGCGGCCGAGCCTCGGGCCCGACCAGGCGGAGTCGGACAGCGCCACGAGCACACCTGCGACGACATAGAACAGCACCGCGCCGGGAGCGCCGAACAGCAGCGTGAGCCCGGGAGCGAAGATCCCGCCGAAGGCGCTGCCGAACGACCACACCACGAGCCCCCATCCGGCAGAGATCAGTCCGGCACCCTGGCTCCACTGCCCACGGGGTGCCACCAGCAGCATCAGTCCGATGCCGACCTGGATCCACACCGTCGACGCAGCGGCGACCGACGGGTGATTTGCCCAGACGGTGATCCCCGAATCGACCAGGTGGCGCACCCACTCCGGCGACGTTGCCGCCGCCGGCTTGATGACTGCGGTCGGAAGACCGCCAGGCATGCCGGGCTGCAGTTGCAGCAACCCGTCGAGGAGCCAGAGGAGGCCGAACGTGATCCGGAGAAACCGCCGGGCAGATGGCTCCAGCGCGACATTGCCTGAAGGCGCCGGGAACTGCTCCCCCCTGGCCACGGCCCGTCGGTACTGCATCGATCGAAGCTGGTTCCAGCCGACGAACAGGACGGCCACGATGGCCACGATGACGGCACCCTGGGTGGCGAGTACGTGGTGGAACGCTGCGATGACCGAAGAGTCACCCGGCCCCGAAGGTCCACCCATGCCCGTCACGGGCGGTCGGCGCGGGTGGGCATCGATCTCACGCTACCGTCCTCGCCCCTCGGCCCGGTAGTCGGCCCGGTAGTCGGCCCTGTAGTCGGCCCGCCATCTACGGTCAGGCAACAGGGGGCTCTGGACAGTCTTGCCGGTCAGCCGATCGCCAGGGGTGCGCTTCCTAGCGCTATGCCGTACTTCGTGGTGACCACGATGGAACCCGACACCGTCCTCGCACCCACCGTCGCCACGATCTGAGTCGGCGAGTCGGAGGTGATCGTGGACTTCTTTCCGGCGATGGTGACCTTCTTGGCCGCCCCGAGCCCGGATCCGGTGATGGTCACCGATGCACCGATGGCAGCTGTCGACGGCGAGAACGAGGTGATGGTCGGCGTCAGGTGGAAGCTGGTGGCGCTGGTAGCAGTGCCCAGCGGGGTTACCACCGTGACGGCTCCGTCAGATGCGCCCGTCGGGATGGTCACCGTCATCGACGTCACGCTGTCGGCCACGACCGTGGCGACCGTGCCGGCGAATGTGACCGAAGTGGCACCGCTGAGGTTGGTGCCGGTGATGGTGACGTTCGTGCCAGCTGCTCCTTTGACTGGCCCGAACGAGGTGATGGTCGGGGAGAAGACATAGTCTGCCTCGCCGTCAGAACATGCACCCTTGCCATTGTTGTCCCGGTTCGACCAGCTTCCCTGTACGGCAACGGTCCCGGTGGCAAGCATCAGATTGAACGCCGGACCTGGGGCAGTCGCCGGCACGTAGGCACACAGGTCGCCGTTCTCTTTTCCTGCGGAGTTGATCCACCCGGGGTAGGGGTAGGTCTCGGGAAACTGGTCGGTGAGCGTTTCGGCATACTCGTGGCTGGCTGCCTCGGTGGCACCATCGAGCGCTCCGGCCGCACCGTTGACCGATCCCGAGCCGCAGCTGGTGCCAGCGTCGGGCACATAGGGCAGGTTGGTGAATGATGCGATCGGGCCAGCTGCCGGTCCAACGCCGTTGAGCGATGGGTCGTGGGTGTCGTCGTGGTAGGCGCAGTAACCGTTGACCTGGTTCGCCCATCCGTCCGGGTTCGCACCGGTGGGTGAGACGATCACATACTGGGTGTTCCGGTTAGATGCCTGATCGGTGTTGGAGAAGTGCGTTGCGGCCAGTTCGGCCTCGGCGGCCAGGTCGCCTCCGGTCGGACCGGCGCTGGTCGAACTCCTGGCCTCGAGCGAGGTCGCCCTGCTCGAGTTGTCGTACCAGACCCCGGCCAGGACCCCTCCGGTCGGGTGCGGAATCATCGCGGAGCCCTGCGTGCAGGTGGTGGCGCCCACCGCGACGCCGTCGCAGTACTGGGTCATCACTCCGCTCCAGGTTTCGCCGGCGGTGCCGAGGCCGCCGTAGAAGGTCTGCAGAACTGGAGCAAAGGACGCAGGGTCACCGCTGAAGGTCGCCTGGCCCGAGCCATTCGTCCCCTGCGCCCCCCACTGACTCCCCATGAACACGAGGTAGATCTTGGGCTGCCCCGTGGTCACGCCAGCGGCCGTCAGGCCTCCGACGGTGAGCCCGCCACCGTAGGTGAGCTTCCTGCCGGCGCTGGTTGCTGGTGCAGCCGACTGGGCCTGCCCGGCCCGGAGCGCGGCGACACCGCTCACATCTCGGGTCTTACGGGGCACCGCACCGTGGCGATAGCGATGATGAAGCGCGGTCGGAAGTGTCAGCGTCACCGTGGACGCCGGGCTGGAACTCGTGGCGGCTCCGGCCACCGATGCCGGTCCGACTGCGACGGCTAGGGCAGGGGCACCGAGCACCAGCGCGCCCGTCAAGAGCGCCGCGACAATCGGCTTCGCGCCACCCGACGTCGACGCAACTCCCTGTGAACGGAACATCCTTGACCCCCCGGGCGGTGTTGACCCCATCGGCCCCTGCACCACGGGCCTCTGCCCGGAACCCCGCAGGGGGCACAACCCCGTCCGGAGGATGATCCGTGCGGTTCTAATCAGATCACGCTACCGGCCTCTGTGCAGTCTGGAAAGGGCAGGCACCCAAAACCCCTGGTGCGGCTACCGGTCCGCAACCCCAGCGACAGCTCCTACTCGCCGAAGAGGAGTCCGTAGTTAGCCCCCCGGCGCAAGTGGTGGCCGCCGTCGACCGGGAACTCCACACCAGTCACCCATCCCGATTCGGGCCCAGCCAGATATCGGACAGCTGAGGCGATGTCCTCGACGGTGCCCAGGCGGCTGATCGGCATCTCGGCCAGGTAGTCGTCGAGCAGCGGGCCACCGGCGGTGATGGCCTCCATCAGCTCGTCATCGACGATCCCCGGCTGCACAGTGTTGACACGGACGCCGGTGCGTCCCAGCTCTTCGGCTGCGTACTTGCACAGCATGTCGATGCCGGCCTTGGACGTTCCGTAGGCCCACAGATAGCGGTGCGGGAAGTGACCGGCTCCAGATGACATGCCGATGATCGACCCGCCGGGAGCGTCCCCTCCGTCGATCCCTTCGCCGACACCGGCCGCCATCAGTGGTGCGCCGTGCTTGATGCAGAGGAACGTTCCGACGAGGTTCAGCTCGATCGTGGCCCGGACACCCTCGATGTCCGCACCGATGATCGGCCCCATGTGAAAGGCGCCGCCTGCGTTGGCGAACAGGATGTCAAGGTGGCCACGGGGCGATGCCGCTGCCACAACCGCTGCTTCGATCTGATCCTCGACGGTCACATCGGCGACTACGTAGCGAGCCGTGCCGACCGCTCGCCCGGCGGCTGCCGCGGCGGCGGCAACCTCGTCGAGGGCGGCGGTGGCCGCGACCAGCTTCTCTTCGGTGCGGCCGCAGATCGTCACATGGGCGCCATCGCGCACGAGCCTCGTGGCCGTTCCGAGCCCGATGCCACTGCCCCCTCCCGTTACCAGCGCCGTATATCCGGCGATCCCGGTCGTGTCTGTGATGGATTCGCTCACTGTCGTGCTCCCTGTCGGTCGTGCATCGGTCGGTGGTGTGTCGGACGGTCGGCAGAACTGGCTACCGTTCGGGGTTCCGGAGCAGCATGCTACGGACAGCCGAGCGCGGCAATCCGGGAGCGGACCACACAGGTCCCTCTCGGGCGATATGAGGGAGAACGTCAGTGAGTGAACGGCAATTCAACCTGGCCGACCTGTTCGAACTGGTGGCCGACACTGTGCCGGACCGGCTCGCCCTCGTGGCGGGCGAGGTCCGGCTTACCTACGTCGACCTCGATGCCCGGGCAAACCGTTTCGCTCATCACCTGGCCTCGCTCGGACTCGCCAGCGGCGCCCACGTCGGCATCCTGGCCCGCAACCGAGCGGAGTGGGTCGAGGCGATGATCGGCTGCTACAAGGCCCGCTGCGTACCCGTGAACCTGAACTTCCGCTACGTGGCGCCCGAACTCCGCTACGTCGTAGACAACGCCGACCTCGAGGTCCTCGTGTACGAGCGGGGGCTCAGTCAGCTGGTGGCCGACGCACTC
>CAIVIS010000422.1 GCA_903906055.1 uncultured Acidimicrobiaceae bacterium
CGAGCAGGTCCCGAGCCTGTTGTCTCTGGTGGACGACGCCATCGTCGCCCTTGGGATCACCGACTCGGTCACCCACACCGAGATCAAGCTGACGCCCGACGGCCCTCGAATCATCGAGGTGAACGGTCGCATGGGCGGACGGCCTCCGTTCGTCCTCAGCCGGGTCTCGGACGTCAACCTCTTCCCGGTCGCTTGCCAAGTGGCCCTGGGCGAGCCGGTGCACTTCGACGGCCTGGCCCAGTGCAACGGCGTCGGGTTCTGGCTGATGCTGCAAGCCCCCATGGCCTCAGATCGGTTCGTTGCAGTCGAGGGCACCCAAGAGGCCACCGCGCTAGCTGGCGTGACTGACCTGCGGATCAACCGGTCCCCGGGCGACCAGCTCGACTGGCGCGAGGGAACGGACGGCAAGATCGTCACTGTCGAGGGCGCCGTAGCCGACCATGCTGAATTGCGGGCGACCATTGCCCGGATTGGCGATGCCATCACGATCACGACCGACCTGGACCACCCCGACGGGGCGTCCGGATTGGCCCCCTGACCTGGAACCCCGATGACGACGGACCGTGCATGAGTTGTCGCCGTCAGAACACGTAACCCGTGCACCGGTAGGACGCACCCTTCGCACCCCGGTAGATTGAACCGGTGACCGAGCGGTACTGGATCGAAACCTTGGGGTGCCCGAAGAACCAGGTCGACTCGGACAAATTGGTCGGCACCCTGGTGGTGGACGGCTTTGAAGCCGCCGACTCCCCCGAAGATGCGGATCTGGTCGTGGTCAACACCTGTGCCTTCATCGAGGCCGCCCGACAGGAATCGATCGACACCGTCCTGGAACTGGCCGATACCCGCAAGGACGGTGCACGCCTCGTGGTGACGGGCTGCATGGCCGAACGCTACGGCGATGAGCTGGCCGAGGCCCTCCCCGAGATCGACCTGGTGGCTCCCTTCGGTGCATCGCTCCTGGCCTCGGCACCGTCGAAGCCCCCATCCGGCAGCACGCCGGTCACCTTGGGCTCCAAGCCGGCCCCGGCCGCCACCATCCCCGACTTCGACCTCCTCAACCTGCCCCGGCCGCACTCGTCGGCCCCATGGTCGTATATCAAGGTGGCCGAGGGCTGCGACCGCAACTGCGGGTTCTGCGCCATCCCCTCCTTCCGGGGCAAGCAGCGCTCGCGCTCTACCGAGTCGATCCTGGCCGAAGTCGACCAACTGGGCGGGTCGGACGGAACGTTGGCCGAAGTGGTGCTCGTGGCCCAGGACCTCTCCTCGTTCGCCCTCGACCGATCGACCGGTCGCACCGAGCCCCGCATCGACGGCCCCGCCGTGGGCGGCAACCGGCCCATCGTCGACCTGGTGGCCGCAGTGTCGGCGCGGGTGCGGTGGACCCGGCTCCTCTACCTCTACCCCTCCACCCTCGATGACGCGCTGGTCGAAGCCATACTGGCCACCGGCGTGCCTTACTTCGACCTCTCGCTCCAACACGTATCGCGGCCCATGCTGAAGCGCATGCGGCGCTGGGGCGAGGGCGAGCGCTTCCTCGAGCGCATCCGATCTATCCGCGCCGCCGAGCCGACCGCCGCCTTCCGGTCCTCCTTCATCGTGGGGTATCCGGGGGAGACCGAGGCCGACCATGACCACCTCCTGGCATGGATCGAAGAAGCTCAGTTGGACTGGGTCGGCTTCTTCCCCTTCAGCAATGAGGCCGGCACGTACGCCGCCGACCTCGACGACCAGGTCGATAGCGACCTGGTGACCGAGCGGATCCGCGAGTGCACCGAACTCCAAGACGCCATTACCGCCCGCCGTCGTGACCTTCTGATCGGGTCCACCATCGAAGTACTGGTGGATGCCCCTGGCGAGGCCCGCTCGTATCGCGAGGCTCCCGAGATCGACGGAATCGTGACCGTGCCGTCGCACCTGGCCGTGGGCTCGTTCTTCGAAGTCGTCGTGACCGACTCTGATGGACCCGACCTGACGGCTGTGCCGGTCGGGGACGGACCCAACGATGGTGGAGCGCTGGCTGCGGCAGCTACGGCAACAGGGACGGCAACAGCTACGGCAACAGGGACGGGGGAGCGATGAGCGACGAGACCATCGAGTCGGGCACCCCAACCTCGGGAGCGACACCGCCAGCAACGCCGGCAGCGGAGCCAGACCGAGGCACCACGTTCGGACCCTCGGCCCTGCTCACCCCGGCCAACGCCATCACCGCGGCTCGCCTCTTGGTGACCCCGGTGGTGATCGTCCTGATCATGTTGTGGGGTGCGAGTTGGTTCACGTTCGTCTTCGGCGGCCTGCTGGCCCTGTCGGACGGCATCGACGGGTGGATCGCCCGCAAGATGGGGACGACTCGGTCGGGGGCGTTCTTGGACCCGTTGGCTGACAAGGTGGTCGTCTTGGGCGCCATGTTCGCCCTGGTGGCCAAGGGCATCATCTGGTGGCTCCCGGTGGTGATCATTGCCGCCCGGGAGATCGCCATGAGCATCTATCGATCCGTGGCCGGTCGCCACGGGATCTCCATCCCGGCCCGCAACTCGGCCAAGCTCAAGACCCTGGTCCAGGACATCGCCATCGGCATGTGCCTATTCCCACCACTGTCCGGGCACTGGACCATCCTCAACGCCGCCATGTGGGTGGCGGCCTTCCTGACCGTGTTCACCGGGGTGCAGTACTACGTAGACGGCCGCAAGGCCGCGGCCGACCGCGCCGCTGGTTCCACGGGAACCGCCCCGGCCGCCGGCCCAGCTGGCGATCCCACCTGAGGAGAGAGAAGAACCGTGCGCATCGAGATCGTGGCTGTCGGGACTGAACTGCTGCTCGGCCAGATCGCCGACACCAACTCGCAGTGGCTGGGTGAGCACTTGGCTGCCCTAGGTGTGGCCTCGCACTTCCATCAGGCCGTGGGGGACAACCACGACCGCATCGTCCTGGCCTTGCGCACCGCACTGGCCCGCAGCGACGGGATCATCGTCTGTGGCGGGCTGGGGCCGACCCACGACGACATCACCCGCGACGCCATCGCCGAGGTGATGAACGTGCCGCTCGTCCGTGACGAGGATGTGGTGGCGAAGATCCGCACCATGTTCTCCAGTCGGGGCCGGGAGATGCCGGAGTCGAACCTCCGCCAGGCCGATGTGCCCAATGGGGCGGCGATCATTGTGCAGACCAAGGGGACCGCTCCGGGGCTGATCTGTCCAGTCGGGCACAAGGTCGTCTATGCCGTGCCCGGTGTGCCCTACGAGATGTCCGACATGTTCGAGCGCGCCATCGCCCCCGACCTGCAGAAGCGCATGGCAGAGCGGGGCGAGATCGAAGGGACCATCGTCAGCCGGGTCATCCGGACCTGGGGGATGAGCGAGTCCGGCCTGGGGGAGACCTTGGCCGAGTACATCGCGACCCAGGACGATGATGCCGCTGCAGGCACGGTCGCCGGCACGGCAACTGTCGCCTTCCTGGCCAGCGGCATCGAAGGGATCAAGGTCCGGGTCACGGTGCGCAGCGCAGACGAGGACACCGCCATGGCGCTCCTCGACGAGCACGAGGCCGAGGTCCGGGCGATCCTCACCGCGGCCGCCGGCGATGTGGTGTTCGGCATAGATGACGAAGCCATCGAGGACGCCGTGGCCCGAGCCCTGGCCACCGACGGGCTGACACTCGGACTGGCCGAGTCGCTCACCGGCGGCCTGGCTGCATCTCGACTGGTCAATGTTCCCGGCGCCAGCTCCTGGTTCCGGGGGTCGGTCGTGTCGTATGCATCCGAGGTGAAGTTCGACGTGCTCGGTGTGCCCGTCGGACCGGTGGTGTCCGAGGACGCGGCCCGGGCCATGGCTGACGGCGCCCGACGGGTGTTGGGCTCGGATGTCGGGCTCTCCATCACCGGAGTGGCCGGACCGGCCGAGCAGGACGGTCAGCCGGTGGGGACCGTCTTCGTCGGCCTTGCTCGACCGGGTCATGACACCGAAGCCTTCGGGTTCAACGTGCCCGGCGACCGGGCCCGAGTTCGCCAGTACGCCACGATCGCCGCGTTGGACCTGCTTCGCCGAAACCTCGGATAGCGACGCCCTCAGGCGATGAGGGGTAGCGTGCGAGCGCTGGTCGGTCGCAGCGATACAGACGAGCATCTCGCCGTCGGTGCCGATGAAGATGCAGGGAGCTGGGTCTGGAGGACCTGGTAGCGGCCACCCTGCTCGATGACGCAAGGGGCGCACGTGCTCGAACGGTTCAAAGGGATCCGCTCGGTGTTTCGCAACGCACTGTCGAGTCGGAGTCTTCGCCACCTCGAAGGTGCGACCGCACTGTTCATTGCCGCCGAGTTCGGCTCATGGCTGATCTTCATGGTCTACGCCTACGACCGGGGAGGGCCGTCAGCCGCAGCCGACATCCTGCTGATCCAACTGGTCCCCTGCGCCGTGGCTGCTCCCTTTCTTGGTGCCTACATCGATCGGCTCCGCCCTGGACGGGTGCTCCTGGTCGGGTTCCTCTTCCAAGCTGCCGCACTGGTCGGTGCTGGACTCGCCGTGAGCTCGGGGGCGTCGTTCTGGGTCGTGGCGGCGATCGCCTGCGTCGTCAATCTCAGTTTCACCGTCACCCGGCCCGCTACGGCCACGCTCCTGCCCACGTTGGTCACGTCGCTCGACGAGTTGACCGCGGCCAACGCCGTGACCCAATGGATGACCGCCCTCGGCGGAATGGGCGGTCCCGTCGTCGTCGGCGTGGTTTTGAACGCCAGCGGTCCGGCCTGGGCGTTGGTGGCGACTGGGGTGATGAGCCTGATCGCCGCACTCCTGATGATCGGCACTCCAGGTCCGGTGCCCGGTGCCGCCTCGGTCTCGGTGGTTGACGAGCTCCGGACCAACTTTGCTGCCGCCATCGGTGACCGGTCGACCACCACGTTGCTCACGCTGAACCTCTACTACTTCGCCTTGATCGGCGCCATGGATCTCCTGGTCGTCCTCTTGGCCATCGGAGTCCTCCACATGGGCCAAGGGGGGGCTGGTTATCTTGAGGCCGCAGCCGCATTCGGTGCAGTACTGGCTGGCGCGATCACGATCTTCATCGTGGGCCGATCGAAGTTGGCTTGGATCATGGCGACTGGGCTGCTCGGGGTGGGGCTCGCACTTTCTGTACTGGGTGTCCATGCCACGGTGCTCTTGGCGTTCGTCCTGTTGGGGATCTCCGGTGTGGCCGGAAGCGTGTTCGAGGTGTCGGCCCAGACCTTGTTGCAGCGCTCTGCCCCGCCGGACTCGTTGGCCGGGGTCTTCGCCATCCTGGAGTCGCTCATGAACGCCGGCATGGCACTCGGTGTCGTCATGGTGAAGGTGGTCCTGGCGTTGGGGGGAGTGCGCGCCGCGCTCATCGTTCCTGGCCTCGTCGGCGTACTGCTCGTCCTGGCACTGGCCCGTCAGATCCGTGGGGTGGACGAGGGGGCGCACCATCCGGTGGTGCAGATCAGACTCCTCGAACGTCTGTCGGTGTTCGCACCGTTGTCACCGGAGTCGCTCGAGCGCCTGGCCCATCACATGGAACCCCATTCCGTCGACGTCGGTGCCGAAGTCGTGCGTCAAGGTGACCCAGGGGATCGGTACTTCGCGGTGGCGAGCGGCACCATGGACGTCCATCATGACGGCGAGCATGTTGCGACGTTGGGGGTCGGTGAAGGCTTCGGCCAGAATGCACTGCTTCATGACGTCCCGCACTCGGTCACGGTGACGGCCACCAGCCCGGTGCACCTCTACGCTCTATGCAAAGACGAGTTCATCTCGGCCCTCACGGGAAAGCGGGCGCTGAGCGGGGCGGGTGGAAGCCAAGCCCCGAACGGAGCACCGATGGACCCAGAGGCAGCGCCCTGATCACCTCGGCCATGGCCGACTGCTGATCGGCCACCCTCAAGTCCGATTGGTGTCCGCACAGGCAACTCAGCCCCGGGCCGAGCGGGCAGGCCCCGTGATCAGGGCCGAGCGCTCAAGGCCGAGCGATCAGGGCCGCGCGGTCGACTTGGACGTCGAGGCCTTGGACGTCGACGACTTGTTCGGCGTGGTCGTGTTCGGCGTGGTCGTGTTCGGAATCGTGGTGGCCGGAGGCGGTGCCGCGGTGACGGTCACCGTGAACCCCTGGGGCGCCAACTCCTCCCA
>CAIVIS010000423.1 GCA_903906055.1 uncultured Acidimicrobiaceae bacterium
CGAAACCGGTGGCCAGCAGGCGGAACGCACGGTCCACCTCGGTGGCGAGGTCGCCGTCGTCGGCCTTGGCCCAGCAGGCGAAGGCCGCCATGGCAGCACCCAACGAGGCCCGGGCCACCGTCTGAGGACCGAGGTCCCCCGGGGATCCCCCCATCCGGGTGGCAGCAAACTCGGCCACCACGTCGCACCATTCCTCGTAGCGGACAGCGGAGTGCGCCACCAGTGTCGGAACCGAGCTGATCAGGACCATGCGGATCCGGAGCTCGTCGAGTTCCCCTGCCCCGAACCGATTGGTGGCGATCACCGACCGACGGAGGACCTCCATCATGGGCTCCTCGTCGGGCGCGTCAGACAGACTGTCCCGCAGGCGTCCGAGCTCGGCGTCGAACTCGCCCCACACCACGTCGGGCTTCGCCTCGTAGTAGCGGAAGAAGGTCCGCCTCGATATCCCGACGGCCGAGGCGATCTCGTCCACCGTGGTGTCGTCGTAGCCCTGACGGGCGAAGAGATCGAGGGCGGCCCGGGCCACGTCTTGGCGGGTGGTGCTGGCCGGGCGACCACGGGCCACCTCCGATTCGGGTGCGACCAGGCCTCCGTCGGCCGTATTCGTCGCGTCCGTTGGCGTCGCCATTACGTCGTCCCGATCGTCATACTTCCATTTTGGCATCGAGTGCACTAAATTGCAGCGATTGACCGAACTGCCGGCAGATGTCGGCCGAACTTGGAGGATTCATGACTGTCACCACGACCGAGGAGACCATGTTGGCCACCGCCGTGTCAGCCGACGCTGCGCCCGAGGATGCCGCGCCTAGCGCTGCTGCCCCGCTCATCACCGCAGACCTCCTCGTCGAAGATGTCTCCATCGACGGGATGTGCGGCGTCTACTAGGCCCGCAGCGGAAACCCGAGCGAACCGAGCACGATCTGATGCCTCCCACCACGACACCGTCCACCGGCGTCCCCTATGACGCGTCCCTTCCGTGGGCCCTCCATCCCCAGGTGGCCCTGCGGCCGGAGTCGTTCGGCGCGCTGGCCTACCACTTCGGCACCCGGCGCCTCTCTTTTCTCAAGAGCCGCACCCTGCTCACCGTGGTCGAGTCGCTGGCCGACCAGCCCACCGGGCTGAAGGCCTGCCAGGCCGCCGGGGTAGCCGCCGAGGAGCTCGATACCTACGAGCAAGCCTTGGGCGCACTGGCCGAGTCGGGCATGATCTGCGAGCGAGTGGCATGACTGCCCTCGCCCCCGCCGGGACCCGGCTCGTCGATCGCTTTGAGCGTGGCCTCGACGCCCCCATCTGCCTCACCTGGGAGCTCACCTACGCCTGCAACCTGGCCTGCGTGCACTGTCTGTCGAGCTCGGGCCGGCGTGACCCGGGCGAGCTCTCGACCGACGAGTGCAAGGCGCTCATCGACGAGTTCGAGCGCATGCAGATCTTCTACGTCAACATCGGCGGGGGCGAGCCCACCATCCGCTCCGACTTCTGGGAGTTGGTCGACTACGCCACCGAGCACCACGTAGGGGTGAAGTTCTCGACCAACGGATCGAGGATCACCGAGGCGGTGGCCGCTCGACTGGCCGGAAGCGACTACGTCGACGTGCAGATCTC
>CAIVIS010000424.1 GCA_903906055.1 uncultured Acidimicrobiaceae bacterium
CTCCTGCTCGACCTGTCGATGTCGATGCCGATGCGGGGCAACTTCGTGCCGGCCAAGAAGATGGCCATGGCGCTGCACAGCTTGATCACCACCCGGTTCCCCCGTGACTATCTCGGCCTGGTCGGCTTCGGCGAGGTGGCCCGGGAGATAGAGCCCGAGGACCTGCCTACGGTCAGTTGGGACTACATCTACGGCACCAACCTGCAGCACGCCCTGATCCTGGGCCGCAAGTTGCTGGCCCATCAGCAAGGGACCAAGCAGATCATCTTGGTGACGGACGGTGAGCCGACGGCGCACCTGGTCCCAGACCGCAGCGGGCTGGGGTTCGAGCCTTTCTTCAGCTACCCGCCGGTACAAGAGACGCTTGAGCTGACCCTGGCCGAGGTAATGCGGTGCACCAAGGCCAACATCACTATCAACACGTTCCTCCTCGATCCCGACCGAGGGCTGTGGGGCTTCGTCGATCAGCTGTCCAAGATCAACAAGGGTCGCACCTTCGCTACTACGCCGGGTGAGCTCGGCGACTACGTCCTGGTGGACTTCTTGAACCACAAGACGACCGTCCGGTCCCGGGGCCGCAGGGCTGTCTAGGTTCGCCAGCTTGGTGAGATAGGTGTACCTAGAAAGGCACATCCACACCTGACCTCCGAACCGGATGCAGTCACTTGCCTCGCAGCGGAGCGACCGCATCCCGGTCTTCTCTGGCCTCGAGCAGTGGCTTGGCCTCGGGGCCGGACTGGCCTGGTGCTTGAGGACACACCACTGATTGAAAAACTGGCCCGATCTGGTATCGGATCAAATACCGCTCCAGCACCGATTCCGGCCAGCGCCGACCGACGGCTTGGACCGGGCCCGAGACTTGCACCGGGGGAATCCGGCGGGACGTCTCTTGCGGACGTCCTTCTTGGAGGACCCGAAGGCGTGCATCGACACCTCGGGCCGACACGGAGCAGGCGCCCCTGGGCCGAGGTGGGGTCGAGCGGTAACACCGCGGCGCAGGGGGAAGCGGCCTTCGTGGGAAGTTGACGTTTCAGCCCGACTCGAGTGCAGTTGGAGTGCAGCCGGAGTGCAGTCTGGTGAGGGCCGCAGGGGCTCGATAACCGGTCCGCCCGACTGGACCCGGGACGCCGCCGCACGACACCATCAGATTTTTCTTGCGTTTCCCCTGGTTATGGGGGAAGATTACAGCGATGTAGTTACATCGGTGCTGTGCGGATTCACGCGAAACCGCATGGATGAGTGGGAGGGAGGTCTGACGATGGACATGGTGTCATTGATGAATGGACCCCAAGAACGGACCTGGCAGACCAAGGCGAACTGCATGGGGGTGGACCCCGACCTCTTCTTTCCTGAGCGCGGTGCTTCGACCCGTGAAGCGAAAGAAGTGTGCCGTGGGTGCGTGGTACGCGAGGACTGCCTCGAGTACGCGTTGGCCAACGGTGAGAAGTTCGGAATCTGGGGAGGGCTGTCCGAGCGCGAGCGCCGACGGCTCCGCCGCCAGCGTGCAATGCAGCGCCGGGCCATCACGGCCTAACGCTGATCAGGTAGCAGCGCGGCACCACTGGCAGGATTGACCGGCGGTCGGTCAGTCCTGTCGGGTGCCGTTACCGAGTTCGACGATACGGGACTCGATGGTGTCCTCGGCCCGTAGCCCGAGTTCGACCCACCGTCCCTCGTCGACGGCTGACAGGGAGACCTGAGGCAGCAGGCCGACGAGTTCGCCCTTGGTGACCGAGCAGCCGAACTCGGCCGAACCGGCGACTACTTCGTCGAATACCTCGGTGAGCGTCACCTGGCGGTGATCGACCACGTTGCAACTGACCTGAGCTCCGCCGTCGACGGTCAGACCCAGGGTGCGCAGCCCGGGCCGCCGCAGGCGGGCCGCCAGCGACCGGGCCACCTCGGTCACCTCGACGTGGGCTGGGGCGTCGTCACTATCCGTTCCTGGGCCACCTGCATAGGGGCCGGCGATCCACACGTTGTAAGCGATCAGCACGCGCCTCGCGCCGACCGCCGACGCGCCAGCCGTCGGATGCGGTGCAGCCGGGCCAGTGTCGGTA
>CAIVIS010000425.1 GCA_903906055.1 uncultured Acidimicrobiaceae bacterium
AGGTGGCTGCGGCTATCGACTCGGCCATCAGCGGCGGACTCGAGTGGCGCGGCGACATCGGCGTGTTCCCGACACCCGTCACCGCTCCCTAGCCAGCGAGGCCTCCGGCCCGGGCACCAGAGGTTGCCCCTACGCCCTCCCACATGCTGGAGGGGCGGCAAACCGGTGACGGTTTTACTGATCCGAATGACTCCGTCCGACACTCCGGGGCGTGCGTAGTCAGTAGGAGGCAGTTGAGCGGAGGGGCGAGGTCATAGGCTGCGGCTATGGATTCTCCTTACAGCCCAGACGACGTAGTTGGCGCTATGGGCGGCATTCGCGCCCGGACCATTGGCGTCCTGCGTGCCGCCGGTGAGGAGCGGGCGGCCCAGATCGTCCCCACTTGTCCCGACTGGACGGCCAAAGAGTTGGCCTGCCATATGTACGGCGTGTGCGACGACCTGCTCAACGGCCGCCTCGAGGGGATCGGCTCCGAAGCCTGGACCCAGGCCCAGGTCGATCGCCACAGTGGCAAGCCCCTGGACGAATTCCTCGATGAGTGGACCGCTTCTGGAGAAGCCTGCGATGCGATGTTGCTTCACATCCCCAAACCAGGGAACTACCAGTTGGTGATGGACATGGCCACCCACGAGCACGACATCCGCCTGGCCGTGGGTAGCCCCGGAGCCCAGGACGATCCGTCGTTGGCCATCGGATCGGCGTACATGCTGCGCAACATCGCCAAGATGGACGCTGACCTGGCCGAGCAGATCCAAGGCTGTGGGCTGACCGACTTCGATCGACTGCGCTCGATGACCGGACGTAGGTCGATGGCTCAGCTCCAGGCCTCAGGGATCGACGCCGAAGCACTGGCTCGCGTCTTGGCCGCGTCCCCCATGACCATCACGGAGACTGACCTCGTCGAGGTCGCCACATAAGGGTCCTCGACCGACCAACGTGGCTGAGTCGCACGGAAGAGCCGATCGATTCGGGCTTGGCCGCCATGGTGGCAGGCAGATACAGCACCGGAGTCGCCAGGTTGCAGATGGTGGAGCCGGCGATGTCGGAGGGAGCAGACCCTAGAACTGACCCAGAGCGCCGGTGACAGGCGTAGGTCGGGCCCGGGTCCACCTCGCTCAATCACGTGGGAGCCGGCGGTCGACCTGGCTCAGTCCCGCTCCGCTCAGCCGAGAGCCGATACCCGGATGCGGTCCGCATCGAGCCGGCGGTCGAACCGTCCGATCTGCACCTCCACCGCGGCCGGTCCGGCACCCCCCGGCGTCGTACGTCGGGTGACAGCCACCCCGGGCTCCAGCAGTGCCACTGCTTCAGCCCCCAGGGCCGGATGTGCCTCGACCAACTCAGCCAGAGGCACATGGCGCTCCAGGGAGTCATGGACCAGTCCGCCCACGACGCTGTGAGCCTGGCGGAAGGGCATCCCCTGCTCGACCAGCCACTCGGCCAGATCGACGGCAGCCACCGACGAGCCGTTGGCCGCGTCCTGCATCCGCTGAGCATTGATGGTGACAGTGGACAGCAGGCCAGACATGGCAGCCAGGGCCAGGTGGGTCTGGTCGACA
>CAIVIS010000426.1 GCA_903906055.1 uncultured Acidimicrobiaceae bacterium
AGAGGCGATGTAGCCCAGTGGTCCAGCCAGTCCCTCGGGCAGGCCGACCGCCTCGTAGCGCGCCACGGCTCCAGGGTCCCAGAAGATCCACCCGATGGTGGTCTGGACGCATCGGGCATTACGGGTGGAGATGGCCTGCCAATCGGTCATGGGGACATTCTGCCGGTAGTCGGGACCAGACGTGGCATCCGGAGTCGCGAGACGGTCGCCTCGTAGCCGGTCAGCCCTTGTCAGCCCTTGTCAGCTCTCGTCAGCTCTCGTCAGTTCTCGTCAGCCCTCGTCAACCTTGGCCTGATCTGGTCGCAGACGCGGTCAGCGGCAGGGTCAACCGGGCCGTTGCGGTGACATGCTCGCCGAGGTCGGTGGTGGCCCGAAACACAACCTCGACCACGCCCTCGTCGCCGTCCACTGACAGGTCGGCGACCTCGCCCGTGTAGACCATCGCCATGCCAGGAAACACGGGAACCCCCAGCCGGATGGCCAGTCGGCGCAGCATGGCGTCAGGACCGGCCCAGTCGGTCAAGAACCGACTGCAGTAGCCGGTGTCGGACAGGATGTTCATGAAGATGTCGGGCGCACCCTGCTGGTTGGCGTAGTCGCGGTCGTGGTGCACGGGCATGAAGTCGCGGGTGGCGATGGCACCAGCCGCAATCAAGGTGGCCGTCACGTCGATTTTGAGTGGGGGCAATACGTCACCCACGGACAGCGACGAATAGTCGAGAGGAGTCGGGAGGCCGGTCGTCATCGGGACGCCCCCGAGGGGTCGAACTTCAGAATCCGGAACATCTGTGTCCCCACCACCTCGCCCGACTCCACGCGATACGTGGTGACCCAGGTGACGAAACGACCCCTGCCCATCCGGGTCTGCTTCTCCGCCGAGATCGACTCGAACACCGTGGTGGCCGACACCACTTCGCCCAGGCGGAGGTAGCGGACGATCTCGAACTCGGAATTAGTGGCAAGCGTGCCGACATAGCCGGCGCGGTCGAGCACCGACAGCGCGGCCTCGCCGTCCATCTCCACCGGCGATCCCCCTCGCTCGGCGATACCGGCCAACGTGGGATAGGGCATGGTCCAGGTCTGCAGCATCAGTGGCGGGGCCACGATGTCGGCGAACCGGGATTGTTGAGCGGCTGCAGAGTCGGTGTAGATCGGGTTGTGGTCGGCGAACGCCGCCGCCCAGTGCCGGATCATCGGCTGGTTGACCGGATCAGGGGCGACCGAGGGGCCGTGGCCTCCCACCGGCTGACCCACCAGGGCGGCCAGTTGTGCTTCCAGGACTTCATCGCTCATACGCGCACCCTCACTCTTGAGACGGATAGCAATCGCAGGATGGGACGATCCCATACGAGCTGGGCCAGCGTCCACTGCCGAGCGCCTGGCATCAGCCCATCAGCCCATCAGCCCATCAGCCCATCAGCCCAGCGATCAGGCCGGCAGCCCATCAGCCCAGCGATCAGGCCGGCAGCACCGCTGGAGCTGCCGGGTCCACTGTCTGCCAGGACCACGCCGCTCCATCCCACCAGCGCAGCGGGGCCATCCCCCAGGGGTCTGCGAACCAGCCTGGAGCGGGCACGGGCTGGGGCGCGACTGCCGCCGCTGGCTGTGGTGCCACGGTGGCATCTGGCTGCGGTGCAACAATCGAAGCCGACGGTGCGGCCATGGGAACTGCAGCCATGGGCTCTGGTTCCACGGCAACTACCGGGGGAACAGTGTCCAATGCAGCCTCCGCCGATGCCGCTAGGGCAACTGGTCGCTCCTCGTCGATGGCGGCCAGGTCGGCCTCGAGGTCCGACACCAGTTGGTCCAGGCTGTTACCGAAGTGGGCCAGAGCCAGGTCGAGTCGGAATTCGAAGGTAGCGGCCACGGACATCCCGTACTCGATGGTGGTGGGCTTCGTTCGGTTCGACACCGAGAACGTGGTGGTTCCGGTATCGGCTGCGTGGTCGAACCCGATCATCTTGGCGAAGGCGCACTCCCTCGTCTGGTTGGCACCCTGGAAGATGACTCGAGACGAGGTGATGTAGGTGGTGCCGGTGTCGATGGCGGTCGGCGACAGGTCGCCTTGGACGAAATGCCCCTTGGATGCCCCGACCCGGTACCGGATCTGGCGGCCCGCCACCTTCATGACGGGCACGGAGATCCCCTGCGAATGGCCCTGGTAGGTGCCTTTGCCGCGACGTTCCTCGATGAGTGACGTATCGGTCACCGTCAGGAAGACGGTCTCCTTGGCGGACAACAACAGTCCTTCCGCCGTTGTGCCGGCAAAACTCTTCGCCGTGTCGATCATTTCGACGTAGGCGTCGTGGCGGCCTTGCCACGCTGTGAGCGCGTCGAGCCGTTCCTTCTCTGCCTCATGCTCCCGGTGCTTTTCGAACACGTGGCCTCCGTCGGTGCCTGGTCGAACGTAGCGATGCTACGACAGCGGCTCCCCCGACTGGTGCCTCGAAGAAATGACCTGTGAGATCAGGCGGCGGGTCGGGCCGCCGTCATCGGCCCGAAGTCGAGCGCTACAGCCGCCTCGTCCTCGAAGGCCTCGTGGCCCTGCAGCTTGGCCGACCAACGCTCCTCTACCCGGAATACTCGCCAGACGATCACGGCAATCGCCCATGTGGCCACGAACAGCCCCACGATCACGTAGCCGGCCGCATTCAGATTGAACCCGGCCATGTAGTCCCAGAAGGGCCCGGATAGGTGCAGCTCGTGGGGCAGCAGGCCGAGGACCTCCATGGCCCCCACGAAGAAGCAGATGACCACGGAGAGAGTGGTGATCGTCAAGTTGTAGAACACCTTGCGCACCGGGTTGAAGAACGCCCAGCCGTAGGCCACGTTCATAAAGCAGCCGTCCAGGGTGTCCATGAGGCACATGCCAGCCGTGAACAGAATGGGTAGGCACATGATCGAGTACCAAGGCAGCGAGTGCGAAGCCAGCAGCGCCGTGGTGCCGAGTAGGGCGACTTCGGTGGCCGTATCGAAGCCCAGTCCGAACACGGCGCCGACCGGAAACATCTGCCACTCCTTGGTGATCGAACCCATCCATCGGCCGAAGAACCGGTACATGAGGCCGCGGTTCTCCAACTGGCGCTCCAACTCTGCTTCGTCGAAGTCGCCGTGACGCATCATGCGGAACACCTTGATGATGCCAGCCAGGATGATGAGGTTCAACGCACCGATCAAGAACAGGAACCCGGCGGACACCACCGTGCCGAACACACCTCCGAACTGCTGCAGGGTGGATCCGCTGTTCGAGACGGCGTTGTAGACCGTCCGTTCGGCCACCACCACACCCACCCCGATGGCCACCACGATGCTCGAATGCCCCAGAGCGAAGAAGTAGCCCACGCTGAGCGGCTGCTTTCCGTCGCTCATGAGTTTGCGGGTGGTGTTGTCGATGGCCGAGATGTGGTCGGCGTCGAAAGCGTGGCGGAGTCCAAGGGTGTAGGCCAGCACGCACACCCCGATACCCAGGCCCTTGTAGTGGCCGGGCACGACGAAAACGATGAACACCCCGAAGCCGATCACGTGCATGGCGGCGATGCTGGCGAACATCCACGTCACCTGTCGCCACGCGCTGGGAACCAACAGGGCCCTGATCCGACCGATTCGGGTGGCCGCTGGCGCGGGCGACACCGAAGAGGTCATGACTGTCACCTGCGCCCCCCATCGAGGACACTGCGTCGGCAGATGGCGGGGTGCTCTGGCATCAAGTGGCAATCCTGACCTAGTTGCGAACCCTTCGCAACTACTGCACCCTGGCCTCGAGGAACACCGGGCATCGCCCGCACGAGCAGTCCCGGATCACGGAACGACGCAGGGGCCGCCGAAGCGGCCCCTGCGTGCAGTGCAACTGGCAGCCGGTCGTCTGCGACCGGTCAGACCGATGGCTCAGGCGCCTGCCTTCTTGAGCTCGGACCGCAGTACGGCGCCCCCGATGATCTCGAAGATCCCCATGATGATGAACCAGATGCCGAGCAGCGTGGCCAGCGCGGTCACGGAGTCCTCAGGCACAGTGACAACCACGATGCCGGCAATGAGGCTGACTATGCCGAAGCCGATCGCCCAACCCCGAGAGCCCTTCGTTCCGCCCATGATCCCGGCTAGCAGCATGACCACGCCTTGCACGATCCACACGATCCCGATGAGCAGGCCGATGATCGACTTGGTCAGGCCCAAGTGGCGGATCATCACCACTCCGATCACCAGTTCGAGGAGGCCGGCGATGGCGATCCAAGCCCGGTGCTGCTCTTCGTGGTCGAGGGCACGGATGAAGTGGAAGATGCCCCCGATGATGAGCAGAATTCCGATGAACACGCAGATCACGCTCAACGACTGGGAAGGGCGCAGGGCCAAGATGACACCGAGGATCAAGGTGATGATCCCGACGACCAGCTCCATCTGCCACACGACCTTGGAGGGCAGGCCTCCCTGGACGACGACTACTTCGTTATCAGACGCCATTGACTGGCTCCTTTCGTCTCCGCCCCTCGAGATACGACGGTAGCGGCGCTCAGTCAGCGGTTGGGGGATGAGCGCTGTCCGCCCATTGTTGGCCGCCCCTAGGTGCATTCACTCGCCGTGCCGTGCCTTACGGTCCGTCGAGCGAGGTCTGGTCGGCCTCGCTCGGATCCGCTGACGAGCCATTCGGGCGACGGAGCCGCTCGTGCCAGCGCCGGTTGTCTGCCGAGGTACGCAGCAATGTGTAGGTGACCATATAGACGGCGGCCAGGATCAGGCCAAGGGCACACCACCAGAAGATCATCGGATCGGTCTCCTAGGGACGTCTTCGCCCCACCGGCTATCGGCAGCAATGGCGGTCGTTAGGGCCAAGAGGACCATCGTGCGCATGCAGGCATCGTATCGATCCGCCTCACCCGCCAGGCGAATGCCGGGGTGACCTTCGGCTCTATCCGTCCCGATACGAGCGCGTCACAATTTGGAGAGACGGCAGAGTGCGGGGTCTGGCCGGGAGTTGCACGTCGGCTGGTCGGAAAGGACGGCGATGGCTGGCAACCAACAGGGCGGTGACGGAACCGTGCTCAGTGCTGAGTTACTGAGGAATTCGGGCTTCCTCACCACCGTCGGCGTAGGCATCGTGGTCCAAGACACGAGCGGATCGATCCTCGAAGTGAACGATGCCGCATGCGAACTGCTCGGCATGAGCCGAGATCGACTACTTGGAGCGAAGTCGTTCCTTCCCCAGCCCATCGATTCCGACAGGGGCGACGGCGGTGACCGACCATCAGTGGATGCCACATCCGCTTCTACCTCCGGTCCAAATCGGCCACCAGGGCGGTCGAGAATCCTGAAGTTGGATCAACCGGGACAGGATCCGACACTTCTTGTGGCTTCCAGTCGGATTGTCGCTGTGAGTGATGCGGCGTGCATAGTGACCACGTCCCTCGTGGACATCACCGAAGCGGTCGGCTCGCGAAATGCCAGCCTCGAGTCTGAGCTGGCAGAGAGCCGATCGATCATGGAGATCACCCTTGAATCGCTGGTTGACCCCCACGCGCTCCTCAAGGTTCTTCGCAACGACCAGAGTCAACTGGTCGACTTCTACTACGTCGACGTCAACCGATCTGCCTGCGCCGACATGCAGATGAACAGGGAACAACTGATCGGCGCCCACCTGCTCGACGTGTTGGTCGGTGAGTCCGCAGCCGACCTGTTCGCACAACTGGCCCATGCGGCGGACTCCGGCGAACCGTTGCTCCTCGATGACTTCGTCTACCACGGAGACGGATCCACACCCGATCGACACCTGGACATTCGAGCCATCAAAGTGGATGACTCGCTGAGCTGCACCTGGCGGGACATCACGAATCGAGTGGCCAGCGCCGAACACTTCCGCCTGCTGGCTGAAAACGCCACCGACATCGTGTTCGAGACCGATCAGGATCTCTGCATCACCTGGATCTCTCCATCCGTCCGCTCGTTACTCGGGTGGGAGCCCGCAAACTTGCTCGGGCGTCATGCGCTCGAACTGGTCGCTGAGGTGGACATGGATGCGGCCCTGCAAGCAAGGTCAGAGTTGGCTGAACTAGGCATCGGGCCTTCGATCGAAGTCCGGGTGCGCACTGCCGATGGCGGTACCCGATGGATGCGGGCCCAAGGCAAGGCCGTCGCCGGGACATCAGATGCCGTGTTCGTGGTCGGCATGTCCGACATCGAGGACGTGATGGTCGAGCGCGAAGTCCGGGCCGAGTCTGAAGAGCGATACCGACTTCTCCTCGAGAACGAGTCCGACGTCGTGATCCGCTGTGATCTGGACACCACCATCGAGTGGATCTCGCCCTCGGTCATGGAATTGGGTGGATGCCCGCCGGACCGAGTGGTGGGCCATCGCATATCGGAGTATCTGCGACCGCAGGACCAGTCCGGCCTCGCCGTAGTCGTCGGAAAGGTAATCGGTGGGGCTTCGGCGGCCTTCCAGTGTCAAGTGCGCACCAAGGGTGGGGAGTACCGCTGGGTATCCGCTCGCATACGGCCCCTGTTCGACGACGATGAGGCGGCCATCGGCGGTGTGGTCACAGCGCGTGATGTGCACGACGAGGTCATTGCCCGCGACGCACTGGCCGAAAGTGAGAAGCGGTTCCGACTGGCGTTGGAGTCGGCCCCGATCGGCATCTCGGTCTCCGACCTCGACCGGCGCTACGTGGAGGTGAATCCGGCCCTGTGTGTCATGGTCGGGCGCGATGAGCAGTGGCTGACCACCCACCGGTTTCCCGACATCCTCGACCCCGCCGACGACATCCAGGATCTCCGCCGACGCGCCGAACTGCTAGCGGGCAGATCACTGTCGACCCCACGCGAGTGCCGCCTGCTGCGCCCTGACGGGTCACGTGTCTGGGTCGAACACTCCATCGGACTGCTGCGCGATGCAACCGGTCAGCCTCTGTCGTATGTCTCGACCTACGTGGACATCACCGATACCAAGGCGGCCCGCGAGAAGCTCTCCTACCAGGCGACGCACGACATGCTGACCCATCTCCTCAACCGACACGACCTCTTCGACCGGGCCCATGAGATGATGACGCTCACCAAGCGGACCGGTACCAACGTGGGCGCGCTGTACATCGACGTCGACAACCTCAAGGTGATCAACGACACCTATGGACACGCCGCAGGCGATCAGGCGCTCATCCGACTGGCCGATCGACTGATGGCCTCGTGTCGTAGCGACGACATCATCTCGAGGGTCGGAGGTGACGAATTCGTCATCCTCCTACCTGGCCTGCACGCCGTGGCCGACGCTGAGGAGGTGGCGACAAAGATCATTGCCGCCTTCGATGATGCAGTCACTATCGATGGCCACAGTGTCCACATGAGCGTCAGCATCGGAGTCGCCCTGGCTGATCCGGAGGAAGATGCCGAGGTCACCCTGCGTCACGCCGATAGCGCCCTGATGCGGGCCAAGCACTCTGGGCGAGGAGTAGTTGCCACCTACGATCCAGAACTCGACTGATGACGCAACTCCAGACCCTTCAGCGCTCTGCTTCTGGCCGATCGGGCATCTCCGGTCCTGGTACTTGGCCCGCTATGGGACCGATCTCGTCTTCGAGGACATCGACCTCGACATCCCGAGAGGAGCCATCGCTCACCTCGGGGCCGCTAACAGCACCGGAGTGGATGTTGGACCGATCCGATTCCGCCACTCCGTGGTCGATCACGACATCGGGCCGGGCCACGTGAGTGGAGGCCGGATAGCCACTGGGCGCATCCGGCGAATCATTCAGTGCGTCGAATGCCGGACGGATCTTCTGACGAGGTCCGAACTCAATCAGTAGCAACGTCAGCGCTCCAACCACCAGCAGTGCGGTGCTCACCGAGGTGGCATCAGACAGTCCACCGACGAATTCTTGTCCGATCGGAATGAAGGCCATCGGAATAAGGGCGTAGTAGGTCAGGACCGAGGTGCGGGCCTCTCGAGGGGCCGCCACCTGCACCAGGGCATTCAAGATGGAGGCATCCAGGTTGAGAGCGAATCCGATCGGCACGATGGCGACGATGCTGATGATCAATGTGATGGTGGGGCTCGAGCCTCGGTGGTTGATCCACGCCAACACAAGGATCCCGAGCCCACTGGTCAGGTAGCAGACCCGTTGGACCGCACCCCAACCGAAGTGACCGTGGACTCGGCGGACGGCCACGACCACGAACAGCCCACCGAACACCGCGGCGGCCTGCAGTAGCGACAAGATCCCGGCATTAGTGCCGATCGAGGAAGCTATGGCCGGGAAGGTGACGGAATAGGAACCGATGACGAAACAGAACGTGGTGAAGTAGAAGGCGGCACGCAAACCGGGGTGAGCACGCCTTACCTTCAGCGAATCCATGAACCGCCCACCAGATGCCGAGCGGTCCTCCCTACCTGCACCTCGACGAACCACGGGGTAGACGGCGACGGCCACCGGGAAGTGAGCGATGGCGGCGATGATGTAGATCCACGTCGGGCCGACGGCGGCGAATAGCGCGCCGCCGAGGAGGATGCCGGCCACCGTGGCAATGGAGACTGATCGGGTGGCGGCACTGTTGAACTCGGGGACCTGCCCGGGAATGGCAATAGCTCGCCGTACCAGTCCGGTGACCGGAGAGGTAAGTCCGAAGATGACCCCACCGAGCAGGTACCAGAGGAGGAGGGTGGCCGAATTCAGGTCCCCCATGGCCGACAGGATGGCGGGCGCGAATCCGATCAGTCCCAGCGCTACGGCGCTCAGGCAGTAGAGAAGCGGCCCGCCCATACGGTTGGCCAAGCGGGTGGCCCATCCGGGGAGCACCAGACACGGAAGGTTCGTGCACACCACGATCAACCCGGTAATGCTGAGCGAGCCGGTCTGGGCGTAGATGATGTAGGTGCTGGCCAAGGAGATCATGCCGCCGCCGAAGCACGAGATGAACAGCGTGATCAGG